>NZ_CP133779.1:0-305779 GCF_034347425.1 Undibacterium sp. CCC3.4
CCATGATGGAATAAGGTCGCCGTCAAGGCTTGCGGGATCGTTGCCAGCGCCACGCCAGCCGGCATCGCCAACAAAAATGTCAGGCGCAAACCCCAGTCGAGCAAAGCCGAATACTCGACGGTATCGCCATCGGCATTGGCTTTCGACAGACCGGGCAAGAGAATGGTGCCGAGTGCCACGCCCAGCAAGGCGGTCGGAAATTCCATCAAGCGGTCAGCACTGGCCAGCCAACTGGTACTCCCGGCCGCCATGTTCGAAGCTAAGCTGGTATTGATGAGGATGCTGATTTGCGAAGCCGACACGGCGAGAATCGCCGGCAGCATATTGCGCAAGATGCGGCGCACGCCCGGGTCTTCCCATGCCGTACCGGGACGCCAACCTATGCGTGGCAACATGCCGATCTTGATCAGTGCCGGCACCTGTATCGCCAATTGCAATACCCCGCCGACAAACACGGCAATGGCCAGCGCATAAATCGGTTGCGCCAGATAGCGCGATAAAAACAAGGAACCGGCAATCGAGCTGAGGTTATACACCACCGGTGTGAAGGCCGGTACTTTGAATTCGCGCCAAGTATTCAAAATCCCACCGGCCAGCGCCACCATGGACATGAAGCCGATGTAGGGGAACATGATGCGCGTCATCACCACGGTCGCATCGAACACGCCGGGCTGGGAAGTCAGGCCACTGGCGGCGAAATACAAGATCAGCGGTGCGCCGATGATGCCTAGCACACAGGTCAACAGCAAGGCCCAAGTCAGCAAGGTGGCGACATGGTCGACCAATTGTTTGGTCGCGCGCGCGCCCTGCTGGCTTTTGTATTCGGCTAAGATAGGCACAAAGGCTTGGGCAAACGCCCCTTCGGCGAACAGGCGGCGCAACAGATTCGGAATGCGAAACGCGATATTGAAGGCGTCGGTCAGCGCATTGGCACCGAATTGCGTGGTAATGAGCACATCGCGCGCCAGACCGGTGATACGCGAGAGCATGGTCATGCCGCTGATGGAAGCGAGGGTTTTTATTAAATTCATGGTGCCGCATTATATATCGTGCACCGCAATATCTTTCGAAACTGCGTGGATTTGCTACACTGGAGTCTGTCCATCACCTACTGGAGTTCATCGATGTCGCGTTTTCAAGCTGCTTTGCGCTGCATACTGTTACTGGCCACGTTCTGTTGCAGTGCCGCCCGGGCTGCGGCACCCGTAACAACGCCGCTCGACGCCGCGGCACAAGCGCTGTTTCAATCAGGCTTTCAAGGTGCGGTGCTGGCCGCACGCGGCGAGCGCATCCTGCACCAGAGCGCCAGTAAGAACTTCGGCCCACTCACGCGCAGCTTCCGTTTCGCCTCTATTACCAAGCAAATGACCGCGATCATGCTGATGCAAGAAGTCGAGGCAGGTCATCTGCAACTCGATGCGCCGCTGTCAACTTGGTGGCCCGATTATCCGAATGTGGCCGCGCGTGCGATCACGCTGCGCCAATTCATGATGCATTATTCCGGCCTGGCTAATGACAATGCCGACCCCGGCTTTCACATGCAAAATGCCGGCAATGGTGACGACATGCAGAAATTTGCCACCGGCTTGTGCGCCGCTCCGCTCAAGAGCGTGCCCGGCAGCAGTTTCGATTACAATAATTGCGATTATCTGGTGCTCGGCGCTTTACTTGAACGCGTGACTGGTCAATCCTTCACCGATTTACTCACACAGCGGATCTTCCAAGTGGCCGGCATGCGCCATGCCGGCTTGTACAGCGCCGCGCATGTCGACGATGCCAGCCATCTGCATGGCATCCTCGATGGCAAACCCGAGCCGGCCGTGAATTTCGCCAGCTATGCGGCGGCCGGCGGCAGCTATGGCACGCTACAAGATTTGCTGGCCTTCGACCGCGCCTTCCTCAATGGCAAACTGCTGTCTTCCTCTGCCCGCACCGTGATGACCACGCCCAATGCTGTCGGTGGTGCGCTCGGAGTGTGGGTCTATCCTTTCCGCGCAGCCAATGCCGAGCAGCCTAGCGTGATCGTCGAACGTCAGGGTTGGATCGCCGGCGTGCGCATACTCAATCTCATCGATCTGCAGAGTGGAAATATTCTCATTCTGGTCAGCGCCGATGGCGACCTCGATCTGAGCCAAACCTGGGCCGAGCACGGGCCGGCTGCGCCCTTGCTCAAGGCTTTGTTGCTGAGCAAGTAAGCGAAAAAACCTGCCAGCGTCCCGGATTTTGCCTACGGCGCGGTCGTTGCTTACTGTTTTGAACGCATACGATACAATAGATTCAGTAGCCTGTAAAAATGAGCTGACAGTAGTATGCTTGTTTTTTAAAACTCGCTAAGCTTGACGCTTGTTACAAATGATGAAAGGTAACACCATGATTGATTACCATCCAATTATCACCATGGAGCCAGGAAAACGTTCCGGTAAGCCATGCATTCGAGGCCTGCGCATCACTGTGCAAGATGTTCTCGACTGGTTGGCCTCGGGCATGACTACCGAGGAAATTTTGCTCGACTATCCGGAATTACAACGCGACGACGTACTCGCTTGTCTTGCCTATGCGGCAGGAAGGGAACGCCATGGTGCTATCTTCCAAATGACAGCATGAAATTACTACTCGACGAGAATCTGTCATATCGCATTGTCGCATCGCTGCAAGGAAGCTATCCTGGCACGACGCATGTCAGGCTGACAGGCTTGGAACGTGCCGATGACAAGGCGATTTGGCAGTTCGCCAAAGAAAACGATTATGTAATCGTCACCAAAGATGAAGATTTCCACGGTTTATCCGGGCTGATCGGCCATCCTCCTCGAGTGGTAAGCCTATGCTTAGGCAACAGCTCAAACCAAGCCGTCGTCAATACCCTGCTCAATAATGCCGATACCATCATTGCTGCTTTTCTCGATCTGGACATTGGTTTTTTGGAAATCAGCTGACTTTTTTCACTTACCCGATCATACGCTCCCCTTGCGCTTGTCGGTTGGATCAGATACGGGCATGAGCAAGATCTGAACGCCGTCCGTATATGGCGATCGAACGAGCTGCACGAGAAGACCGCCTGTACACTATGCTGCAAGTGCCCCTCAAGCCATCCCCTCCGCCATCAGACTCACCGCAATTTGATGCGTATCTTTCAGTGTTTGCAAGACGATGTTAGAGCGGATATCAAGCACGCCGGTGGTTTTATACAGGCGCTCGAGTACGAAGCTGGAATAGTGTTTGAGATTTCTGGCGCGCACGCGCAGCAAATAATTGGCGTCACCGGTGATGATGTAGGAACCGATCACTTCCGGCCACTGCTGCAAGGCTTGCGAAAAATTTTCATGCCATTGCTCTACATCGCGCCGCATCGTCACCTGCACAAAGGCATCGACCTCAAGGCCAACCGCTGCCGCATCGATCACTGCGCAGTAATGGTGAATAATGCCGCCCTCTTCAAGCATGCGCACGCGGCGCAGACAAGCGGAAGGTGAGAGGCACACGGTATCGGCTAATTCTTGATTGCTGATGCGGCCGTCGCTTTGTAAGCTATGCAGAATTTTTAAGTCGGTGGCGTCGAGTTGCATAGTCATTTTTTCCTGAAGTGTGCGCTGCATCAAGTCATTTTCAATTTATATTTTAAAATAATACTTATTCTTCGCAGTATATTCGAAATAAGGCAAAATTCACGCTGCAGTTTGCAAGAATTCTCCAAGCATTCCGGCATAAAATAAGGGTATTCCCTATTTACAAAGAGCGGAGCGTTTTTCATGCAACAGCAAATCCTGTGGGACATCAGTCCGACGCTGCGGCTCGGCATGCCGGTCTGGCCTGGCGACAGCGCCTATACCAGTGAAACCACGTGGCAGATTGCTGATGGCTGTCCGGTCAAGGTCAGCAAGCTGAGTATGTCGACCCATACCGGCGCGCATTGCGATGCGCCTTCACATTACGATGCGCACGGCCGCGCCATCGATGAAGTCGCGCTGGACAGCTATCTCGGGCCCTGCCGCGTGATTCATTGCCTGGGCGTGAAACAAGTCGATATGGCACAGATTCTGCCATTTCTCGCGCAACTGCCGCCACGCGTTGTATTTCGCACCTATCAAACGGCGCCGCAAGCGCACTGGGATCCTGACTTTGCCAGCATCAGCCCGGCCGCCATCGATTTACTCGCCAGCCATGGTGTGCGCTTGGTTGGCATCGACACGCCCTCGCTCGATCCGCAAGAAGCCAAAGTACTGATGGCACATCAGCGGGTACAGGCACACGGCATGGCCATCCTCGAAGGAATAGTGCTCGATGAAGTCGCCGCCGGCGACTATGAATTAATTTGTTTACCTTTAAAGCTAGCCGGCCTCGATGCCAGTCCGGTACGCGCCCTACTCAGGAGATTCGTATGAACCCCATTTTGACCCGAGACGATTGTGAGCAGCTCGATCGCGACGATGCGCTGGCCGCCTTGCGCAATGAATTTCTGTTACCACCAGAGGTGATTTATTTGGATGGCAATTCGCTCGGTGCCCGCCCGAAGGCGGCACTCGAACGCGCGCGCCAAGTCATCGCCGACGAATGGGGCCAAGATTTAATCAAGAGTTGGAACAGTGCCGGCTGGTTCGATCTGCCATCGACCTTGGGCGACCAACTCGCCCCCTTGATCGGTGCCGCCGCCGGTGAAGTGGTGGTGACCGATTCGACTTCGATCAATTTGTTCAAAGCCATCGCCGCTGCACTGCAGATGCAAGCCGCTGACAGCCGTCGCAAAACCATCATCACCGAGCGCAGCAATTTTCCTACCGATATTTACATGGCCGAAGGTTTGACGCGCTGGTTAGATCGCGGTTACCGGCTGGTGCTGATCGACCAGCCGGAACAATTGGCCGAGGTGATCAATGAAGAAACGGCGCTGGTCATGCTGACCCATGTTAATTATCGCAGCGGTTATCTGCACGACATGACGGCAGTGACTGCTCTGATTCACGCCCACGGTGCGCTGGCACTGTGGGATCTGGCGCATTCAGCCGGGGCCGTGCCAGTAACGCTCAATGCCGCCGCGGCCGATTTCGCGGTCGGTTGCACTTACAAGTACCTCAACGGCGGCCCCGGTGCACCTGCCTTTATCTGGGTACCCGCGCGCCATCAAGCGGCGTTTTCGCATCCGCTCTCGGGCTGGTGGGGGCATGCCAGCCCCTTCGCCATGGAAGCGGGCTTCACGCCGACGCCAGGGATTCGCCGCGCGCTCTGCGGCACCCAGCCTATGCTGTCGTTGGCCTTGGTCGGCTGTGGTTTGGATGTATTCGGCCACACCGATATGACGGCGATTCGGGCTAAATCGCTGGCACTGACCGACCTCTTCATCAACTTGGTCGAAGCACGCTGCGCCGCCCATGGGCTGGAACTGGTAACGCCGCGCGCGCATGCGCAACGTGGCAGCCACGCCAGCTTCAAGCATCCGCATGCGTATGCGCTGATTCAGGCGCTGATAGGACGCGGCATCATCGGTGATTACCGTGAGCCAGCGGTGATGCGCTTCGGTTTCACCCCCTTGTATCTGCGTTTCGTCGATGTCTGGGATGCGGTCGAAGGCTTGCGCGACATTCTCGATCATGCCGCCTACGATACCGATTTGAAACGCAATGCAGTTACCTGAGAAAGCACAGCACATGACCGATACGACTCCAACTGGAAAATGCCCGATGGCTTGGCATGGCGCGCAACTCGATTTTTCGACATCGATGAGCTATGGCGACTATCTCGGCCTCGACCAGATCCTGACGGCGCAGCATCCGCGTTCGCCGAATCATAATGAAATGCTGTTCATCATCCAGCATCAAACCAGCGAATTATGGATCAAACTGATGCTGCACGAATTGCACGGCGTGCGCCGGCATATCCATGACAATGATTTGCCACCGGCTTTCAAAATGCTCTCGCGCGTGGCGCGCATCATGGATCAATTGGTGCATGCCTGGGATGTGTTGGCGACCATGACACCGAGCGAATACACGGCGATCCGCCCCTACCTCGGGGCCTCGTCGGGTTTTCAATCGCATCAATATCGCGAACTGGAATTCTTATTGGGAAACAAGAATGCCACCATGATGGCAGTCCATGAAAGTCATCCCGGCAACTATGCCACGCTCGACGCGGCGCTGCGTACACCATCGATTTATGATGAAGCGATCGCCCTGATGGCGCGCCAAGGTTTTGCCATCGACAGCCATTGTTTAGAACGCGATTGGGCGCAGCCGCTGGCCGCTAACGAATCCGTCAAAGCCGCCTGGCTACAGGTGTATCAAGCGCCGGAACAGCATTGGACGCTGTATGAATTGGCGGAAAAACTGGTCGACATGGAAACCGCCTTTCGCATCTGGCGCTTCCGTCATGTCACCACGGTAGAACGTATCATCGGCTTTAAAACCGGTACCGGTGGCACGGCCGGCGTCAGCTATCTGCGCAAGATGCTCGACGTGGTGCTGTTTCCGGAACTGTTCTCGCTGCGCACCGCCCTATAAGCGGACACAAATAAGCGGACGCAAGCGAGACGGCGCTCAGGCTTCGGCCATGCGACGCAGCCGGTCTTGTTCATCAAGAATGGCTGATTCGATTTCCTCGAGCACAGCATCGAGATCGACCGGTGTGGTATCGGCGGCCACTTGGCCGCTGAGCACCACATCGGGGTTCAGTTCGCCGGCAATATACAGACTCCAAATTTCCTTGCCATACTGGGTAGCTGTCAATTGCGGCGCAAATTGCCCGAAATAATTGGCCAAGTTAGTGACATCGCGTTCCAGCATGACGGCCGCTTCGGTATTGCTGGCCGCATCAATTGCCTGCGGCAAATCGATGATGACCGGGCCTTCGCCATCCACCAAGATATTGAACTCGGACAAATCACCGTGGATCACCCCGGCGCACAGCATCAGCACCACTTGTTGCAGCAACTGAGCATGGTATTGCAACGCCATTTCCGGCGACAGTTCGACATCATTGAGACGCGGCGCGGCATGGCCATCGGCATCGGTCACCAAATCCATCAACAGTACCCCTTCGAAGCAGAGATACGGCGTCGGCACTTTGACACCGGCGGCGGCGAGCTTATAAAGCGCATCGACTTCGGCGTTCTGCCAGACTTCTTCTTGCATCTTGCGACCGTAACGACTGCCCTTTTCCATCGCACGCGCCTGCCGGCTGTTCTTGACCTTGCGTCCTTCCTGGTACGAGGCAGCCTGTTTGAAACTGCGCTGACTGGCTTCCTTATAAACTTTAGCGCAACGAATTTCTTCACCGCAGCGCACCACATACACGGTCGCTTCCTTACCGCTCATCAATTGACGCAAGACTTCATCGATCAATCCCTCTTCTACCAGAGGGGCGAGTCGTTTCGGTGTTTTCATCGCATCCGGCCGCTTAAGGCTTGCGCGACTTGCGCTGTGGCGCGACGTGAGCGCGCGATTTATTGCGCAGATCGTAAATTTTCTGGGCATCCTCTTGCGCGCGCTGTGGCGTGCGCATTTCCGGCATATCGTCATGCAGGGTAAAAAAATCGCCGGCTTGGGCGCGCATGACGTGTTTGATCGCATCTTCATCGGTGAGATCAAATTTTTCCGTCATCAGGGTTGTGACTTCATCGAGATACGCTTCATAGGTCATCATAGTGGCAGTTCCTTGCTATACGGCGCATGCTGCGCCGAAATAATTAATCACAATGCAGTGTGGCATACTGAAAAAATCTCTTCACGCCACAGCAAAACATGCCATTGTACACGGCTGCGCCGACAGATCAGCATCTGCTGACCATGTTGTGCTGCGGAAAAGCATCGCATTCTCAGCTACAATGCCGCTTCCCTTGCAACATGCCAGACCATTGCTCCGGCCTCAGCGTGCCGAAGATTTACAGGAAGAATGACGATTATGATTATCCACGAAGCCTTACGCGCCTATATCGACCCGCTGACTGAGCAAGAATTTGCCGCGCTCGAACGCAGCATCCTGACCGAAGGCTGTCGCGATGCCTTGGTATGTTGGGGCGAAGTGCTGATCGATGGTCATAACCGCTATGCAATCTGCCAACAGCATGCCCTGCCCTTCAAAATCGTACAAAACGAACAATTCGCGAATATCGAAGATGTCCAACTGTGGATGATAGACAATCACCTCGGTCGCCGCAGCGTTTCTGATTTTCAGCGCGGCATGTTGGCTATACGTAAAAAAGAAATCATCACGGCGCGTTTACAATTGCAAGAATCGGCAGCAGCGGTCACGCTGTCAGAAAACGAGGTCGCGCAACCGATTATCAAAGCCACCCAAAGCCGCCAAGATATCGCCCGTGCCGCCGGCATCACCAGCAATGCCGTGGTGCAAATAGAAAAAATTCAAAGGACTGCCGCGCCGGAGTTGGTGCGTGCGGTACGCAACGGTACTATTTCCATCAGCGCCGCCGCCGCCGTGGCTTCCCTGCCCGAAGCCGAGCAAGTGGCAGCAGTCGCCGGCGGACGAAAAGAGTTACAGCAAGTCGCCAAGCAAATTCGCGATAAAGCACGCGCGCAAAAGAGCCCGACTGCCAGCGTGCCTGAGGCCGAGGCTGCGCCGACACAAACAACGACAGCTGGCGCGAGCGGGCACAGCAGCCCGTGGCATGACCGCGTCAGCGAACTCGAAAGCGCCAACGCCGTATTACATGCCCGCATAGCCGAGCTGGAAGCCGCTTTGGAACTGGCCCGCGCCGCGTAAACGAACTCGCCATGCAAACAGCCAAACCGAGTTTAGCGCGCCTGTTTCTGAATCGACCATCGACCGCCGAAGCGCTGCATCAAAAGCATTTGCAAGCACTGTCACAAGCCCGGCAGGGACGGCCCTTTCTGTTCGACGACGAGGGCTTGCGCATGCTGTATTTGAACCCGCAATGCATGCAAAGCGCGCTGTTGATCGATCAGCCCGAGCGCTTACTGTGCGCCTATTCGCGCGCGATGATGGCGTTTCTGCTGGCTTGCCCGGCCCCGCGCCATATCATACTGATCGGTTTGGGTGGTGGCTCTCTGGTCAAATACTGCTACCATCGTCTGCCAGACTGCCGCATCACGGCGATAGAAATCGATGCCGATGTGATCGCCTTGCGCGAGCAATGCCAGATTCCGCCCGATGACGAGCGGCTGCAGATCATTCATGCCGATGGCCGAGCCTGGTTGGCAGCCAATACCGACCAAGCCGATGTGATTTTGCTCGATGCCTATGACCAACAAGGTCTGGTTGCCGAACTCAATACCGCCGAATTTTACGCCTCGTGTCATCGCAATTTGCATGCCGACGGCGTGCTGGTGGCCAATGTCTGGGGCAAACCATCGACGCTGGCACCGATGCTGGCGCGACTACACACAGCGCTGGCGCGAACTGTGCATTTTTTCAAGTCTGCCGACAGCTATAACCTGCTGGTTTTCGCCACCCCCACCCCTTACATCAGCGCCCCATCGGCAGCACTGTGCGCCGCCCACCCGACACTGGGATTAGCGGAGCTGGCGCAAGACTGGCCGCTGCCACTTGATAACTATGAAGCAGCGAGCTTGCAGCGCTTGCGCAGTATTTTGGTAGCTGACGAAAATGTCCCGAATGACTATGCAGCGTGGAAGAAGCAAATTCTGAAAAAATTGGCTGACGTGCCGCTGTGACCGGGCTCATTGGCAATGCTGATGAATCCGCTTGTCTGCGGCCATCCAGCGCCATACGCAGCGCCAGTCCAGCCTGCATCCTTCCCGCATGTCTTTGGCGCCAAGCTAGCGTCGTTTTTAACACCGAAAATTCCATCATTTCTGGCTAAGGAACGCTGCGGGATTCCTGCCAAAAGCTCGCAGGAAGGACCTTACGAGCATTTAGGGTAATCATCTGTCTATCGCCCAAAGCAGCACAGGTCGATTGTCAAAAGCGCTGATTTCTGGCAAGCTGGCAATATATGTTTTGCCGCAACACATAGTCGGCAACCACCATTGAGGAGCTTGCCATGTATGATGAAAATGACTTTTTTGCCGTTGCCAAATTTTTGAAACTCGGTGTCAAAATCACCGTTAAAAATCCTATGGGGCAGAATCCAGCCTTTGAAACCAGCTTCCCTACCCCCAAGGGCGAGACCGTGCATTTGAATGAAAGCAGCTTGTACGATATCGAACGCAAGTTACGCGTCTTACTCAAGAGCGATGTCACGGTCAAAACCAAGCTGGCACCGTTCGTCTATCTCGGTACCAACTTCCGCGGTCTGCTGTTTTGTACCAAGGGATCGAACGAATATATTGTGCAAGAAACCCACGACCTCTTCGGTACCGCCTCGAAGCGCATCGTGCGTCAAGCCGATGAGTTCAATCAATTGCTGAGCTGAGCCGATAATTGGCAGCGGTCAATTCCACTACGATGAAATCGGCGTCTCCTTAACGGTGTAAATTGATGCTGTCGCGTGTTTCCAGTGCAACACGCCGCGCCGCCGCCGCATAGCTTTCACCGGCCGTGGCTTGCGCATACAGAATCGCGCGCGAGGAATTGATCATCATGCCATTGCCATCGGCCGTTTTGCCAGCTGCCACCGTTGCCGCAATATCGCCGCCTTGGGCACCGATACCGGGAACCAGCAAAGGCATGTCACCGATAATTTCACGCACGCGTGCCAATTCTTGCGGGAAGGTAGCACCGACTACCAGCGCACATTGGCCATTGGTATTCCATTTTTCCGCCACCAAGGCGGCGACATGCTGATACAAGGGCTTGCCATCGACTTGCAGAAATTGCAGATCGGAGCCGCCGGCATTGGAAGTCCGACACAGCACGATCGCGCCCTTATCTTTCCATTCCAGATACGGTGCCACCGAATCAAAACCCATGTACGGACTGACGGTAACGGCATCGGCTTGATAACGTTCAAACGCTTCACGCGCATACTGCTCGGCCGTGGCACCGATATCGCCGCGCTTGGCGTCGAGCACGACCGGAATTTGCGGATAGCGTGTTTTGATATACAGGCAAATGTCTTCGAGTTGGTCTTCGGCGCGCAAGGCAGAAAAATACGCGATTTGCGGCTTGAAGGAGCAAGCCAGATCGGCCGTGGCATCGATGATCGCTTTGCAAAAAAGCGTGATTGCATCAGGCTGGCCGGCCAATTCAGCCGGAAAACGGTTGACGTCTGGATCGAGCCCCACACACAGTAATGATTGATTGCCGGTCCATGCGCGGTGCAGTTTATTAATGAAAGTCACGGTTACCTCTGAATTTGCAGTATTTTTTTGGAATCAGCCATTATACCGTGGAGCAGCTGCAATAAATGCCGCCACCGACAACGACAAACTTGATTATCATGTAGTCTGAACCCATGCTTTGCTTCCCTTACCCGATTCCAGCCACACGATGACCGACTCCCTGCCTAAAGACCTCCCCATGTTGGCGCTGGATAATCAGCTATGTTTCGCCCTGTATTCGGCGTCCCTGGCCTTGACCAAAACTTACAAACCGCTGCTCGACAGCCTCGGTCTGACCTATCCGCAATATCTGGTGATGCTGGTATTGTGGGAACACGACGATATTCCGGTCAAACAAATCGGCCAAGCCTTGTTTCTCGATTCCGGCACCCTGACTCCGCTGCTCAAACGCTTAGCCAGCTCGGGCCTGCTGAGCAGAAGCCGCGATGCTGACGATGAGCGTCAAGTCAGAATCACCTTAACCGCTGCCGGTCGCCAGCTACGCCAAGCGGCGGCAGCGATTCCGGCACAAATTCTGTGTGCCAGCGGCCAAACCCCCGATACGCTCTGCACGCTACGTACACAATTGGGCGATTTGCGCGAGGAATTGCAAAAAAAGTTAAACTAAGTTGTTTCATCCCTATCGGCTCGATAGAGATATTCAATGGGTATTTAGATTGCACACAATTTAATTGTGTACTATTATTACTGCATCGTACTACCCCCTGTTGTTTCATTAACCTGTTTGGAGAATTCACATGCAAGTCATTTATACTGCTCATGCTACCGCCACCGGTGGCCGCGATGGCCGCGCCGTTTCCAGCGATAATCACCTCGACGTGCAACTGAGCACGCCGAAAGAATTGGGCGGCGCTGGCGGTGCTGGTACCAATCCGGAACAAATGTTTGCGGCCGGTTATTCGGCCTGCTTTATCGGCGCGATGAAATTCGTTGCTGCCAGCGGTAAAATCGCCCTGCCACCTGATGTATCGGTGAACGGCTCGGTCGGTATTGGCCCAAATAGCAGCGGCGGCTTCGCCATCAGCGTCGCTTTGGAAGTCAATTTGCCTGGTATGGAACGCAGCGCAGCGCAAGCCTTGGTCGATCAAGCGCATCAAGTCTGCCCATATTCAAATGCAACACGCGGTAATGTTGATGTCAGTATAACGTTGATTTAATTCAATTAAATAAGGTGAGCGCGATGCCGCGTTCACCTCAACGGCTGTTTGAACCAGTCCAAATTGATGTGTATGATAGCCGGAGCACTGTTACCGGAGCCCATGCCATGATCCCCTATTTGAATCAAGAACAAGTCACCGCAGCGCTGCCTTGGGCGGCCCTGATCGATGCCTTGCGTGCCGCATTTTGTGAAGTCATTTCTACCCCGGCGCGCCATGTCCACCACATTTCACCGAGCACCGATACCACCTTGCTGTTGATGCCAGCTTGGCAGAGCGATGGCCACACCGGCGTGAAACTGGTCACGGTCGCACCGCGCAATACCCACTTACCGGCCGTGCAAGCGCTGTTCATTCTGCTCGATTCGCACACTGGCGCACCGTTGGCGCTGATGGATGGCGAAGCATTGACAAAAAAACGTACCGCCGCCGCCTCGGCCTTAGCGGCCGATTATCTGGCGCGCCGCGATAGTCGCAGCTTGCTGATGGTCGGCAATGGTCATTTAGCACCGCATCTGGCGCTGGCCCACTGCGCCGTACGGCCTATCGAGCACATCCGTATCTGGGGCCGTGCAGCTGAAAAATCGGCCGCCTGTCGCGCTGCCATTCTGGCCGATCCAACTTGCCCACCCGGTCTGCGCATCAGCCTCTGCGAGGATTTGGCAAGCGGCTGCGCCGATGCCGACATCATCTCCTGTGCCACCACCAGCAGTGTGCCCTTGGTCAATGGTACCTGGGTACGCGACGGCACACACATCGACTTGGTCGGCGGCTTTCGTCCCGACATGCGCGAAGCCGATGATGCCCTGATGGCGCGCGCCGAAGTCACGGTCGATACCTATACCGGTGCCCTGGCCGAAGCCGGCGACCTGCTGCAGTGCCTGGACAATGGCAGCCTGCAACGCGCTGCCATCGTCGCCGAGTTGGCGGAACTCTGTCGCGGCCGGCATGGCGGACGGCGCTCAGCGAACACTGTGACGGTATTCAAATCGGTCGGCACGGCACTCGAAGATTTGGCTGCAGCCAATTTGGTTTGGCAGTTACACAGCGCTCAGCAATAAAAAAACCGGACAAGTCCGGTTTTTTTAAGGAAGCGCAGATTTAATCGCTGTGGAATTGTCCGTTGCCAATGAGGATGCAATGCAAGGCGCCTTTTGCTGTCAATAGCGAGCTATTGACAGCAAAAGGCGACGCAAGTGCGCCTCAGTGGCGACGGACAAACCGCTTGGATTAAATCTGCGCTTCCTTAAATACGCTGACACCAAGAGTTATTCCGCACTGACTTTCGGCCGTCCGCCCAGCAAAGCAGCACGCGGCTTGGTGGGGGCCGCACCATTCATCGCCAGTTCGACTGCCGTCGACAGCGACGGCAGAGTACTGGCACTCGGTTCATAGGGTTTCAAAAACCACGGATCAACTTTTTCACGCGCTGGCAAAAAGCCGCGGCCACTGCTGCGCTCCGGACGGTCAGTACGCTCAGAGCGTTCCGGCCGTTCGCTGCGCTCAGGACGGGCACTGCGCTCGCCACGTTCAGCCGGCTCGCTGCGCTCGCTACGAACCGGACGGCTGCGTTCGCTGCTGATGCTCGAGGTAGCAACAAACCCGGCCAAGTTCAGACAAACGATTTTCTGCTTAATCAATTTTTCGATATCGGCCAGCAAACGTTCATCTTTATCGGTAAGCAAAGAAATCGCATCACCCTTGGCACCGGCACGACCAGTACGACCGATACGATGAACATAATCTTCGGCGTTGTAGGGCAGATCGTAATTGATCACACACGGCATTTCCGAAATATCCAGACCGCGCGCAGCCACATCGGTAGCCACCAGCACTTCAACGCCACCGCGCTTGAAATCTTCCAGCGCCTGCATGCGTTCCGATTGCGATCTGTCACCATGAATCGCCGTGGCTTTGACACCTTGCTTAACCAAGTGCAACGCCAAACGCGAGGCGCCGATCTTGGTATTGGAAAACACGATGACTTGCTTAAGACCGCGCTCGCGGATGATGAAGGAAACCGCATCGCGCTTCTCTTCTTCCGACACCTTGTACAAAATCTGCGTGACATTGTCGGCCGTGGCATTGCTGCGCGCGACTTCGATGGTTTGCGGATCATTGAGGAAGCTGGCCGCCAGCCGTTTGATTTCGGGTGAAAAAGTCGCCGAAAACATCAGGTTCTGTCTTTGCTTAGGCAAGAGATTGATGATGCGTTGCAAATCAGGCAAGAAACCCATGTCGAGCATGCGATCAGCCTCATCCATCACTAAAATCTGTGTCTGCGACAAGTTAATGGTTTTTTGCTGCACATGATCGAGCAAGCGGCCCGGCGTAGCGATGACGATTTCCACCCCGCCGCGCAGTGCCACCGTTTGCGCGGTCATATCGACGCCACCGAACACCACGGTCGAACGCAGCGGCGTGAAGCGCGCATACGATTTGACATTAGCGGCAACTTGATCGGCCAGCTCACGGGTCGGCGTCAGTATCAAGGCGCGCACCGGATGGCGCGCCGGTGAGGCACTGGTGCTGGCATGGGCGAGCAAACGCTGAATGATAGGCAGAGCGAAACCGGCCGTTTTACCGGTACCGGTCTGGGCTGCACCCATCACATCACGACCTTGCAAAACCACCGGAATCGCTTCGGCTTGGATAGGCGTAGGATGCACATAGCCCTGCTCGGACAAAGCGCGCAATATATCGGGCGAGAGGCCGAAATCTTCAAACTTCACAGGATGTTCGGTTTGCTCGTCAGGGGAAATAGAGGGGGACTTGATATCAGTCATGGTCAATGGTGGGCCTTCCGTGAATCAAACACGGTACCGGCACGGTCAGTCTGCCGAGAACACCAAGTTTCTGAGGAAGTCAATGTTAAGTGGGTATAGATGAGGAAAGACAAGAGTATATTACAAATCAAGGGCTTACGGGAATCTATAGCGTAAGCGCGCGTCGCACACGGCGACAGCGCGCGATTTTCAAGCGGAGAACCCGAACAAGGCCGCCGGACTGTCACGCAGCACGATGCGGCGCGCTGCTTGATTCGGCAAGTATTGTTCCAACATCAGCGTTTGTTGGCCGTAATGTGCGCTGGCCTCGTACAAGGTGTGCGGCCAGTCGCTGCCCCACAATAATCGTTGCGGACCGAATTGCGCCAGCAATAAGGGCATAGCAGCCAAGGCGATTTGCTCGCCGCGTCCCTCTGCACCGTTGCGATAGGCGGCCGACAATTTCACCCATACGTTTTGGCTGGCCCCCAGCGCGAGCAAATAGCGAAAGCCGGGATCGGTAATCCCCAGCAGCGGATCGGGTCGGCCGAAATGGTCTACCACAACATTGAGGCCGGCGGCCAGCAAAGGTTCCAATACTGGCTGCAAGGCCTGAGCCAGTTGATGGACTTCGACTTGCATGCCTCGCACCTTAAGCATTGCCAGCAGCCGCACCCATGCCGCAGCGCTGAACATGCCCGTGGCCGCACCGGCAGTGGTGATTGACAGGCTGGCGTTCGGCTATGATCGCCAGCCGCTGGAATGACGCCGCTCGCGTGGCGCGGCGGCGGATTTTCGTTACCAGATTGAGATACGCTGAGCGGAACTGCGAGCAGCGCGCGCTGGTGTAACAGCGAAAAAAGAATTACCCGAGCTGATCCATCGCCGTCCGATACGTCTCGCGACAAGTCGCAACCGAAGCGGCAGAAATCAGCGCCGTCACGGTCACAAATACTGCCACTGGCATCCAACCGTTCGGGCCTGGTTGCAAGATCGAGGCGCTGATGGTCGGTGCAAAGCCGCCAAGGGCAAAGCCGATCTGGGTGCCGATCGCCATACCCGACAAACGTACCCGGGTGCCGAACATTTCACCGTACAAGGATGGCCAAACACCATTGGCGGCGCTGTAGACCACACCTGACAACAACAGACCGAAGGTAAAAATCAAGCCGATGTTAACCTGACTGATCGCCCACATGTAAGGCCAGATCAAGGCCGCCGAACCGAGTGCACCGAAAATGAACACCGGCTTGCGGCCGATACGATCAGACAAAATGGCAAAGGCCGGAATCGCCGCCAGCGCGACCACATTCGCCAACACCAACACCGTGAGCATGGTAGCGCGCGGAATATGCATGGTGTTGACGGCATACGAGAGCGTGAAGACGCTGAAAATGGTACTGACCACCGACACCAGCGCGGCAAAAATCACGCGCACGACATTGGCCTTGTTACTGGTAAACAGCATGGTCACCGGCATTTTCTCCGACTTGTCGTGATGTCCTTCAAAGGCTGGCGTTTCTGGCAAAGTCCGACGTACCCACATGCCGACGGCAACCACGATGGCGCTTAAAAAGAAGGGAATACGCCAGCCCCAAGACAACAACTGATCTTCCGGCAGTGCCGAAATCGGCAAAAACACCAACGTCGCTAAAATCAAACCAGCTTGCGTGCCGCTCAATGTGAAGCTGGTGAAGAAGGCACGCCGATGCGCCGGTGCGTGTTCCAGCGTCATCGAATTGGCACCGGCTTGTTCGCCGGCGGCCGATAAACCCTGCAACATGCGCAAGACCACCAGCATGATAGGTGCAGCAATGCCGATCTGTGAATACGTTGGCAGCAGGCCGACTAAAAACGTCGACACGCCCATCAACAGCAAAGTGAACGTCAGTACCTTTTTGCGACCGTATTTATCACCGATGTGACCGAGCACGACCGCGCCGATAGGCCGAGTGACATAAGCGACGCCGAACGTGGCAAAGGCAGCAATGGTGGCAGTAGCCGGATCAAAGGCAGGGAAAAATATTTTCCCGAACACCAAGGCGGCAGCCGTGCCGTAAATAAAAAAGTCATAATATTCGACCGCGCTGCCGATCCAGCTGGCGAGCGCGGCTTTGCGCGACGAGGCGGAGGAAGTGGACGCCGCTTGGCGCTTACTGGTAAATGTAGACATACGTTTTTCTCTATCAAGGTGAAGTGGCACAGCGCGTCTGGCGGTGTACCAAAAGTTTTTCGGGAAGCCCGGTTAAAGCGGCAGATCCTTAAAACTTATGCACAAACCCGGTTTGCAAACCGCTCAAACGTTGACCATTGACATCGGCACCAGCCAAGTTGGCAGCCGGTGCAGCCGAACCGCTGAAACGGAAACCGGCATTGGCTGCATTACTGAGCACACTGGCAAAGGTATATAAAGTGGTGCGTTTCGAGAGATCATAAAACACCCCGATATTGCCGCCTTTGGCACCGGCATTCCCGCCAGTCGTATCTTTGATCACCCCGTACAAAGCGCCGACGCGGACTTGCTGATTGATGCGATAGTCGCCCGACAGCTGATAAATATTGAAGTAGCGATTCGCGTTCTTATCGGTACCGGCGAACAGATTATTCGGATTAGCGACATTGCTCAGTATCGTCGCGGCCGTCAAACCATTGGCGCTGGCGGTATTATTATTGCTGTGCACGTAGGCGAAATACACTTTACCTTGGCCATAATCATAATCGGCATACACATTGTGATATTGAATTTTTTCTTGCACGCTGCCGCTCGGTGCCGGTTTCGCACTCAAACCGGCATAACCGATGCGATACGGGCCTTGACTGAAATCGAGCGAGAACTGCATCACCGCGCTCTGGCTCACACCACCACCAGCCTGCTCACCGAGGGCATAATGCAGCGCGCCCTGGAAACCGGCCAGGCGCGGCGTTTTATACGACATATCATTATCGTAGCGCGAAGGAACGCCGAAAGTATTGACGACCGAGCCGAAGGTCGTCCGCTCGGTGTAATCAATCGCTCCACCGATGAAGAAAATTTCGGTATTCTGGCGGCCCAAACGGAATTCACCGAGCGGCGTATTGATGCCGACCCAAGCTTGGCGATCAAACAAATGATTGCTATCGGCCGAGGCACCGGTATCGGCATTCAAGCCTTGTTCGAGATTGAATTTAGCCTGGTAACCGTCACCGAGTTCTTCGACGCCGCGAAAGCCAAGGCGGCTACGCAGTACCGAGCCGTCATTGATACCGAACACGTGCGTGCCGCTGGTGCTGCTGATATAGCCAAGATATTGATCGAGCGAGCCGTAAATAGTGACGTTGCTTTGAGCCTGAGCCAAGGATGTACCGCCGGCCATCAGTGCCAAGGCAATGACTTGTTTGTTCATAGTGATCTCCAAATTATTTTAGTGATTTCAAATTTTTTATTTCCCCCCAAGTAAAGCTGGAAGTGAGGGGGCTTCTTGCCAACTTACTCGGTGTGTTTGCGGTAAGCGTAAGGAATCGCCAGCCACGATAAGGCCGCGAGTAACACAGCCAGACTCAGCATGGTCAACACCAAAGTCTGGGACGCGCGATCATTGCTGTGAGAAATAATTTACCCCACCGTGAAGGCGCTGACGCTGAACAAAAATCTGTACAGGGCTACGCTCACCTTCACTTGCGTAGCCAACAGCATTACGAGACTGATCAGATGTTCGGGCGGCGGCACGCGTGTCATGTCTGTCCTTGCGAGCGCAACAGTTCCGCCATGGCGGCGACGGCCAGCACATAACCGGCCGTGCCGAAGCCAAACAAAACGCCCGCTGCCACTGGCGACAAATATGAATGCTGGCGAAACGCTTCGCGCGCATGCACATTCGAAATATGTAATTCAATCAAACGCAGCGCCGCGCCTTTGACGGCATCGGCCAAAGCGATCGAGCTGTGGGTGTACGCCCCGGCATTGAAAATCACCCCGACCACCCGACCGGCAGCTTGTTCTGCGCCGGCTTCCTGTATCCAATCGAGCAGCACGCCTTCATGATTCGACTGGCGAAAATCACAAGCCCAGCCTTGTGCGGCGCACGCGGCCGCGCACGATTGGCCGACTTCAGCCAAGGTTTGTGCACCATACACGCCTGGCTCACGCGTACCGAGCAAGTTGAGGTTGGGGCCATTGAGTATCAACAGGGTTTTCATCATCGCAATCGCATTCAGTTAAATCAAGCCATCATCGGATGACCGGGTACCGGCGCACGCATATTCAAACTACGTCGCAATACCTGATCGGTGACCCATTTCGCCGAGGCATGCGCGCGTGCCGCCACGACTTCGGGTGACAACTGCAGATAGTCATCATTGAAGACTTCAAAACTGTAATCGCCGCGATAAGCGTTTTTATCTAAGCGGCGCAACAAGTCGCTCAATTCTTGCGAGTGCGTGCCCTCACCCGGAAACACGCGCAGATGACGCGCGGTTTCGAGTCTTTCTTCGGCACTGCGGATATCACGCCACATATAATCCGACAACTGCACCATGGCGATTTTTCCACTTGGGATATCATCGATGGCATCGAAGTTGGCTTGATTGGCGAGCATGTGAAAGCTGTCGATCACTACACCGAGGTTGGCATGATCGGCCAATTCAACGGCTTGCCATGATTGTTCATACTGATTGATATGCCGCCCCCAAGACAGCGCTTCAAAGCCGACCCGCACGCCCAGCGGCACGGCCAGCGTCGCCAGTTTGGCCAAATGCCGGGCAATCACCTGGATATCGCCGCTGGCATGACTGGAAGTACTGGAACACACCATCAACAAAGGCGCGCCAACTGCGCGGCAAATCTGCAGCATGTTTTTGGCGATATCGAGCTTGTATTCGTGCAGCGGCCCGCTCAAGCCCTCAAAATCGCGCATGACTTGAATGCCGGTGACGCGCACACCGCTGGCGCGCACCAGCCGCACCGCCTGCTCCAAGCCACCCGGATACGAGGCCAAGTCTTTGGCCCACAGCATGATTTGCGAAAACCCGGCGGCTTTCGAGGCCGCCAGTTTCGATTCGAGCGGACCGGCCAGCGTGATGCTGTCCATACCGAAATTACTCAGATTCATAAAGTCCCCAGCGCCCGAAAAGCCGCCGCATCCACATCGGGCCAGCCGAACAATTCCAAGTACAAGGGTGCTTGTTCGATCAACATCTCGCGCCCTTTCTGGATACGGCAACCACGTGCTGCGGCGGCTGTCAGCAATTTCGTCATTTCGATTTTCATGCCGCAATCGGCGACGATACACTCGGCCGACAAGCCAGTGAGATCGAGCGGCAAAGGATCATCGACATGCATGCCCAGTGGCGTCGAGTTGACGATCAAATCATAGCCGCGCGCCTGTGGTGCCACCACACTGACAGCCGTAGCCGGGAAAGCGAGCTGCAAACGCTGTTGCAAGGCCTCGGCCTGTTCCGTGCGGGTGTCATATACACCGATCTCAGCAATCCCGCGCGCCGCCAAAGAAGCGGCAATCGCGCACCCGACTCCACCGCTGCCGACCACCAGCGCACGTGCCTGCGCCCAATCGAAGGGCTGGGCGGCACAAGTACGATCCAAACCACGCACAAAACCTTCGCCATCGATCAAATCGCCGACGATACGGCCTTGCAGATCGCGGTAAATCGCATTGCAAGCACCGGCCATTTGCGCGCGCTCAGTGACGATATCCACACTGCTGACCGTCATCGGCTTATGTGGAATCGACACGAAGATGCCGCCGACATTCTCGATTGTCATCAACTGCCGCACCGTCGCGGTATACGCGTCCGGCGCGACCTTGAGCGGGATCACGCGCGCATCCAAACCATGCTGCTCAAAATAGGCATTGAACAAAGCCGGTGCCTTAACCTGCTCGACCGGCCAACCGATGACGAAAAAAATACGGGTCGTTCCTGAAATTGCGCTCATGCTGTGTGCTCCGGATGGCTGACGACCAGTTCGAAACAAATGCCGCCTGTATAAAGTTGGGTCAATGCGCCTTTTTCGCTCGCACCGGCAGCGGCGCGATCAACAAACACAATGCCGCGTTGTTGTAAGCTACGCACCGCAGCAGGCACGTCCGGTGCGCCGATGCCGATGCGTACTAATTGCTCATCCCACTGCAAACCGGCAGCGCCTTCCGGCGGCTCAATCAATTGCAAGTAAAAGCTATGGCAAGGACTTTCCAACAGCATGCCCTTGGGTAAAACACCAAAGAAGCGCCCTTCCGGCAGCGGCCGAAAATCCATCAATTGCTGATAAAAATCGATCCATTCCGGCGTCCGCTCGCGCCCTATGGTTTGCACCACACCGAAGAAATGCATGCCAGCCAGTGCCGGCGGTGCCGGGTCAACTTGTGGCAGCGCTTTGAAATCGACATCGTAAATCGAGAAATCGCGCACGCGGTCGACGAAGTACAAAATCGAATCACCGACACCATGCACGCCGGGGATATTCAATTCCATCACACCGGCACGCGTCTGTATGCCCCAGGCACCCATAGCGATGGTATGGCGGTAGGCGGCATCGGCATCGCGCACGCGCAGCGCGATGGCGCTGATCACGGTCGATTGCGGCGCATTGTCAGCCGGTGGCAATGCTGCCGGGTCGGCGTTGACGATGATATTCATGCTGCCCTGGCGATACAGCGTCACTTCGCGCGAACGGTGCCGGGCGATAGCGACGAAACCCATTTGCTCCAGCAAAGCACCGAACACCAACGGACGCGCGGTCGCATATTCGATGAACTCGATGCCGGAGATACCGAGCGGATTGTCCGGCTCGGGATGATGTTGTTGCAGATTCATTGTTGGCGCACCTTGATAGGAAGATGCAGTCAGTGTAAAAAAGAGCGGTGCGAAAAAACAGTGCCAAAAAACGCGTTTGCTGCGACAATCGCTCAGTTCGCGCGATCAGCGCACAAAGCCAAGGAAATTTCAACATGTCACGCGCCCAACTCGAAGCCGTCGAAGTCGCCAAACGTGATTTGATTGATGGCCTGATCACCGGCATCGATGTCATCACCGCCTTCAACGATGATGCGGCCCGCCTGAGTGCGAGCGAACTGGCGGAAAAAATCACCATCAGCCGCAGCGCCGCGCGCCGCTATCTGCTCACGCTGGTGCATATCGGCTTGGCCGCCACCGATGGCAAAAGCTTTTGGCTCACCCCCAAAGTACTCAATCTCGGGCGTTCGTACATCAATTCGGCACGCCTGCCGCGCGCCATCGTGCCGTTCTTGCAGCGCCTGACTTTGCAGTTGCAAGAGTCGAGTAATTACTCCTTATTGGAGGGCGATGATGTGGTGTATGTCAGCCGGGTCAATGCGCCGCGTTTGCTGACCACCGGCTTTGAACCGGGCACCCGCTTACCGGCGTATACCTCGACCGCCGGCCGAGTGTTACTGGCGGCATTGAGTGAGCTGGAATTACAGACGTATTTAGCACGCGTCGAACTGGTCGCCTATACCCACTTGACCGTCACTGACAAAACCGTGTTGGCGGAAGAATTGGCGACGATCCGCGAACAAGGTTTCGCGGTGACTGAAAATCAGTTTGAAATCGGCTTGCGCGGCATCTCGGTGCCGCTCAAGAACCGCCGCGGCATGTTGGTCGGTGCCTTGAGTATTTCCATGATGATCGCCAGCAGCTCGAAAGCCGAAGCCAGTGCGCGCTGCTTGCCGGCGCTGCAGGCGGCCGCTAACACCATGATGCAGTGGGTGTGAGGGATAGCAAAAAGAGCGGACAGCAGCGAGCCCTGCCGTAGCTATGCACGGCAAGGCTCGCTGTTTGAAAAACCTCTATTGGGTTTGCAGTTGCTCGGCCAATTGCTGCAGCACGCGATAACATGGCAGTACCAAGGCGACACTGGAATTCGGTTCGCGGCCTTCGCGGATAGCGGCAAAAAATTCGCGATCCTGCAGCTCGATGCCATTCATCGATACGTCAACCTGACTGACATCGATTTTTTCTTCCTTGCCGTTGTACAGATCATCGTAACGTGCCAAGTAGGTCGCGCTGTCGCCGATATAACGGAAGTAAGTACCGAGCGGTCCATCATTATTAAAACTCAAAGACAGGGTACAAATCGCGCCGGTGCTGCTTTTGAGCTGGATCGACATATCCATGGCAATCCCGAGCTGCGGGTGGATCGGCCCTTGCATGGCATTGGCCGCAATGATTTCACCGCCACTCTGATAAGCGAACAGATCGACCGTATGGGCCGCATGATGCCAGAGCAAATGGTCAGTCCAGCTGCGTGCCTCGCCGAGCGCATTCATATTGCTGCGCCGGAAAAAATAGGTTTGCACATCCATTTGCTGCAAGCGGAAGGCCCCGCTGCGCATCTGTTCGTGAACATATTGATGACTGGGATTAAAGCGCCGAGTATGACCACACATCGCCACCAACCCGCTGCTGCGCGCCGCTGCAGCCACCGCTTCGGCACCGGCCAAACTATCGGCCAAGGGAATTTCGACTTGCACATGTTTGCCCGCCTTCAGACAAGCGATGGCTTGCTCGGCGTGTAACTGGGTCGGCGTACACAGAATCACCGCATCCACTTCCGGCAAGGCCAAACTCTCGGCCAAGTCCGTCGTCACATGGGCGATCCCGTAACGCGCCGCGATCTGCGCGGTTTTTTCCAGGTCGCGACTGACCAAGGACACCACTTCCACACCCTCGATCAAGCGAATGCCATCGAGATGCTTGATGCCGAAGGCACCGGCACCGGCCAGTGCGACTTTGATGGTCTTGCTCATGCTTAATTCTCCAAAATCAAATGACCGACCGCCGTATTCGAGGCCGGCACATGGTAAAAGCGCTGCACCAGTTTTGCTGCGGCGGCACCGGCGACATCATCCATCGCGCCACGCGCAATCAACCACATCACCAATTCTATGCCTTCCGAACCGGCTTCACGCAGGTAGTCAATATGCGCGAGATCGGCCAAACCATCGGGCTCGGCGATGAGGCGATCGAGAAAAGCATTGTCAAATTCACGGTTGATCAAGCCGGCGCGTGCGCCCTGCAATTGATGACTCATGCCACCGGTACCCCACACCTGTACCTTGAGCGGCTTGTCATAGGAAGTGATGGCACGGCGCAGTGCTTTGCCGAGCTCGAAACAGCGCCGTCCCGACGGTGCCGGATATTGCACCACATTGACGGCGAAGGGAATCACGGCACATGGCCATTGTTCGGGCTGACCGAACAGCAGCGACAGCGGCACTGTCAAACCATGATCGACATCCATTTTATTGACGATGGTCAGGTCAAAATTTTGCTGTATCACCGATTGCGCAATATGCGCTGCCAATTCCGGATGCCCGTTCACTACCGGCACCGGACGTGGCCCCCAACCTTCATCGGCCGGCTGAAATTGCGCCGCGCAACCGATCGCGAAGGTCGGTATCATTTCCAGGCTGAAGGCCGTGGCGTGATCGTTATAGACCAAAAAAATCACATCCGGCGTGTTCTCTTTGAGCCATTCCTGCGATGGTGCATAACCATCAAATACCGGTTTCCAATACGGCTCAGCACTCTTGCCAAGATCGAGAGCGGCACCGATGGCCGGCACATGCGAGGTGTACACACTGGCAGTAATACGGGCTTGCTGATCACTCATTTCTTTTCTTCTCCGATATAACGATTGCCATCGATATGGCGACCGCCGGCCAGCATCATAGCTGCATAGTCTGACTGGCTCATGCCGGTCATGCTGGCGGCCATGTATTGAAACGACAAGCCATCGGTGGCACCGATTTTGGCGAGGAAATAAATATTTCCGCCGGCCGCCAAACAACGATTCAAGTCCCGCGTCAGCACACCCTGCTTCTGCTCTTCCGTCATCGGCCATTCATCAAGGTAAGCGCGCTCGTCGGCTTTGAAACGCAGACGGTTAGCGGCCTTCATCAGCGACATGCAGAATTGATTGAGGTGATAACCAAGACGCGATTGTTCGGCATCGAAGATCGTCGTACCGGGAATATCTTGATAGGGTTTTTCCAAGGCCATGATCTAACTCCAATACAAACGTTGGGGATTATCGACCAGCAATTTCTGCTGCAGTTCAAGGCTACTGGCGATCTGCGGAATAAAGTCTACCAGCAAACCATCGTCGGGCATATGCCCCTTCAGATTCGGATGTGGCCAGTCGGTGCCCCACAATACCCGATCCGGAAATTGCTCGATCAAGCGACGCGCAAACGGCACCACGTCGCGATACGCCTGGCGTTCGCCATTGAGCGCCGGCGGGCCGCTGATACTGAGCCGCTCCGGACAACTGACTTTGCTCCAGATATGCGGATGCTCGCGCATCATGGTTTCGAACAAGGCGAACTC
Organism: Undibacterium sp. CCC3.4; assembly: GCF_034347425.1. Lineage (GTDB taxonomy): Bacteria > Pseudomonadota > Gammaproteobacteria > Burkholderiales > Burkholderiaceae_D > Undibacterium. The sequence goes on from NZ_CP133779.1 coordinate 25,474, forward strand.
GGGGCCATCGACCGGCAAAGACACATCGGGCCGGCCCATATGGTCAACCACCACGGTGGTCGGCAAGCTGGTGAAAAAATCGTACAACTCGGGCAAATCCTGCGCTTCGAAATACACTACCACATGCCAACCGAGTGGCGCGATGCGGCGGGCGATATCGACCAGCACTTCGCGCGGGGTAAAATCGGCCAAGCGTTTGACAAAATTGAAGCGCGTGCCACGTACCCCGGCCGCATGCATGGCCAACAATTCGGCATCGCTGATGTCGCGATGTACCGTCGCCACGCCGCGCGCGCGCCCTTCTGCTGCCTGCAAGGCATCGAGCAAGGCGCGGTTATCGGTGCCGTGGCAAGTAGCTTGCACGATCACATTTTTTGCGAAACCCAAATGATCGCGCAAGGCGAACAATTGTTCTTTGGAGGCGTCGCACGGGGTGTATTTCCGTTCCGGCGCATACGGAAACTGCGCCGCCGGGCCGAATACATGGCAGTGCGCGTCGACCGCGCCGGCCGGTAACACAAATGCCGGCCGCGTCGGTGCCGGATGGAAATCGAGCCAACCCGGTGTTTTGATGAAATCAGTTTGTTCAGTCATAGCCGTTGTGTGTATCCGCTCTGTCAATCAAGATAAGTCAAACCGGCTTGTTCCAGTCCAGCGCGCATTTTATAATAGTCGAGGCCGAGCACACCGGAAGCGAAAATCGCCCGTTTATCGCCCTCGTTAGCTTCGCGCGCCGCCGCCGCATCGGCGACCTGCTGGGCGAACGCCGCCGGCACCACCACCACCCCATCGATGTCAGCAATCACGACATCACCAGGATTGACCTGGGCACCGGCACACACAACCGGAATATTGACCGAACCGAGCGTAGCCTTGATGGTGCCCTTGGCATTGATAGCGCGAGAAAACACTGGAAAACCCATCTCAGTGAGATCACGCACATCACGCACGCCGCCATCGATGATCAAGCCGCGTGCACCGCGTGCTTGAAACGAAGTCGCCAACAAATCACCGAAGAAGCCATCTTCATTGTCGGTGGTGCAGGCGGCCACCACCACGTCACCCGGCTGTATCTGTTCCGCGGCGACATGCATCATCCAATTATCACCCGGTTGCAGCAACACGGTTACGGCCGTGCCGCAGATACGCGCACTGCTGTAAATTGGCCGCATATACGGCTTCATCAAACCGACCCGCCCCATTGCTTCATGGATGGTGGCCACACCGAATTGTGCCAGTTGGGCCACTGCCGCCGGGTCGGCGCGTTCGATACGGCGACGGACTACGCCAAGTTGATTGATTCTGTTGCTCATGATAGTTTTCCTTGAATTGTTCGAACAATCTCGCTGTTTCAGCGGCCGGCGGCCGTCAGTGCCGCATCGAGACGGGGGAACACGCGGCGCGCATTGGCTTCGTAAATCTGGTGCCGGTCCTCGGCGCTCAGTAGCGTCGAGGCTTCAATATAGCGTTTGGTATCATCGAAATAGTGGCCGCTCTCAGGATCAATACCGCGCACGGCACCAATCATTTCTGAAGCGAACAAGACATTCTTGACCGGGATAACGGTATTGAGTAAATCGATGCCCGGCTGATGATAGACACAGGTATCGAAGAATATATTATTGAGCAAATGATCTTGCAACAAAGGTTTCTTCAATTCCTGCGCCAAACCACGGAAACGACCCCAGTGATATGGCACGGCACCGCCGCCATGCGGGATCAAAAATTTCAGGGTCGGGAAATCGCTGAACAAATCCGAGGTCAAACACTGCATGAAAGCGGTGGTGTCGGCATTGAGATAATGCGCGCCGGTGGTGTGGAAGCAGCTATTGCAACTGGTCGACACATGGATCATGGCCGGGATATCAAACTCGACCATTTTTTCGTAAATCGGGTACCAGGACTTATCGCTCAGTGGCGGCGAGGTCCAATGACCGCCGCTAGGGTCAGGGTTCAAATTAATACCGACGTTACCATATTCGCGCACGCACTTTTCCAGCTCTGGAATGCAGCTGGCCGGATCGACACCGGGCGATTGCGGCAGCATCGCCGCCGGCACGAAATGATCGGGAAACAATTGCGCTACCCGGTAACACAATTCATTGCAGATCGCGGCCCAAGTCGATGACACTTGAAAATCGCCGATATGGTGCGCCATAAAACTGGCGCGTGGCGAGAAAATTGTCAGATCAGAACCACGCTCACGCATCAGGCGTAACTGATTGTTTTCTATCGATTCGCGCAGCTCGTCGTCGCTGATACTCAGCTCGCTTACTTTGGGCATCGATGCCGGGTCGGCAATCCCGGCGATCTGACGCATCCGCCATTGTTCCAGAGATTTCGGGGCGGTCGTGTAGTGACCGTGACAATCGATGATCAATGATTTTTTTTGCATGACATAGGTCTCGTGTTTATTTTGTTAATCAAGTATTCGTGGGCTGCCACAGCGCGGCTGGCACCATCACTTCGCCGCGCATGATCAGCCGCGCAGTACGCAGCAAAGCCGCGCGCAGCACTTTCTGCGGATCCGCCGGATCGAGCCCGAGTTCGACACAAAACTCGCCACTCGGATGCTCAACCGATACCCGTCCAGCGGCATCGGCCGACAACTGCGCCACCCCGTCACACACCGAACCGGCCAACACGCAAGCGGTGCCAACGGTAACCGCAGCCAGTACGCCGATGGCATCATGACAAACGTGTGGGATGAAACTGCGCGTGCAAATACTGCCCCCCTCACGCGCTGGCGCGATCAAGGTCATCTTCGGGTAATTGCGCGCACTGACATCACCCAAACCCATCAAGTGCCCGCATTGCAGACGCAAGGCTTCCAAGCGCTGTTTGAGAGCGGCATCGGCATTGAGCTCGGCCACACTCTCATAGCCGCTGTAACCGAGGTCGGCCGCGCGGAATAACACCAGCGGCATGCCGTTATCGATACAAGTCACATCGATGGAAAATGGCGCAAAGCCGACACCATCGACTTCGACGCGGTCGCGTACCCGACCAGTCGGCAGCAACGAGGCGCAGACCGAGCCGGCGGTATCAAGAAAATTAATACTGACCGGCGCAGAACTGCCGGGCACGCCATCGATACGGGTGTCGCCGGCATAACTGACCTGACGCTGGCTGCCAAAAAAAGGCGTCTGAACCGTGATATCGCACTGCATGCCTGTATTTAACGTCAACACGCGCGCCGTGGTGGTATCGCCCTGCGCCGCGATCAAGCCGCGTTCGAGTGCGAACGGCAGCACGGCTGCCAGCATATTGCCGCAGTTAGGCGTGGTATCGACCGTACTGCCATTCGGCTGCAGTTGCGCGAACAAAAAATCGAGCGTGACACCAGACGTGCTGCTGAGACTGACAATCCCCACCTTACTGGTCAGCGGATGCGCCCCGCCCATGCCGTCGATTTGACGGGCATCGGGTGAACCCATGATGGCCAACAGCACACGATCGCGCGTCGCGATATCGGACGGTAAGTCCGAAGCCAGGAAAAAAGGACCGCGGGAAGTACCGCCGCGCATGAACAGGGAGGGAATAGGGGTTTGCATGACTGGCATTATGCAAGTCCGCACACAATAGAAAAAGAGGCAGAGAGCACTAGCAGATATAACAAACTGGCATAATAGTGCATACCTTATTCATTTCACGTCGGGAATGCCATGGATCTCAAACAACTCGATTATTTCGTCCACGTGGCGGAACTCGGCAGTTTCACGCGCGCGGCGGCCGTGCTCGCAATAGCCCAACCGGCGCTGAGCCGACAGATACGGCAGCTCGAAGTCGAGCTGCGGCAGAATTTATTAACCCGCAATGGACGGGGTGTCACTACCACCGAAGCCGGACAATTATTACTCGAACATGGCCGTGGGATTTTGCATCAGGTCGCGCGTGCCAAGGAAGATCTCGGGCGCATACGCGGTGCATTGGCCGGTCGGGTCAGCGTCGGTCTGCCGCCGAGCGCCTCAAAAATTCTCACCGTGCCACTGACGCGCGCATTCCGCCAGCACCTGCCCAATGCGACCCTGTCGATCAGCGAAGGCTTGTCAACCTCGATGCAGGAATGGCTGTTGACCGGCCGACTCGATATCGCGCTCTTGTATAACCCGACCCAAACCAGCGAACTGGCACTGACGCCGCTGGCTGAGGAACGCCTGTATTTTGTCAGTCCGGGCCATGCTAACGACGCGGCCGCACCGATCACACTCAAAGACATCGCCGCCCTGCCGCTGGTGATACCGAACCGCCCGAATGCGATTCGCATGTTGATCGAAGCGCACATGGCAACGATAGGTTGCAAGCCGCTGATCCATTTGGAAATCGACAGCGTGGCGGCGATTCTCGATTTAGTCGCCGACGGTGCCGGCCATGCGATTCTGACCGAATACGCCGTCACCACCAGTACGCAGCCGGAAGCTTACCGCATGCGCCCCATCATCGAGCCTGGCTTGGTGACACGCTTAACCATGGCCACCGCAGCCGGACGCATTACCACGCTGACGCAAAATGCCATGATGGCCTTAATCAAGGACGTCGCGGCCACCATGTATACGCCGCTTTAAGTCGGCCTCGACGGTACCACTGTAACAGGAAATTCTTCGGTATCGATTTCTGCTTGAGTGGCTGGGTTGTAACGCGCCGCCACCACGGTGCGCTCATTGATCAGTGCATCGAGTTGACTCAGCACTTGCGGTGCCAAGACCAAACTGGCTGCCGCCAAGTTTTCTTCCAAATGGGCCAGGCTGGTGGTACCGGGAATCGGAATCACATGTGCGCCGCGCGTCAGTAACCATGCCAGCGATAATTGCGCCGCGCTGCAGCCAACTTGTGCGGCCAGCGCCAGCAATTCTGTATGCCAAGGCAAATTCGCGGCGACCTGTGCGGTGCTGAAGCGTGGCATGCTGCGACGAATATCATTCGGTTCAAACGCCTGCACATCAGGCAACTGCGCCGTCAGAAAACCACGCCCGAGCGGACTGAAAGCGACCAAGGCCACATCGAGTTCACGACAAGCCTCAAGCACGGCGATTTCCGGGTTACGCGTCCATAAAGAATACTCGGTCTGCAGCGCCGCAATCGGATGCACCGCCTGAGCCCGTCGTAAAGTGACGGCCGACACTTCCGACAAACCGATGCTGACGATTTTCCCGGCCTGCACCAAATCGGCCAGCGCACCGACGCTGTCTTCGATAGGCACACTCTTATCCCAGCGATGCAAGTAGTACAAGTCGATGACATCGGTACGCAAACGGCGCAGACTGTCTTCGCAAGTACGACGCAAAGTCTGCGGCCGCCCATCGATACGACGCTGACCGTTTTCTTGAAAAATTCCGCATTTACTGGCCAAAGTAAAGCGACTGCGCTGCCCCGCCAGCACGCGGCCGACTAATTCTTCATTGGCACCATAGCCGTACAAGGCCGCCGTATCAAACAGCGTCACCCCGAGATCCAAGGCCCGCAACAAGACCCGCTCAGCCGCGGCAGCCGAGGGTGCCACACCGTAAGCGTGACTGAGATTCATGCAACCGAAACCGAGGGCCGTAACCTGGTGTTGCGCGATGCGACGTTGTTCCATGTGTGCCCCTGTGTCTGAATGCTGTCACCGCCAGCGCAAGGAATTTCGCGCAGAGATAGCCGACAGCTTGCGCATGATGAGGGTCTGCGCGTGTTTTGGCTAGTGTTACTGGGCACCAGCAGTTATAGCAATCGGGTATAGGTGAATACTCACCGTTAGCTAAGGAGATTTTGCAGCCGATTACTCCGCAGTCCGACAGACTATTGGTCTGTGCCGCCGTCACGCGTCAGAATTGCTCGTAAAAAGAGGCTGTCGCAAAAGCCTGATCATTACCCACAAGTTAGGTCGATTGCGCGCCCACCCATTCGCCCAATTCGTCATTGCCGCGCAGGCGGCAATCCAGTGGCGCGTACGCGCCTTTTATTTTTGACCAGACCGTGATGGAATTGAATTGGGGTAGTGATCCGAAAGAAACTACCCAAGAAACTACCCGGTAGCCAAACTCAAAACTAAATCAAAAGCAGCAAGCGCTTCTGGCATATTTACGACTGCACCCGTCAGCCTCTCGTAAAGAATTGAGTCAGGCACTGAGCGACATGAGCGAAGACGGCATTAAATACAATTTAAAAGTGCTGCAAGAGCAAGGCTTGATTGCCCGAATAGGTTCAACTAAGGCGTGTCACTGGAAAATAAAAGCGTGAGAAAACCTTGCCTCGCGAGAAAGTAACAAATCGCAATCAAGGCAGCACATGCATCCCATCCTCAGCCCAGTCCAGCGGCCCTTGGTAAGTCTCAGCAATCGCCGCCTGCACTTCATCGCGCGCATGCTCAACCGCCGGTGACAAATGGCTGAGCAACACGCGGCCAGCGCCGACTTCATGGACTAACTGACCGATCGCGCGCGGTGGCGTGTGCAAGGTGTACAGCACCGCTGGTGAGCCGGGTGGGTCGCGTACCACGGTGTTAAAGACTAGCAAGTCCGTGCCTTTTGCGATGCGGCGTAAATCGGGCCAGCCTTGGGCATCGATATCGCCGCTGAAGCTGATGCTTTTGCCGGCGTAATCGATGCGATACAACAGCGCCGGCGCATCGCGGTGATGGCCGGCGATGGCCGTGATCAACAAGCCATCTTGTTTGTACACCTGTCGTAGCACGCTGCGCGGGCCCAGTGCGGCCGGCACGTCGTGTGCTTCAAGCTGCAAGGGGGCCGCAAAATCCTGTAAATACGCATAGGCCCCGGCTGGCCCGAACAATAAACGCAGCAAAGCCGAGGTTGAAGGAAAGTAGGCATGCTGTGCATCGGCGGTATGGCCGTCCGGGCCGAACACGCGTAAGCGCCGCGCACCCTCGCCGGATACCGCGCGCGCCTTGAGCAAACCGGGTAAATCACCGACATGATCGGCGTGCAAGTGCGTCAGCAGCACGATGTCGGTCTGGCCCAAGGATAGGCCGCTTTCACCGAGACGCACAAAGGCACCCGGGCCGGCATCGACGAGTATGCGCGCTACCCCATCAACCAAGACCAGGTAACTCGAGGCGGCGCGTCCGGTGGCACCGGGGCCGCCGGAACCGAGCACCACCAATTCCAGCGGCGCGCTGGCAGCCGGTGCCGGTGCGGCCGTAGCCGTGCCTAGCCAGAGCAGCGTGATGCTACAGAGTAAAAGTTGTTTGCCTATGTTTTTCATCACAGCCTTATTCCGCCGAGGCGCTTGATTTGATTTAATTAAAACAAACATCGAATGATGTTCAAACGCAGTGTGCACGCACGCTGCGGCTGCGGCAAGAAGAGAAAATGCGGTCTGCTGCCGTTTTTTGTCGCATTGTTTATTGGCGTTGCGCAATTTAGGTACAAGTGCTACATTGGAAAACAACAAGAAAACAAACTAAACACAACGAGACGCAGTGCACCTTGCTTTCGAAATTCCCTTTCGTCAATTCGTACTGTTACCAGTTATATCAAGCCCTACCCAACAGCTTGGAAATATCATGTCCGCACTTGGCGCGCTTTCTGCTTCCGATGGTTCTATCATGATAGAAAAATCCCATCAACGTTCTTTGGCATTCGGTCTTTCCGATCAGGAAAATCCCGACTACAGCAGCGTTGCAGCCTCCGATTTTTCTGTATTGCTCGATCAAAATCGCGCCTTGCATACGCATGCGCTGCCAGTGATGGAAACCCTGTTCGAACAAATCATCAATACCCATAACATGGTCATTTTGACCGATGTCAATGGCTGCATCTTGCATTCACTCGGCGACGATGATTTTTTGGAAAAGGCCAACCGCGTCGCGCTCAAGCCCGGCGTCGCTTGGTCGGAAGCCAGTAAGGGCACCAATGCGATTGGCACCGCGATTGCCGAACAAAGCTCGGTGCAAATTCATGCACAGCAACATTTTTTACGCGCCAATCATTTTCTGACCTGTTCCGCCGCGCCTATCCTCGATCATCGTGGTAATGTCATCGGCGTACTCGATGTGACGGGCGACCAATGCAGTTACCATAAACACACGATGGCCTTGGTCAGAATGTCGGCGCAAATGATAGAAAATCATTTGTTTTTAGCCTCTTTCAGTAATGGCCTGACCCTGCACTTCAACACACGGCCGGAATTCATCGGCACGCTCATGGAGGGCATCGCCTCATTTTCTGCCGACGGTCGTTTTTTATCCGCCAATCGCAGCGGCTTGTTTCAGCTCGGCTTGCCTTTGCAAGCATTGCAACTCAATACCTTCAGTTCCTTGTTCGGCATCTCGATTTCGGCCTTGTACGACCACTATCGCACCGCTGCGCCGGCTTTATTGAATCTGTGTATGCCCAGCGGCGTACACGTGTATGGCCGGGCCCAACTGCATTCGCTCAATACGGCCTTCCACCAAGCGGCCGGCTTGGCGCGCGCCATCGATGGCGCTGAGCGAGCGCCGCCGCCAGCCGCTGCGACACCACGCCAAACCGCCACACCGACGCGCAAAATGTCGGGCTTGCGTTATCTTGACACCGGCGACACCAAGGTATCGGCCTTGATAGAAAAAGTCAGCAAGGTACTGGGTAAAGATATACCGATACTGATCATGGGCGAAACCGGTACCGGCAAGGAGTTATTGGCGCAAGCAATCCATAATGATTCGCCGCGCGCACACGGCCCCTTTGTCGCCGTCAATTGCGCCTCGATACCGGAAACCTTGATCGAATCGGAATTGTTCGGTTATGAAGACGGCGCATTTACCGGCGCACGAAAAAAAGGTGCGACCGGCAAGATTTTGCAAGCCAATGGCGGCAGCTTGTTTCTCGATGAAATCGGCGATATGCCATTGAGTTTGCAAGCGCGTTTACTGCGCGTATTACAAGAGCGCATGGTCACCCCCTTGGGCAGTAACAAGTCCATCACCGTCAATGTAGAATTAATCTGCGCCACCAATCGCAACTTGCGCGAGCAAATCGCCAAAGGCTTGTTTCGTGAAGATTTGTATTACCGTCTCAATGGCTTGGTGGTGCGTTTGCCGCCGCTGCGTGAGCGCAGCGACATTCAAATCGTGGTCGAAAAAATTCTGATGTCGGAAGCGACTACGCAACGGTATACGGTGGCACCGGAAATCATGGACTTATTCAAACGCCACAGTTGGCCCGGCAATTTCCGGCAACTGACCAACTTATTGCGTACCGCTATCGTCATGGCGAGCGAGGGACAGATTATACAAAAACAGCACTTGCCTGATGATTTTTTCGAAGACATGGAAGTGCCTGCCAGCGCGATCAGCGCAACACGACCACCCTTGATGGCCAGCGAGAGTCAGAATCTGGAACAGCTAGGAGTGGCATTAATACAACAGTCACTGACTACCCATCGCGGCAATGTCTCTGCCACCGCCCGCGCATTAGGGGTGTCGCGCAACACGATTTACCGTAAATTGTCCGCATTAAAGCCAGCGTCCAGCATTTAAGCGCGCCAAAACAACATCAGCTTGCTGTATCAGTTCTCAGATAAGTACTCCCTTCTCTTACACTTGTTGCCCGCTCAATATCCACGCCTACTTTTGCCCGTAATGCGGCGCACTCGCGCTGCCGTCGCTGCGCGTTTTAGCGCAACAACTTAATGGATCGTCGCAAGCGACGATGGAAAAGCCTCTGGAAGGGGTTTGCATCCCCTCCAATCGGGTCGCTCCTTCGTCGCTCTCCGGTCTGAAGAGGCTGTCGCAAAAGGGTATTGAGTCGGTATCATTACCCTAACTGGTGGCCGCGTCATTCCTGCGCGCTTTTGGCAGGAACCCAGCGGCGTTCGTGGTTAACTGAAAATGCCAGAAATTGTGGCATTTTCAGTGTAAAAAACGACGCTGGGTTCCCGCTAAAAGCATGCGGGAATGACGAGGTATGCGGTGTTTCAGGTGTAAAAAACGTCTATCAGGCTTTTGCGACAGCCTCTGAAGGCCGGGGTTTCAAACCCTAGTCAGATTTTTGATGAAACAGAGACTAATTGTGACTTATTGCAAATAGGCAAACTCCGTCAGGCAGGCTTTTTTTGCTCATAAAATGCGCATTTTCAGCCCGCCATCATAGCGCCACACCGATTTTTTCTGCGTTTGGCAAACTGCTTTGCCCTACCCTTAGCGTAGGGCAATGCCCACCCGATTATCAGCCTCCCCTGATGGGTGTTTTTTTAGTATTCGACAATACTGCGTTCAAGGACATCGATGCTGATTTCCTCATTACGGCAGCACAGACGATTTATCTACCCTACTTAAAGGAGCGCATCATGGCGCTGGTCAAGAAGTTTTCCTCAGCGGTTTCCGCTACATCAGTCGAAGGCGGTAAAGCGTCGGCTAGCTCCACACGTGATGCGGAGGTTCAACGCAAACGTGCGCGCACGCTGGCGAAGCAGCAGCAAGCGGCCGAACGGATCGCCGCTGCGACGGCACAGCTTTCTTCGGGGATAAACGAAGCCTCGACGGCAGCCGAAGAATTGAAACGCGCCGCAGATCAAATCGCTACCGGTGCCGAAGAAGCCTCGGGTGCAGCGCAAGAATCACTGGCGGCCTTAAAGCAGGTCGAAGGCGCGATCGCCCGCCAGTTGCAAAATGCCGATATCAGCCAAACCAAGGCCGAAGCCACCGTTTCACTGGTCGGACAAATCAATAGCGAAGTGGCGACGCTGGTGGCCAATGTCAATGTGGCAGCAGAACGTCAGGGTGCTTCGGTAACCATGGTGGTTGAGCTGGAAAAACAAGCGGCCAATATCGGTGAAATCGTCAAAGCCGTCGCCCGCATCGCTGATCAAACGAATTTATTGGCGCTCAATGCCGCCATCGAAGCGGCCCGTGCCGGTCAACACGGTAAGGGCTTCGCCGTGGTGGCCGACGAAGTGCGCACGCTGGCGGAAACTTCGGAAAAAAGCGCCAAGCAAATCCAAGATTTAGTCGGACAAATACAAAAAGAAGTGCAAGTCATCGCCGAAGGCATGGGGGTGTCGGTCGAAGTCGTGCTTAAGGAAGTAGAAAACGGTAAAACCATTACCAGCCAGCTCGAACAAATTCGCATCGATGCGATAGAAATTGTGCGCGGCGTGCGTGAAATTGCTGTTGGTGCACAACAATCAACCAATGCCGCCAAACAGGCTTTGCGCGGCTCGGAAGATATCGCAGCTGCGGCCGAAGAGCAATCAGCAGCGGCGGAAGAATCGGCCAAAACGATTACCCAGCAAAGCCAGGCACTCGGAGAATGCGAGCAATCGTCACAGAGTTTGGCCGAACTATCGGAAGAATTGAAAAACTCCACCGATGTCGCCAAGAGCGCCGAAGAAGTCGCCTCTGCGGCCGAACAACTGTCGTCAGCCGTGCAAGAAATCAGCCGTTCCGGCGCTCAGATCATGGCCGCGATCGAGCAAATTTTAAAAGGTGCGCAAGTGCAGTCAGCCGGCACCGAAGAAGTCGCCGCCGCCATTTCACAGATAGAAAAAGGCGTCGAGGTAGCGCAAGTGTTGGGCAAGAGCAGCGGTGAAAAGGTCAATGCCATCAAAAATTTATTGGGGGTCAATAAGCTCAGCTAAAGTGGCCCCCTAAGTCCAGACAATTATCCAAAGAGTTTAAGATAGTGCCTGTTTCTGCCACAGCTGCGCGGCGCTGCCCCGTTATTCGCACTACATCACTACCGTGCTTTTCTTTTCTAGCTTTTTTGAATCAGGCAGTTCAGTACCAAATTTGTTTACGATCTTGGCACCGCCGCCCACGCCTGAGCCATACACGGTTTCCGGCGTTTGATAACCCAATGATTGATGTTTACGCTCAGCGTTGTAGAACATAAAATAGTTCGCCAAGCCGATCACCAATTCCGGCATACTTTCATGCTTTTTCAAATACACTTCTTCATATTTCACACTGCGCCATAAGCGCTCAACAAAAATATTATCCAGCGCCCGACCGCGACCGTCCATACTGATTTTGATGCCGTTTCTAAGCAGCAGCCCAGTAAAGGCCTGGCTGGTAAACTGCGCACCCTGATCGGTATTAAAAATCTCCGGCGTTCCATACCATTTTATGGCTTCTTCCAAGCAGTCCACGCAAAACCCCGCATCCATCGTGTTCGACAACCGCCAGGACAGCACCTTCCGGCTGTACCAGTCAACGATCGCCACCAGATAGACAAAACCCCGCGGCAGCCTGATGAATGTGATGTCTGTACTCCAGACCATATTTGGTCGAGTGACGTCGATACCTCTCAGTAAGTACGGGTAAATCTTGTTCTGCGGATGCGCTTTACTGGTGTTGGGGCCTGGGGCCATACCTGCCAATCCCAGTTGCTGCATCAGCCTCTGTACGCGCTTTCGGTTCACTGTATGGCCACAGTCTCGCAAGTAATGCGTCATGCGTCGCGTGCCGTAAAATGGATGTCTGGTGTATTCCTCGTCAAGCAATTGCAACAGCAAACTATCAAACGGATTGATCTCTTCCTGCAAGCGCTTTTTCTTGTCGTACACGACCGAGCGCGTGACTGAAACGAGACGGCATTGTGTGGCGATTGAAAGGGCAGAGAGCGGCTCTACCCACTGCAATCGTACCGTTACAGGCTGATCCCTGACTTTTTTTTAAGCCAATCGAGTTCCATATTCAGTTGCCCAATTTTGGCATAGAGACGGTCTGGGTCGTTCTGTGTGCTGGCCGGTTTCGGACCGCGTTTACCTTCAAACAGACTGCCTGCATTTTCCAGTAATTCTTTCTTCCACTGGCTGACCTGCGTCGGATGCACCCCGAACTCTTGGGCGATCTGATTGATCGTCTTTTCGCCTTTGATCGCCTCAACTGCCACCTTGGCTTTTTGTGCGCCGCTAAATATTTTTCTCTTATTTTCACTCATGGTCTGCCTCGTCTCTTTTCGACAGACACTAGTTTAAACTGTTGTCCGGATATGTGGATCCACTATAAGCATCGACAGTATGATCATCGGCATTTCGCAGTCGGCCGAAGCCTCACGCGTGAGTCTACGACAAATCAAGGAGTTAGAATTGGTATCGCGTCGTATCGACAAGATTGTCGACGCCATCACTACCGTTTCGATTCAAACCAATATGTTGGCGGTAAACGGCTCAATCGAAGCAGCGCGCGCCGGCGAATTCGGCAAGGGCTTCGTCGTCGTGGCAACCGACATCCGCAACCTGGCCCATGATTCGGCCGAAAACGCCGATCGCATCAAAGATCTGGTGAAATCGGTACAAGATCAAATTGGTATCGTCGGTCGCGATCTCAATGAAATTATGATCACTGCCGCCGCCGCCGCCGAAAAAGCCAAATCGGTCACCGCCAGTTTGATCGCCATCGAAACCGATATCGGTGCCGTCGATCAAGGTACCAGTGAAATTTTGGCCGCTGCCAATGAAATCGCCGCTGCCATCACGCAAATAAAAACCGGTGTAGACCAAATCGCAGCAGCAGCCCAGCAAGCAGATAAGGCAGCCAACAACGCTACCACTGTGGCACAGCAACAATCGCGAGGAAGCGAGCAACTTTCCGCCGCCGTTGAAGAAATCGCCTCGCTGGCCGACGAATTGCAAAGCGCTTAATTGTTTCGCATACCCTTATTTGGAGAGCACTATGACTAAGGATACGCTGGAGTATGGCGCCGAACTGTCACCGAACACGGATACCGGGGGAATAGAAAAAACCTCAGACATTCGCCAATTCGTCACCTTCATCGTCGGCGAAGAAGTATTTGCCGTCGATATGACGCCGGTACAGGAAATCATCCGCGTGCCGGAAGTGGTCAAAGTGCCGCTGGCACCGGCGACCCTGGACGGCTTGGCAAATTTACGCGGCAAAGTTTTGCCCATCATCAGTTTGCGCCGTATCTTCGGCTTCGCTGATCGGGCTTACGATGATGCCAGCCGCGCCGTAGTGATCGACCAAGGGCAGCCGCTCGGCTTCGTGGTCGATCGCGTGGTCAGCGTGGTCGGCGTCGATCTGCAGCATATCGAAGATACCGCGGCGATCAAAGCCAGCATCAATACCGAACTGGTATCGGGCTTACTCAAGGATGTCGGCGGTTATCCGATGATTATGGTGCTCGACTTTGCCAAACTGATCAGCAAAGAATTTGCCGGTGCCATGGCGCGTAGCAAGTCGGAACACGCTGCGACCGAGGCTCAGCATGCCTTGGCACGCGAGGCCCAGACTGAGGAAAAAACCAATGATGAACTGCACTTGGTTAATTTCGAAGTGGCTGGTCAAGAATATGCCATCGTGATCGATGATGTGCAGGAAATCGTTCAGGTACCTGAACTGATCATCCGTGTGCCGCACTCAAAAGCCCATGTCTTGGGCGTGATGACCTTACGAAATCGCCTGTTGCCGCTGGTCTCGCTGCGTTGTATGTTCAATCTGCCCGCCAAAACAGTCGATGAAAACAGCCGCATCGTCGTGGTCTCACTGGGTGCGGCCTCGGTTGGTCTGGTGATGGACAGCGTCAATGAAGTCTTGCGCGTGGCCCGCTGTGACGTCGATGTCATGCCCGCGCTGTTAGCCAAAGATTTGGCCGACATTTCACAAATTTGCCGCCTCGATGGCGGTAAGCGGCTGGTCTCCATCCTCTCGGTTGACCATATGTTTCGCCATGCCGTTGTCAAAGATGCCCTCACCAGTCTCGACACCATGAGTATGAATGATACCCCCAACAGTGCCAAATCCGATGCCCTTACTGCCGAGCGCGGCATCGACGACGACGAACAATTCGTCGTCTTTTTGCTAGGTAAAGAAGAGTTCGCCGTACCGATCGACAGCGTACAGCAAATCGTTCGCGTCGCCGAAACCCTGACCAAGGTACCGAAAGCGCCGCCGGAGGTAGAAGGTGTGGTGAACTTACGCGGTGCGGTATTACCGGTGATGGACTTACGTCGTCGTCTCGGGCTTGATCAAATCGAACGCAGCGATCGTCAGCGCATCATGGTGTTTCTGACTGCCGGTGTACGCACCGGTTTCATTGTCGACTCGGTAGTAGAAGTATTGAAAATTCACAAATCGACGATTGAAGCTGCACCCGATTTTTCTGGCGAACAATCGCTGCTGCTGGCACGCATGGCGAATCTGGAAAAACAAAAACGCATGATTCAATTAATCGATCCCCTGCATCTCATTGAGACAAGCCAGCTCGACGACCTGGCTGAAATCCGCATGGCCTGAACCACTTAAGACCACAAAAGATGATCAAATTGCTTATCGTAGACGACTCGGCACTGATGCGCCGTCAACTCGCCACCCTCTTCAACGACGAAGGCGGTTTCGAGGTACGACTGGCGCGCAATGGGAGTGAAGGCGTGCAGGAAAATCGGGACTTTCAGCCCGATGTCATCACGCTCGATATCAATATGCCGGAAATGGATGGTTTGACTGCCTTGTCTATCATGATGACAGAGCGTCCGGTAGCGGTGGTGATGTTTTCCTCCTTGACGGCAAAAGGTGCGCTGGCCACCTTTGAAGCACTCAACCTCGGTGCGGTCGATTACATCGTCAAACCGGGTGGCACGATTTCCCTGTCGATCGAGGATGTACGCGAACAAATCATCGCCAAGGTCAGGGTCGCCGCCAAGGCCAGACTGAAGTCAAGCAAAGCGCTGGCCAGTGCAGCACCGGCACCGCGCAGCGTCGCCAAAGCGGCACCGGCCAGAATGCCGGACAGCCGTTTATCACCGACATCTGAAGGGGTGGTCATCGTCGGCGTCTCGACCGGCGGGCCAAGTACTTTGGAACGAATATTACCGGACTTGTCGGCCGATTTTCCTTGGCCCATCTTGATTGCGCAACACATGCCGGCCAGTTTCACCCTGTCTTTTTCTCAGCGTATCAATGAGATGTGTGCGCTGCACGTGGTGGAAGTCAACCGGCCAATGAGCTTGGAAGCAGGTACCGTCTACATCGCCAAAGGTGGTGCCGATATGGTGTTGGTGCGGCGAGCAGGGAAACTGATGGTGATCGCGAAACCGGAAAGCAGCGCTTATTTATGGCACCCCTCGGTAGAAGTACTCGGACGTTCCGCGCTCGACCACCTGACGCCGAAACAAATTGTCGGCGTGATGCTGACCGGTATGGGTAACGATGGTGCCGAGGCTTTCACTGCGATAAAAAATCAGGGCGGTCGCACGATAGCCGAATCAGAAGAATCTTCGGTGGTGTTCGGCATGCCGGGCGAATTGATTAAGCGCGGCGGTGCCACCGTCACACTGCACGCAGAAAAAATCGCCAGCCAAATGACGGCTTGGCTGGCTTATTAAAATAAAGGAGATTTCCATGGCTCTCATTAAAACCACTGCCCCAGCCGAGCAGCCGCTGCAAGCCCGGATAGAAACTCGTGATTACCCAGGCTTGCTGCGGCAATTGGATGAGCACGACCCAGCCGTGCGCCGCTGGGCCGCGCGCGATTTACTCGGCTACCCGCAAGCCAGCGCCAGTCTGCTGGCACGCCTGCAAGTGGAAGCGGATCGTTCGGTACGTGAAATCATTTTCACCAGTCTGACACGGCTAGGCGATGCCGTCGCCGTCGCCGGCATGGTCGAGTGTTTGCGCAGCGATGATGCGCAAATGCGTAACGAAGCCATCGAAGCCATGAAAGAATTGCCCGATGCCGTGGCACCGATCATGAGCAGCCTGCTGAGTGACCCCGATTCCGACGTCCGTATCATGGCCGTTAATGTGCTCGAATCACTCTGCCATCCACAGGTAGAACAATGGCTCATCGATGTCATTGAAATTGATCCATTCGTCAATGTCTGCGGCACCGCCGTCGATTTGCTCGGTGAAGTAGGCACCGATGCAGCGCACGGTGCGCTGGAACGGCTCAAGCAGCGCTTTGCCGCCGAACCGTATATTCAGTTCGCCGCCGACCTCGCGCTCAAGCGCAGTGCGAAAGGCTGAACATCATGACAAAAATTATCATCAACGACGACGACTTTCAAAAGTTTCAAGAATTTTTTTACCGCAAAACCGGCATTCAATTCGAAGCATCGAAACGCTATTTTGTCGACAAACGCCTGATTGAAAGAATACTGGAATCAGGTAACGACAATTTTCGCAGCTACTTCACGATGTTGCGCTTCCAAACTTCGGGAGTGGAATTGCAGGCGCTGGTGAATGTCATGACCATTAACGAGACCTATTTTTTTCGCGAAGAGTACCAATTCAATTGCTTGGTCAATTCGATTCTGCCCGATGTGGTCGCCAATAAAAAAGACCGCAGCCCGATCCGCATCTGGGTGATTCCTTCGTCGTCGGGCGAGGAAGCGTACACGATCGCCATGTGTTTGCTCGAACGTTGGGGCGGAATTAACGACTGGGACATCGAAATCATTTCCTCCGACATCGACACGAAAATATTGACGCAGGCGAGGGCTGGTCTATATTCGGCCCGTTCGGTAAAACACGTGCCGCCGAAATACATGCAGAAATACTTTACTCAAACGCCCCTAGGCTACCAACTGTGTTCGGATTTACGCAATGCGGTGGAATTTACCCGCGTCAATTTGATGGATGCGGCCGATGTGCGCGGCTATCGCCACTTCGACATTATCTTCTGCCGTAATTTGTTGATTTATTTTGATGATCTCTCACGCAAGCAAGCGGCAGAAACTTTTTACGATGCGCTGCAGCCTGGTGGCTTCATTTGCCTCGGACATTCCGAATCGATGAGCCGAATTTCCTCGCTTTACAAACTGCGGAAATTTCCAGAAGCAATCGTCTATCAAAAACCTTGGGATGGAAAATGAAACATATTTTAATCGTCGATGATGCCGCCACCGTGCGCCTGTATCACCGTGGAATTTTAGAAGCGGCCGGCTACCAAGTGGATGAAGCGGTCAATGGTGTCGAAGCTTTGGAAAAAGCCCTGACGACCAGCTACGATCTGTATCTGGTTGACGTCAACATGCCTAAACTCGATGGCTATGCCTTCCTGCGCGAATTGCGCGGCAGCCCCTCGATCGTGCAGGCGCCGGCCGCGATGGTCTCAACCGAGGCCAAACAAAGTGATCAGTTGAAAGCCTATGAGGCTGGGGCTAACCTGTATATCATCAAACCGACTCGGCCCGAAGTTTTGCTAGGCCATGTGCGGCTGCTACTCGGTGAAAGCGGCACATGACACCCTTACTCCAACAATTTCTATCCGAGGCGCGCGATTTCTTGCAGGGCATAGGCGAGAAATTGATACAACTCGAAAAAGCGGCCAAGGACCCGCTGCTGATGAGCGAATTATTTCGCCTCGTGCATACTTTGAAGGGCAACTGCGGCCTGTTTGATTTTCCGGAAATGCAGCGGGTATTGCATGCCGCCGAAGACCTGATGGTGGTCGTGCGTGCCGGCGAACTGGCCTACGATCAGCACTGTGCCGACAGTTTGCTCGATGCCATGGATTTCATCAGCATTCTGCTCGATGAGATTGAACAAGAAACAAGCAACCCGGCTAGCCACGCTGCCACCTCAGTCAGCTTGGCGCAATCGCTGCGCGCGCTACTGCCGGCACAAACTGCCAATAACCAGCAACACACCGTCGATCTCGATTTCGATACCGCCCTGCCGCAGATTTCAACACTCGATATGCAAGCGGTACCAGAAGCTCTGCGCATGACTGCTTACCGCACACTGGTGTCACCGGCTGCGCTTGGCAGCGAGCCTGCGGCCGACGGTGTGCTTGAGCGCGCTTTGTTCTGGATCACTTATACCCCGGAAGCAGAATGCTTCTTCAAAGGTGAAGACCCGTTTTTCTTAGCGCGCCAAGTGCCGGCATTACAGTGGCAAAAAATTTCCGCGCGCGCCACCTGGACTGACTTGGCCGAGCTCGATGCCTACCAGTGCAATTTACGCATACAGCTGATCAGCGCCGCCTCGCGAAGCCAATTAGCCGAGCATTTTCGCTACGTACCGGAACAAATCAGCCTGTGCGCATTGACCCCGGCACTACTGATACTGCCGGTTGGCGAGCGTAACGGTGGCCCCGTGTATGAAGATTTTGTACTCGCCGCGCTGGCGCAACTGCAGGCGCGTGATCTGGCAGCGCTGAGTCGTTCTGCCAACTCCATGCTGGAACTCTCCTCGGCCGCGCTGTGTATGGCCTCGGCCTTGCGCTGGCTGTTGCTGGTGATCGAACTGGAACCGGAAAACCTCACCAGCATGGGCGATTTGCTGCAATCTCTGCGCGCGCCGAATGGTGAAATCTCGCATACCGTGCTGGCCACGCCAATACCGCTGCCAACCGCCCCGCTCGCGGAAGCGCCGGCCGATACAGCCGCGGCCATCGCCGCCGCCATCATCGCCGCCCAAGCCTTACTGCTGGGCTTGCCCGACCAAGTCACTTGGCTGCCAGGGCGTTTGATTTCCACCGCGACCACCCTCAAGCATTGTTTTTCCAGTTTGGGGCAGCACGCCTTGCTGGCCGAGATCGATGCAGCCTTAGCAGAAGCGCTGGCACAATCGACGTCCAGCCCTTTGCGTGACTGGTTGAGCGCGCATCAAGACCTGGCTGCCGCGCCGCGCCGCGCCGGCAGCAGCGACACCAGCGACACCAAAACCACGCCCTGCGCCATTGCGGCTACAGCGAACAGCAGCACCGCAAGCGGCGACGGCGAACTCAAATTCGGCCGGCGCGCCGAAGACGGCAGTGCGCGCACTCTGAAAGTCGATCAAGAAAAAATTGATCGCCTGATGAATTTGATCGGCGAAATGGTAGTCGCTAAAAATGCCTTGCCGTATTTAGCCTCGCGCGCTGAAACGGTATTTGGCGTGCGCGATCTGGCGCGCGAAATCAAAGCACAATATGCCGTCATCAACCGCATTGCCGAAGAAATGCAGGGCACCATCATGCAAGTGCGGATGTTGCCGGTCTCATTTGTGTTTCAACGCTTTCCACGACTGGTGCGCGATATTTCGCGCAAGCTCGGCAAAGAAATCAGTTTGCTACTCGAAGGCGAAGATACCGAAGCCGATAAAAACATCATTGAAGCCTTGGCCGACCCGCTGATTCACATCATTCGCAACAGCCTCGACCACGGCTTTGAAACCCCGGAAGCACGCCGTCAATTGGGCAAGCCGGCGCAAGGACGCTTATTGATCAGCGCCTCACAAGAAGCCGGGCGGGTCATCATCGATATCAGCGACGATGGCAAAGGTATCGATCCGCTGATCATCAAAACCAAAGCTTTCGAAAAAGGCTTGATCGACGAAGCGCGCTTTGATCGCATCTCCGATCACGAAGCCATCAATCTGATTTTCGCCGCCGGCTTTTCCACCGCCGAAGTGGTGTCCGATTTGTCCGGCCGTGGGGTTGGCATGGATGTGGTGCGCACTGCCGTCGAACAAGTCAACGGCAGCGTGACACTGTCGAGTCAAGTCGGACAAGGTACGCAGCTGCGCTTATCGCTGCCACTCTCGATTGCCGTCACCAATGTGATGATCATCGAATCGAATCAACAAATTTTCGGCATTCCCATGGAGATGGTGGTTGAAACCGTGCGCATTCCGCGTGCTGCCATTCACACTATCAAAGCCAGCCAAACCGCCATCTTACGCGGCCGCTTGGTACCACTGTGTTCACTCAATGAACTGCTGGCCAGCGACGCGCCGCAAATTGCCAACGAAAGCGATGAATTGGCCACCCTCGTGATCCGTCTACGCGGTGAACACATCGGTATTCTGATCGATGATTTTCGCGGCGTCGTCGATATCATCCTCAAGCCGATGGGCGGCATACTCGGCAGCCTGAGCAGCTACAGCGGTTCGGCCTTGCTCGGGGACGGTTCGGTATTGATGGTACTGAATTTGAAGGAGATGCTGTAATGCCTATCACCTATAGCAAAAGCTGCGCACGCTTGATCGACATCGTGACGGTCGAAGACGCTGAAGAATTATTGCAATGGGTGCAGCAGCACCCTAAGGGAAAAATCGACCTCGCGGCTTGCGTGCACTTGCACGCCGCAGTGTTACAAGTACTCATGGCGGCACGCCTGCCCTTGGCAGCCTGGCCTGACGACGCCGAGTTAAGCATCTGGCTGCAGCACTCACTCAACAATTGAACAAGGAAAAATGATGGCTAAAACAATCATGATCATCGACGATTCCATCACCATGCTGATGAGTTTGAAAAACAGCTTGGAAATTTTCGGCTTCTCGGTGTTGACCGCCAGTGATGGTGCACTGGCCTTGGAATCATTGCAAAGCGGTAAGCGGCCCGACTTGATCATCACCGATATCAACATGCCCAATATGGGCGGCATAGAATTCATCGGCAAAGCCCGTGCCCTGCCCGGTTTTCGTTTCATCCCCATCTTGGCCTTGACCACAGAAAGCCAGCAAAGCAAGCGCGATGAAGCGAAACAGCTGGGCGCGACCGGATGGTTGGTAAAACCGGTCAGCGGCACCGACTTACAAAAAATTATTAAGCAGGTTTTGCCAGGAGCATGACCATGAGTTTTTTTACAGCGGCGTTTCAGCCCTCGGCCTGCTGGCACGCAAGCGTCAAAAAAATACAGGCCTTCGAGCCTAAGCAATTGCGGATAATGGCCGCATTGTTGCTAGCGCTGCTACTGCGGCTGCTACCGGCCAGCTATCTGGCGGCACCCGATCGTCTGTTGGGCCGTCCGGGTGACTGCATACTATTTCTATTTTTCTGCATGCTGCTGGTCATCGTCGCGCTTCACCGCGCGCACAACCAAGCGGAACATTTGCCGACGCAAGCACTGCCCGATCCAGCCATCGCCGCATCGGTCGCCAACGTGCTCGACCGCCATCTGCAGCTCGATGGCGAGATCGACAACAAGCTCATGGAGGTGGTCGCCGATACCGAAACTTCGGCGCTGGAAATCATCCACAATGTGCGTCAACTGTACGATACTGCCAGCACCTTGGTCAATTATTTGGATCACTCGAATATGAAAGGCAGCAGCTTGGAAAAGGAAATCGTTTCCAGCGTGGCCTTCATTGTCGAAATCGGTTCTTTCGTCGAACAAATGCCGGCCAAGATCGCGCGTGATTTAGAGAATGTGCAAAACGTCGCCACCGAAATCAAGGCCATGAGCGGCTTGGTGCAGGCCGTGCACGATATCAGCATGCAGTCACATTTATTGGCAGTCAATGCCGCCATCGAAGCCAGCCGAGCCGGCGCTGCCGGTGCTGCATTTCGCGCTGTGGCCAATGAAATGCGGATACTGGCAACGAACTCAGAAGACGTCGCCAAAAAAATTCATGGCGGCTTAAGTCGTGCTCGCCATGTGCTTGAGCATGGTATCGCTTCGAGCATCGCTTCCTCTGCACAAGAACTCGAGCAAGTGGGCCATGCAGTCGAATCGATCAGAAAAATTCAAGATAATTTTGAAGACATCAGCCAATACTATAAAACTCGTTTTCTGGTCGTCACTAAGCACAATGTCGATTTAGCCAAGAGCATCGGTGATGCCTTGGGAACGATTCAATATCAAGACGTCGTGCGGCAATGTGTCGACCGCATCCGTCACGTTATCGGCCAACGCAATCATTTTCTTAAAACCACAGTCGGCCAGCTCAATGTCGATAAGCAACCTGCCACCTTGTTGGAATTGCCGGACTTATTGGAAATGATACGCCTCGACTATCTCGAAGAAGAAAACAAACATAAGCATTCGGCGCGACATGCGCTCAGCACTGAGTTAAAAATAGAATTATTTTAATGCTCGTTTTGTTTTGAAACGGGTCCTATCTGGCCGCTTCCGGCACCATCACGTTTTGCTGCACTTACTTTCAAGGATGTCACCATGAGTATTCATCATTTAGTCGCCCTCGACCGCTTACTCTCGAGAGAACGTACACAAATCCATGAGAATTGGGTGTCTGAAATCTTGACCAGTTGGTCTACGCTGCATCCCAATACCTTCGATGTCGTCGAAATGCGCCAGCACACCTCGCACTTGCTGGAAGAAATCGCCAAAATTTTTTCTGCCTATCCGGGCGTGGGCTTATGGGAATTCGGCCAGACTCACCCCTTGGTCAGAATCATGAGCGAGTTCAGCGCCAGCCGCGCCATCGCCGGCTTCACGCCGACCGAGACGGCGCAATATGTAATGTGCTTGAAAAGCGTGCTGATCTTGGCACTGATACGCGAGTTGATCGAATCACCAACCGAAATGGAACTCAATCTGGCAGCCGTCGAAGACGTCATCGGCCGTCTCACCTTAGTCACTTTTTCCGCCTTCGTCGAAACCCGCGAGCGTATCATTCTGCAGCAAAGCGCTTCCTTAGTGGAACTCTCGACACCGGTGATACGACTATGGGATCAAGTCTTGCTCCTGCCGCTGGTCGGGGTGATTGATACCGCGCGGGCGCGTAAATTCACCGGTAACTTACTCGAAGCCATCACCCGCTATGAAGCCAGTGTCACCGTCATCGACGTTACCGGCGTACCGGTGTTCGATATCGCCGTAGCGCGCCATTTGATGCGCACCGTCGATGCCGCGCAATTGCTCGGCACCCGCGTCGTCATGACCGGGCTTAATCCGGAAGGGGCGTTGACCTTGACCAAGCTCGGTATCACCCTGCCACAAGTCATCACCCGCGCCACCTTACGCTCAGGCGTTGCGGAAGCCTTGGCACTGATCGGTCGCCGCATCGTCACCGTCGCTTCGAGCCCATCATGAGGATCGCTATTCCACGTCTGGGTCGCATTCTTCTGGTCGCTATTCAACAAGATTTGAGCGACGATGAAGCCTTGGAATTCCAATCCAACCTGCTGAGCACGATTGCCGAAATCGAAGCATTGGGCGTGGTGGTCGATATTTCTGCCCTCGATGTCGTCGATTCTTTCATGGCCCGCGTCATCAACGATACCGCCAGCATGGCGCGACTGTTGGGTGCCGAAGTCATCGTCTGTGGTATCCAACCCTTCGTCGCACTGACCTTAGTTGAAATGGGCCGTGGTTTGCTCGGGGCCGACTGTACCTTCAATCTCGAACAAGGATTGAAATCTCTGCAGCGACGTATCGCATCACGCGGTGACTACACCTTGGCCGAGGAAACAAATGAGCTCATTATCTGATCCTTGCGCTGTGGTGCAAGTACGCGAAACCAAAGATATCGTGCTGGCCCGGCGGCTGGCACGCGAGCTCGCCGCCAGCCTCAGTTTTGGCAAAGCCGATCAAACCCGACTGGCTACTGCCGTATCGGAACTGACTCGTAACGTCATCGAATATGCCGGCCACGGTGAGTGTCAAATTTTCGATAGCTCCGACAGCACCTTCAAATGCGTCAAGGTGATCGTCGAAGATCATGGCCCGGGTATTGCCGATATTGAAGCGGCCATGCAGGATGGTTTCAGCACAGGGGGAAGTTTGGGGGCCGGCTTGCCGGGAACCCGGCGTCTGATCGACAGTTTTAAAATCGAGTCGCAACCGGGCATGACACGCATCACCATCACGCTCGCTATGCGCAAAACCTTATGATTAATTCTTGCATCATCCTTGCCATTCACTCGGCTAGCGATGCCGATGAAGCCGTGCGCAGTGCCCGGCAGTTCGCCGTCGCACTTGGGTTTTCTACTCAGGCGAGCTACCAAATTGCTACTGCCGCGGCAGAATTAGTCAGCAATCTGCTTGAGCATGCTCATGGTGGTAGCTTGGAAATTCGCCTGCTTGCGCCCCGCCCCGGCCTACAACTCGTGGCCAGTGACAGCGGGCCGGGCATCGCCGATATCGCGCTGGCCATGCAAGATGGTTACAGCAGTAAGCACGGTCTCGGCTGCGGCTTGCCTGCGGTAAAGCGTTTGATGGATGAGATGACAATCGAGAGCCAACCGGGGAAAGGCAGCAAGATATGGACATGCAAATGGCTCTAGCCTGTGACAATATCGGCTATGTCACACGACCGTATCCAGGTGAATCGCTGTGCGGCGATCTCGGCCAGTTCTGGAATTTACCGGACCGGCGCGTGATCGCTATAGCCGATGGCCTCGGCCATGGCCCGGGTGCGCA
Source organism: Undibacterium sp. CCC3.4 (assembly GCF_034347425.1). Taxonomy (GTDB): domain Bacteria; phylum Pseudomonadota; class Gammaproteobacteria; order Burkholderiales; family Burkholderiaceae_D; genus Undibacterium. The sequence continues at coordinate 50,443 of NZ_CP133779.1, forward strand.
CCACGCGGCGCAAACGGCAATGCGCTGTATTGAGAATCATCTGCATAAAGATTGTCTCGATATTTTTGCCATCTGCAATGAAAAGCTCATCTCAACCCGCGGCTGCGTACTTGCCATTGCCATCATTGACTTACACACCCAGCAAATGAGCCTGGGTTCGGTGGGCAATATACGTACTTTGCTGGTAACCGAAGAGCGGCAATTTCATTTCAGCGCCAGCCGCGGCATCGTCGGTGCCGGCCCGGTATCTTTAAGCCCTATGCAAGTTTCGCTGCTGCCGGGCGACCGCTTATTGATGTTTTCAGATGGTGTCAATGAAGCGGCGCACCTGCCTCAAGAACTGTTACTGCAAAAACCGACAGCGCAGTATTTGGCTGACGAAGTCTTAGCGCGCTGGGGCGATGAGCGCGACGATGCCAGCGTGCTGGTGTATCGCCATACGCAGTCTTAACCGGCCAAGGACCATGAATAATCGCTACGAAACCTACTACGCCCTGCTCGCGCAAGCAGTCTTTTTTCCGGATCCGGAAGAAGCGCTGTGCGCTGCCGCAGAGCTTGGCAAACGCTTCCTCAAAGAAGGGATCTTACCGGAAGACTATATCGACATCCATCAGTCTGCCTTATTACGTCTGGCGCAAGAAAATCCGGAACTGCGATTCATTGATGTGGTGGAACGCCTGATGGCACCACTCATGGAAGTCTCCATGGCCTACAGTCTGGCGTTTCGTATGGAGCTCGAGCATAAGGAAGAGACCCGCGGCCAGCAAGCCCAAGCGAGTCGCTTGGAATCGATCGGCACCATGGCCGCCGGGATCGCGCATGATTTCAACACCATACTCGGCATCATCAACGGCTATGCCGAAATGTTAAGCGACCTGTTTCCCGCTGCCAGCGCTGTCGATGGCAATACCGATGGCCAAGACTATACCGTGCAAATCATCGACGCCACCGCGCGCGCGCGCGATTTGATTGCGCGGATTCTAGCCTTCGCCCGCCAAGCCCCAGTCGACGCGGTCTTAGTCGATGCGGTTGATTTGATCAAAAGCCTGCTCAAATTGCTCAAGGTGAGTCTGCCGCCAGGTGTGCAGATCAGTTTCAGCACTGACTTCAGCGCAGCATACGTGCTGGCCGCACCATGCCAAATCGAACAAATCGTGATGAACCTGTGTATCAATGCCGCCGATGCCATGGACAACAAAGGCCGGCTTGATATCGCGATCAAACAAGCACCACTGCTGATCAAAACCGACGGTTCATCGCTCGATCGCGTGTGCATCGTCGTCGATGACAATGGCTGCGGCATGTCACCGGAAATACAACAACGCGCCTTCGATCCCTTCTTCACCACCAAAGAACCGGGCAAAGGCAGCGGGCTCGGGCTATCCGTCATTTATGGCATCGTCACCGATTTATGCGGAGAAATACAGATACACAGCGAACTCGGCATGGGCACCAGTTTCAACGTTCTGTTACCTCTCAAGAGCGCGCGCGCAGAAGTCAGCAGTCTCGCATGACCTATTCATTCAACAACGAGGACCTATCATGGTACAGATTTTAGTGATCGAAGACGATATCCAGTTTTCACATATGCTGGAAAAAATGTTGCAGCAAGATGGCCATCAAATTGTCACGGCCAGCGATGGTGCCGAGGCGCTGAAGCTGCTACCGACGATCAAGCCAGACCTGATCCTGACCGACATCCTCATGCCCCACTTGGATGGGGTCGAAACCATCATGCAATTAGCGCAACAAGGCAGTGAAGTACCGATCATCGCCATGTCGGGCGGGCGACGTTCCATCAGCGCGGCATTCAATCTTGATTCGGCCAAACTGCTGGGTGTCAAAGCCGTGCTGGCGAAACCATTTTCGCGCGCCGATTTACGCTTGGCCATCGCCGAGAGCCTGGCGTGAAGCAGGCCCAAACGCTGTCTGTCATCGCGATCTGCAACCGCAAAGGCGGTGCCGGCAAAACCACGGCCGCGGTTAACCTCGCGGCCGAAATGGCGGCCGCTGGCTGGCGTGTGTTATTGGTCGACTTGGATTCACAAGGCCACTGCGCGCTGGGCTTAGGCATCGCCGTGCCGGCCGAGGCCGTCACCGCCCATAGTATTTTTTTAGATGATGCGGCTCGTTTGATCGATGCCGTCATCGACAGCCGCTGGCCCAATCTATCCTTGGCACCGGCGAATCAATTATTTGAGCATGGTAGCGGTCGGCGCGATCAACTGTGTTTGGCACGCGCATTCAACGACGCCGCCATCCGTGAGCGCTTCGACCTGGTGATCGTCGACACCCCACCATCGCTGGATTTCCTGCTCCTCAACGCCCTGTGTGCTGCCAATTGGGTGTTGGTACCGTATCTGCCGCATCCCTTGTCGTTCGAAGGCATCCGTCAATTAATGCGTATCCTGTTTCAAGTCATGTCCGCCCACAACCCGCAGTTAAAGATACTCGGCTTCTTACCCATGACGGCAGCCCAGCATATTCTGGAGCATCGTCGCATCAACAAGGATATCGCGCATCAATTCGGCGCGCATCGGGTGTTAGCTGGAATTCGTAATGACATACGCTTGGCCGAATCTTTCGGTGCTGGCCAGCCGCTGCGCTACTATGCCGGCAGCACACGTGCAGCGCAGGATTTTCGCAATCTGGCCGAGAGTTTAAGCGCGTTTTTTGCAGCCAATCTCGGCGCAGCTCGTTACACCAACTGCCCCAGCAAATGATGATCAATCGCATAGCGGGTTAAACCAGCGATACTGGTGATGCCCATTTTTTGGAACAAGCGTAATTTATGCGTACTGATCGTTTTAGAACTCAGGGATAAGCTGTGGGCGATGCCAGTCACACTTTTTCCACCGATGAGCAGTTGAAAAATTTGATATTCGCGGTCGGTCAAGCGGTCATGCGGCAAGCGTTCATCGAGTCCGAGATCAAACACCATGGCATCGACCAAGCTGGGATCGATATATCTTCCGCCACAGGCAATTTTCTTCACGGCACCGATCAATTGCTCAGGATTCGTTCCCTTCATGGCATAGCCGGCCGCACCCGCTTTGAAGGCTCGACTGACAATCTGGCACTCGTCATGCATGCTGAAAATCAGTATCGAAGGCGCGCGTAACTCTTGTTTGACGCGTTTGATGAGATCGATGCCACTTAAGCCAGGCATAGTCATATCCAAAATCAGCACGTCGCATTGCACCTGTGGTAAAAGCGCCAACAAAGTTTGGGCATTCTCCGCTTCACCGACGACGGCGAGGTCCGGTGCCAGCGCAAGAATTCTTTGTAAGCCCTGACGTATCACTTTGTGATCGTCTGCCAACACAACTTTGATCATAGTAGCCTTTGTGGGGAATGGCGCGCAGCAGATTGAACTGGCAGTTCTTTCTGATTAGGTGTGAGCGTGGCGCAGGCGACATGAGGTGCGGCAACTCCAGTGTACTTCTTGCATTACAGCAATGCCGTTTTGTTTCAGCTTTCAGCAGGGATTTGATATTTCTTTACACTTTCTGCACAGAATCACGCAGCATGATGCGATCAGAAAAAATCAACTATACCGGTTTGTCTGTGACGATGGGGCAACAAAACTGCCGAACCGCTCACATCCTGATTTTGAATTGCCAGTTGCTGAACAATGAAAATGCACACAGACTTGAGCACTCACCGCGCTGGTCTTGAGCCTGCGTCTGGCGCGTGCCCACACCACGCTCATGCGCCGCATCAATTTGATTTTATAAATAAGCACTTCCCACCATGGAAGGAACGTTTTCACGCGCTACCGGTCTACTCAACTCTCGACTGGCATCAGCTAGACCATGACATTGTTCAAAAAAAAATCCACCGCAATCGCACTCGGCGTGTTTCTCCTCGCTGCTGCCGGCACCGGCTATTATTTGCAAACAAAACCGGCGGCACCGGAACCCTTGCGCTTTCGTCTTGCCCCAGTCGAGCGCGGTGACATCACGCAAATGGTCACGGCCAGCGGCACCATCAATCCGCTGGCCTTGATCAATATCGGTTCACAAGTTTCGGGAACCGTCACTGAACTACGCGCAGATTTTAACGATCAGGTGAAAAAAGGCGCGGTCTTGCTCAAGCTTGATCCAACTATTTTTAATGCACAAGTGCATCAAGCCCAAGCACAGTTGGCTTCGGCGCGCGCCTCGCTACAATTGGCACAAGCGAGCCATGCGCGTAATCAAAGCTTAGTAGCGCAAAGCTTTATTTCCACGCTGGCCTTAGACCAATCAAAACGCGAAGTCGATGTCGCCGAAGCCAATGTGCAACTTGCCTTGGCGCAATTTGCGCGTGCCCAAGCCGACCTCGATAACAGCGTAATTCGCTCGCCGATTGATGGCGTCATCATCAAACGCTCGGTCGATCTGGGGCAAACCGTGGCCGCCTCATTTACTACCCCGACCCTGTTCCAGATCGCCCAAGATTTGACCAAGATGCAAATCCACACCAATGTTTCCGAAGCCGATGTCGGCGCACTCCAAACCGGGCAAGCCGCACGCTTTGTGGTCGATGCCTATCCGGATAAGGAATTCGATGCACGCATGCATCAGTTCCGTTTGGCCGCGAATGTCCTCGATAATGTCGTCACCTACAATGTGGTGCTGGATGTCGACAATCACGATGAATTGCTCAAACCCGGCATGACGGCACAGGTGAGTTTGATCGTCGGTCAGCACCGGAATGTCTTGCGCATACCGACGGCCGCTTTACGTTTTCACTTAAGCGACGAGGAAGAACAAAAACGCTCCATGCGCTCAGGCAAGGCCAACGCTGGCAAAACCACCGACACGGCACCCGACGATGACGCCAGCATGCCGAAGAAAAACAAGTTGACGCGGGTATTTAAAATTTACACTCTCGACGCCGACAAGCAGCCGCTGCCAATCGACATTGCAATCGGTTTGTCGAATTTTCGCTATACCGAAGTGCTGAGCAAGAATCTGAAGGTAGGCGATCAAGTCATCGTCCGCGCACTCAAGGACCAAGCCGCGGGTGATCTGTGACTACAGCGCCATGGTTGATTGATATTCGTCATATTTCGAAAAGCTATCAATCGGCCGACCTCGTCACCCAAGTGCTGTTCGAGCTGGACTTGGCCGTCAAGCGCGGTGAATTTCTCGCCGTGATGGGACAATCGGGGTCCGGCAAATCGACCTTGATGAATATACTCGGCTGCCTCGATCAAGCCGATACCGGCCATTATTTTCTTGATGGTGTCGATACCCTGACGCTGTCGCGTACGCAACTGGCTGCGGTACGCAACCGTACACTGGGCTTTGTATTTCAAAGTTTCAACCTGATCAAGCGTATGAGTGTGATCGACAATGTCGCTCTGCCGCTGATCTATGCCGGCGTATCGCGCCAAGCCGCCCACAGCAAGGCGCGACAGGAACTCGAACGAGTGGGACTGAAAGAATTCGCAGCGCGCACGCCCAATCAATTATCCGGCGGGCAGCAGCAAAGAGTGGCGATCGCGCGCGCACTGGTCGGTGATCCCCCGCTGATTTTAGCCGATGAACCGACCGGTAACCTCGACACGCAAACCAGCATCGATATCATGCGCTCGTTTCAAAAGCTCAACGTTGAACGTGGCATCACCATGGTCTTGGTCACGCACGAAGCCGATGTGGCTGCTTATAGTCAGCGCTTGATACGACTCAAAGATGGCCGCATTATTTATGATGGTGGCAGTGCGGAGGGTTTGCAGCAAATGGCGCAAGGCCAGATATTTGCCGAAGGACAAGGTGGCGCATAATGAACTATTTACAAATCCTCGCCGAGGCCTTCCGTTCCATGAATGGCAACCGCCTGCGTAGTTTGCTCACGATGTTGGGCATCGTCATCGGCATCATCTCGGTGGTATTACTGTTGGCCGTCGGCGATAGCATGAAACGCTTCATTGCCAAAGAATTGGCACAGCTCGGTACCAATATGTTGTTCATTTCACCCGGTGGAGATCGGGCGCAACTACAGCGCATGCAAAGTGGAAAAACGGCGGCCTTGACGCGTCAGGATGCCGATGCCCTCACGCAATTGCCTTCACTGGCCGGTGCCGCAGCTGTGCTACAGGGCAGTTTTCACCTTACCGTTGGCAACGAAACCGCTACCCAAACCGTGCATGGCGTCAGCGCCGAGATGTTCGCCCTGCGCGGCTGGAAAATCGACAAGGGCAGCAGTTTCAGTCCGGCAGAAGTGCGCGCTTCGGCCCGCACCGTGGTGATCGGCCATAAGATCGCCGACCAATTTTTTTATAAACTCGATCCCTTGGGAAAGTGGATACGCATCGACAATGTCGCCTTCCAAATCGTCGGCGTTTTGGCTGGCGAAGGTAAGCAGGTTGACGGCGGCGATCTCAGCCAGTATGTGATCGCCCCGATTACCGCCGTGGCCGCCAATTTAGTGCGCACGCCCTTCCCCAATAATGTTCATTACATTATTGCGCAGGGAAAATCCGGCAGCAATCTGGCCGATGGCATAGACGATATCAGCGAATTGCTGCGCGACCGGCACCACATCAAATTCGAGCAGCCCGATGATTTTCGTATCGACAATCTGGCGTCGTTCGCACAAACGGCCCGGAAGATCAGCGCCGGCATCGCCTCGCTACTGGCCCTTATCGGGGCAATTTCTCTGCTCGTCGGTGGCATAGGCATCATGAATATCATGCTGGTGTCGGTGACTGAACGAACCCGTGAAATCGGCATCCGTATGGCCATTGGTGCCAAACCACGCGATATCTTGCTGCAATTTTTGACCGAAGCGGTGGTGATCTGCTTAGTTGGCGGTGTGCTCGGCATTCTGCTGGCCGGCGCGGCTGCACTCGTCATTACCGCGAACAGTCAATTCGAGATCCGCATCAGCTTGCAAGCCGTCATGGTGGCCTGTAGCTTTGCCAGCTTGGTCGGAATATTTTTCGGGTTTTACCCGGCGCGACGCGCATCGCGCTTATTGCCGGTCGCTTGCCTGCGCTATGAATGAGTATGCGCGGCACGCGCAACCAGGGCGTGCTCGCAAAGTTTGAAACCGAGGTAGGCCAGCACCGCCAGCAATGAAGTCAGACACAGCTCAATAAATTGCCTCAAGCCACCATCCAACAAGGCTTCCACACCATAATTGAGCAAATAGCTGGTATTGGACGAGACATACTTAACCAGATCGAGCGAGAGCAAGCCAAACACTAAAAACAGCAAGACCATCAGAAAATAGGTGGCGACGTAATGCCGCACCAGCCAGTTGAACAATGGTGTTGGTTGACCTGCGCTCATTCGCATTCTCCTGTGCCGACTCGCGCCAGCGTCATTGGGGTTTATTAGTTGTTAAACGGCTGCTGCACACAATACATCGACCTACACAAAAAATACCGGCCGCTACAGCACTGAAATCTTACTCCTGAAGCAAGATGTCAGCGCTCGATCAGCACTCAAACCGCCGGGATATTCAAGGGTGCGTACGCCACCGCTGGTAATAAAGGGTCCGGTTGTACCGATGGCAAATTCCGGCGCGCGCTCAGCGAAGCATGCGCTTGCAAGCCTATGCTGTTGGGAAATTGTCGTGCTTCGACATGCGATGCCGGCATCAAGGTATAGGGTGGCAAGCGCCATGGTTGATGCGCGCTACCAGCGACATCGGCCTTGATGTGCTGAGGTGGCGCGCCAAAGCGCAGGCCGACCACTGCCTCAAGCTGTTGCTTCATCCATAGCAATGCACCATCCGACAAGCCACTCTCAGAACCGGGCGGATACCCGCCGCCGACGTCGGAATGCGAGCCGGGAAACAGCACTTGGCTGATACCTTGACGTGGGTTCCACAAGGTTGGCGTGAAGTCGGTGCGTTGCTCATCGACTGCAATGGCATGAAAACCGTGCGCGACGCGCGCAGAAAAATCGCAATCAGTAAAACGAAACGCATCGATCCGCCGATCTTCTCCATCGTAGAGTGGCACCCCCATCGCGCCGACCGTATCCCACACAGCGACACACTGAATCGGCACCGCGCCGATCAACTGCTGTGGCGACGGTGTTTGGGTAAAGAAATCGGGCATGTCATACATGCATTCTTCTAATCTTGTGAGCAAACCGAGTTTGCCTTGCGCTGCTTTTTTCCGGTGTGCATGCCAGACCGCGCAGCCGAGGCGATAAGCATGTTCCTTATCATTGAGATCGATCTTGCCAGCGTCAAGCAAGCCTTGGTCGAGAATCATGGCTGCCAGCGCGCGCGCAGTGTAAGCACCGCGGCTGAAACCATTGATGACGATACGGTCTCCCGGCTGGTAATGACGCGAAATAAACGTATAGCCACGGATAATCCGCGTAACCAAGCCGGCACCGAAAGTCCCACCGAGAAACTTGACCAGCCAATTATCATCGTAACCGACACCATCGAGATATTTGGCAAGCTGCAGTGGATGACCCGCGACATCGAGCAGCACGCGCTCCGCTTCACCCGCGTAAGAAAACGGCTGAGTATCAGCGCTATCGACTCCATCTAGCCAACAGTACAACTTGAGTACATTACTCGGCGCCGACTTGACCGACGCATCATCGATATCCTTGCCCGGGCCATTCCAGGTGCCATCGGCACAAAATACGATTGTTTTCAGCATGCGCTACGCTCCATGTTTTATTTGTTGACATCGTTCGACTGGCGAACCTTCACGAACAGTACACACAGATTTTTTTTTGAGCAAGGCAGACGGTCTGAACAAGACAAAAATTCATACTCCACGCAACACATAGCCAGGATGTAACCTCTTGTTACGGTAACGATACTTCACCTCCTTAGCTCGAACAATTACAGTGAGTGTCTGGAAATACCAACGCAGAGAGAAACCGAATGAACATCAAACTCACTTACGTCAATCGCGCAGACATGGCGAGCCAAGATGTGCCGACCTTGTTGATCTTCCAAAAGCAAAACGCCGGCGACCAAGACAGCGCCTTGGTATGGAAAGTCATTCGTCATTGTCGGCATACGCATTTTCACCCCATGGTATTTTCTACCGACCGCCAGCTCAGCCTCGGCGATGATTTCGGTAACTATTCAGCGCTCATTCCGGTAGCCAATGGCAAAGAATTTAAAGTCGCACTCAGCGGCAGCAAACCACAGTTGCACGCCGTGAGCAGTAGCGACACCCCGGCCGGCGTGAGCATGCTCAACCACATGAGCGCCAACAGTTTCAAGGCTTGCCTGTTCGTGCAAGGCCAATTATTAGCCATGCGACCAGCGGTCACGCCCGGCGCAGAAGATGAATTTCTACTCGAAAATACCCTCTGGGCCGTGATCGACCATCGCGACCCCAGCAGCGAAGCCGTTGGCCCGCGTTGGCCCGGGAAAAAACGTCCGATACGGCCCGGCGATCCGGTATCCATTGCCCTACTCGACAGCGCCATCCCGATTCCCTTGGCCGGCGTTGCCAGTGCCAATCTTATTTTGTATGGCAGCCCGGCGAATCTGACACTCAAATTGGAAAATATTGTTTTGGTGTAAAGCTTGTCGTTTCATTGTAGTCGCAGCAAACCCAACGCGTTTTGCGTTGTTCCCCCACCCCTAAAAGGAACTTTCATGAGTGCTATTAAACTGACCTTTCGTAATAATTCGCAAGACGTTAAAAATACCGATGTCGTCATGTTCCAAAAAAATACCGGTGCCTCCGTCAATGACGATGTGATCGCTTGGAAAGTCATCAAAAACTGTGGCGTAGGCGATTTCAATCCTTTCGATTACCCAATGACGCAGCAAGTCAGCGTCGTCGATGCATGGGGCAACTATTCGCCACTGCAAGATGCCAACAATGGCGATGTCTTCAGCGTCACCAATGCCAACGGTAAAACCGGCACGATCCTGAGTAAAACCCGCGAAACCGGTGACTTGAACATGATCACGGTGCGCAACGACCTCACCACCGGTTCCATCGACATCGTCGTCTACAAGGATGACCGTCAGATCGCGCAAAAAACCGGCGTTTCTCCTGGTGACGAATCGGTCTTCGAACTCTTGCCAAAACTGTTCATCGGTACTTGCAGCGATATCGAAGAAAGCGATGTCATGGATTCGGATACGGTACAAAGCTGCCTGACTCAGCTTGATCTCTTGGGCCTCAAAACTGCCGATATTAAAATGACCGGCGGCGGCACAGGGACTACCGCAACCGCTTTCGTGTTTGCGTTGGATAAACAGAAATTCAACTGATAGACGGACTATCCGGCGCAGCGGATTTGCTGCGCCGTTTACATAGAAATCAGTGTTGCTCAAGATGGGACGGTATAGTATGGATTTACTTACGCAGGAATTTCACGCTCCAGCCAATGGCTTACGCATTGCCGTCACTCTCAATCAGGAACGCAGCGCGATTCGCCGGATCCACATTTCCAGCAAAAAAGATTTAAGTTGCAAATTCCACTTGCAGAACGACAGCGAGCGTCTCGATAGTACGCGCATTCAGTATGTCTCCCAACGCGGTTATCATATAGACGGCAGTTTGAGCTTGGAAGCCTCCGAAGAAGTGCTTGGTGGCATGCAAATTCGCGCCACGCTGCGCTACGGCCACAGCAATGAAATCCAGCACCTCAATGGCAAAGTCATACACCAGTTCCCCCCTTCCAGCACGGAACCCGTATTAGATCCAGATAAGGAAGCCGGTACCACCGTCCCGCAGGATGACACGCCATGGTCCGACGAACCCAGTCTCGCGCCGACCAATTCGGATTCCACCATACCGACACCAACAGGCCGTACCGAAGATTTATTCCCATATATTTTTTTACGCAAATGGTCGCAGCCGACTGCGGCGGCATTGGCACTGGCCTTTGTACAATTTCCCGCAGCCAGCAGTAAAGCCGTGTTTTTCGCCGCCTTGAGCGCGCAGCCGGGGCTAACGCGCGAACAAATGCACAGCGAAGCCTTATTATTTTGTGCTGGCAGCGATCAATACAGCGAACTCTATGTAGCCGATTGCAGCCAATTGCACGGCATGATCTTACGGCTGCCAAGCGTGGCCCGGGCGATTGCCGCAGCTCATGCGACGCCGACGGAATTAATGGGCAGCATTCCCGCGCTGCTCTATCTGCAAGCATCCGAAATGAACGGCGCACTCAATGCCACAGATTACTTAAGCAATATCGAAAGAGTTTGGCAAAGCTATTTCGCCCAACTGATACTCGATAGCGACGAGACCGAACTGCTGTTCAACTATACCCAGTTACTGTTGACCGATCACCTCTTGCGCGCCTTGTTTGCACCGGCGGCGGCCCTCTGCACAGCCGATTTTTTCAGCCTGCGCAAGGCTGCCATCTTACTGCCCAGCGCACTGTTTCCCTTACCGCCAGCCACGCCGATCAGCCCCACTGACAAAGCCGCCATGCGTGTGTGTGCGATCGGCGAATTGAAAATGGTGCGCCAGGTATTGCTGCGTTACGAAGCCGGCGAACTGGCACAACTGGAAAACATCATGCCCGGCGAACGGCGCGAAACACGACGCAGTTCCGCCAGCGGCCAGCAGCATTCCGACACGAGCCAACAGCACACTACCGAGCTCAATGATGAGCAGGCCGAAGAGGCTAGAAACAGTTTGAGCAAACAAGCACAGCAAGCCATCGCCGAGCAAATTTCGGTCAACAAATATACCGATTTTGATACCAGCTACGGGCCACCGACGCAAGTTAAACTCAATGGCTCCTGGACCGAATGGAGTAAGCAAGGAAAAAACCCCGGCAGCGACGAAGAAACCGAATTTGCCCGAAATATCCTGGAAAAAAGCGTTTCACGGGTCACTCGCAATGTGCGCCAAGTCCGTGCCAGCGGCAGCTATGTGCGCACCGAAGACAGCGTGACAAGTACGGTAGACAACAGCACGAGCACCAACAAATTACTCTGTGCCTTTCGCTGGCTGAACAAAATATTCCGTGCCAGCGTGGTCGGCCATGGCCATCGTTTGATGATAGAAATCATGCTCACACAACCGGCCGCAAGCTTACGACAACGACAGCTGCGCGATCAAACCGACAACTTTGACATGCCGGTTTCTCTGGCCGGAAATGGCATCAACAGTTTTGCTCAAATAAGCCCGGACAACTATGCGCGCTTGGCCGCAGCATATGGCGCAACGGATGTTATGCCGCCGCCGGCGGCGCAAAAGTACCTGTCTGCCACCCTGTGTAATGGCGAACGGAAATCTTTACGCGTGCCAGCCGGGTATTGTGTCAATCAAGTATTTTTGACCTATGTGAGCGAAGCGGCCGACGCGAACAGCCCGACCATCTTGATAGGTCGTGAGAAATTCCAAGCGAGTGACGACCCGACCAAAACCCGCACCTTCGGTGAAGACGATACGATCGCCTTATGCGTGCTGGCTCATGCTGCCACGCCAGCAGTTCCGGCACCAGCGCCAGCAGCCGCTCCGGCAGTCGCGCCATCATCCGTGCCGGCACCGAGCGCCGATGATCCGGCGCTCGCGCCCGTTGCAGTGCCGGAGCAGATGCCGGGTGCACCAATCGAAGTGCTGGCCAATGTTATCATCGCATGCGAACCCAGCCCGGCGCTGTTCGATGCATGGCGCATTCAAACCTATGAAACCTTGTTGCGCGGGTATCAACAGCAACTCGAACAAGTGCGCCGCGCGCCCAAAGTGGCACCGCCCAACACGCGCAAACAAATTCGCCAGCAGTTGCGTCAAGCTTGCACACGCTTGCTGTCACAACGCGCTGCCGCGCTCTGCGTACCTGCCGCTGGCGCCAATGACGCGCCCGCCAGCGCCAATCTGATCGATCCATGGGAAATACAATTCATCGCTGAACTGTTCGAATGGCATCAAATGAGTGCACATTTTTATGCCGTCTCCGATACCGTTACCCTACAAGAATTAAGCAGCTGCGACGACAGCGCCTGGGCCGAATTTTTACACGCCGATATGGCACGTATTCTCTTGCCGGTCGTGCCGGCACAAGAAGCCGTACTGCTGTACTACTTATCGAGCGGACAGCGCTGGCAAGGCCAAGCGGAACTGGCACCGGTGGATAGCGTCAATGCCGCACTAGTGTTGGAACTGAAACGCATGCAAGCAGCTGGGCCGACACACCCGGCACACGCAGACTGGGAAATTATCGTTCCCACCACGATGCAAATTCAAGATACCGATTTCAGCGTCAGCCCGGCCCCCATGGCGAGCCGGACATGATGCCGCGCGGATTATCCCACCGCCCTCATTGGCCAACCCCGCTGCCAACGCCGCAAGTATTTGGCAACATTTTGCCGGTAGGTGCCATCATCGCCTTTGCCGGCCAACTCGGCACGTCGGCCAACAGCAATCTGGAAGCCTCCGGTTGGATGCTGTGCGATGGCCGCAGCCTGGCGATCTCGATGTACCAAGAGTTATACGCCTACCTCGGTTTTCAGTATGGTGGTAGCGACGAAGCGTTTCTCATTCCCGACTTGCGCGGTTATTTCCTGCGCGGTGCCGACCCCGACGCCAAAATCGACCAAGATGCCGCGCATCGCCAGCCGCTGGGCAGTGGGAAACCAAGCGATGTCGGTTCGCTGCAAAGCGATGCATTGCAAAACCACGTCCATCTGGCCGCGCCAGGCGGCGTGCCGGTGCCGACCTCCGGCCCGCCGCTGGCCTCAGCGATCGCGCCGATTGCACCGACTGCAGCAGTAGACAGTGGCACCACGTCGGCCGATAGCGTGCACATCAGTGCGCACGAAACCCGGCCTAAAAACATTTCCGTTCATTATGTGATTCGTTTCACCAACCGCTTGCACCATCCGACTTGATGCACGCCGCACTTGTGATGAAAGAACATACCATGACTATCGTGATCGATCCCAAACGTATCCTCCGCTATGCCAACCGGCCCAGGCCCAGCTATGTCAGCAGCTTGGCCCAAGCCCAGGCAATGTATGATCGCTACGGCATCTCAGCCAATGCCCTGCGAGCGGCGCACTTCACCGCGCAAATCATGTATGAATCTCAAGCCTTGAGAGCCGAGCAAGAAAATCTCAACTACTCGGCCAATCGCCTCGCCGCCGTTTGGCCCAGCCGTTTCCAACCACGCGGCCCGCTCAACCCGGCCGACTACGCGCATCAGCCGCAAGCACTGGCAGACTACGTCTACGGCAATAAGAACGGCAATACCGAAGCCGATGACGGTTACCGCTTTCGCGGTCGCGGCCTGCTACAACTCACCTTCAAGAGCAACTACGCCGCTGCTACACGCGCTTTGCAAAAACTCAAGCCGATGGCACCCGACCTGTGTCTGAACCCCGATGCGGTCACCGAGCCAGACTGGGCTTTGGCGGTCGCCGCCGCAGTATGGGAAGCCAAGGGGTGCAACGGCTATGCCGACCACGACAATATCAATAAGGTCACACGCGCCATCAATGGCGGCGAAAACGGACTGGCGGAGCGGAAAATTTGGCTGCGGATGATGAAGCAGCTCTTCGGCGTGTGAAGCTGCTGTCGTGACGACAGCAGGTGCAAGTGATCAGTGCGACTAACGCGTAGTGTTATCGCCTTGAAGATCCGGATCGTTCCCGACCTGCGGATCAAAATTGATATTCATCGGATGGTCGTAGTGAATACTGGCTTCATCTTTGTCTTTGAATTCCAAGGTCACATGTATCTGTTCCACCACCGAATTTTTATCACTGAAAGTAATCATCTTGCGATCAACCGAAATACTTGGGTGGCTAAATTGTGGAGCAAGGTAAGGTTTTTTCTTGCTCATTCCATGAAACACAATATTTTCCGGTGTTTCAGGAATGATTTGATAATTGATGATCGTATCGGTATGAATAACCGAAATCGACGCAGGGACGCAGGTGACTTGATACTGTCGATGATCACCCGCATTTCCTTTCCCCTCAGGCACAGGTATCACCGTCACTTGAATGTTAATAAAATCGGGTATGGCGAATGCTGGTCTCATAGTTTTTCCCTTATCTTCAGTTGTGAAATAGAACGGATGTATGCAAATTCGTGATAGCCCATTCTGGCTAATTCAGCGATCGCATTTGGAACGGCCTTGCTCTGCCCCAGACAAAGTTGTGCTCGCACCCAGGGATCAAGAATTCTGAAATCTGCCTTACCGGGCGCATCCACACCAATCAAAGCTTCCACCTTTTGACACGCCACTCTCGCAGCAGCGGTGTCACCTGCAGCAGCAGCAATTTCCGACGCAAGCAACAGCGCGTTGACGAAAGCCACGCGAGCATGAAAATCGGATTGATTCTTTGTATAAAGCATCTCAAGGACACGTAAGGATACGTCAATTTGATGCTTTGCATCATCAAAATGATGAATATCTAACAAGATCACCGCAGTATTCCTATGTGCTGTCGCCTCTAAGCGTAATAATAAGGATTTCGTGGGATCAAGACGCGCCATAGAACTGAGCTCTCGCGTCACGTGCTCCAACTCTGGTAAGAGCTTGGACGCGCCGCCTCGATACCCGAGAATTTGTAACTCTCGCAATTGCGCAGAGAGTCGATTCGACTGCCACACCCGATTACTCGGTTCCCTCTCAAGAATCGCCGTCAGTATCTTCTGCGATTGACGGTAATCGGCCAAGGCACTGTTTTCCTGCCCGAGCGCCAGCGCCAAATCGGCCCGGTGCTGCAAGGCTCGCGATACCCGATTCGACCACAAGGCATCGCCGGGCGCGGCATCTGAAAGTTTTTTAGTGATGTGCAACTCGCGCTCATACATTTGCAGCGCCTCGCTCAATTCCCCGATCGCCTCCTTGCTCGATCCCAACCACGATAAACTATCAGCCAATTCGGCAGCCACGACGCGCTGCTCCGGTTCACGCAGCAACGCGCGGGTTTTCAAATCGACCGAGAGCAAGAATTCTTTGGCCGCCGCCTGCGGATTGCCGCGTTTCAAGGCCAAGGTACCGAGATTATTGTGTGCATACGATTGCTCTATCCACACCGCGACATTGCCGGGGTCAAGGCTGGACAAGCGATCGCTGTAAACTTGGTATTGTTTGAAAAAGCCTTCGGCACCCACCCAATCACTTTGGTCCAAACAAATTTGTCCCTGCCAGAAGGCATTGACACCGAGTTGTTTGAGTATCGTCTTATTATTGTGTGCAGCATCGAGCTGCGCCAGCAGTATGGCTCGGGAATTTTTCAGGGCATGGAGAGCCAACTGCGGATTGCCGCGCGCAATATTAACTTCGGCAATCACTTCCAAGGCCTTGGCGCGCTGGGTCTGTGAAATCGAATTCGACACTTCCTGGTCAGACAGCGACAAATATTCGAGCGCTTTGGCACTGATACTGTCGAGCAAATCCAAGCGTCCCAGCGGGCGCAACTTATCGGCGAAATCGCCGAGCATGAATTCCATCAATCCTTCCGCTTCATGGCGGCGCTGCTGCGCTGTTTGTTTCGCGGCAATGGCGCTGAGTCCCAAACCAATCGCCAACACCGTCAAGCTCAACAAGGCAATCAATACCAGCAAGCGCCGTCGTTCGCGCCATCTGGCCTTGGCATTGGAAGCATGAATGTAGCCGATCTCCAGCTGCGAGAGCGAAAAACTGCCGAGCTTGAGCAAAGCCCGCGCCTCATGCAATTGCTTTCCGTGCGGCAATAGTAAATCGGGCGAGTGCTTTTCTTTGAACCATCGCGATGCCGATAAGGCGACACGGCTGCGTACCCGCAGCGCCTCTCGATGCTCAGCAATCCACGCGGTCACCCGTGCCCAGCGCCGCAGCAAGGCTTCATGCGCCACACCAAAGCCAGCCTCTTGGCCGACCAGTTCGCTGACAAACAGCCGGGCCTCAACAAAGGCGGTAACGAGCTCGCGTTCTGCGACAGAATGCAAGGCAGACCATGGCACCCGCACACTCGTCACGATTTCTTCATTTTCACTCAAGGCGACCAGCAAGGACAAAATCCGCGGCAACAGTCCTCGCTGCAGCTCACTCAGCGTGCTGAGCACTTCATCGGCGCGTCGGCCCAGCGCGCCTTCGACTCCGCCGAGTTGGTGAAACGCCGCAAAACTCAGCTCGTCCTGATCCGACCGTAAACGATATAATTCTTGCAATGTATATTGCAATAATGGCAGTGCATCAGGCCGTCCAAGCGCACTCGCGCACAGCACATCATCAAGGCGAGCCTGGGTGTGCGCATCGACGGCAAAACGCAAATTGGCCGCTTGCGCCGGCAAGCGAATAATTTGTGCGATATCTGCGTTCGTCGGTGGAGTCAGATCAAAATGTGCGCCGTGTGCCTTGCCAGCCATTAAGAACGGACACTCGGCGATGTACGGATAAAAATCATTCCTACAAGCAACAATCAACAACACCGCATTGCTGCGCGCAAAAGCATCCAGCACCGCAATGAAGTCCCCGCGTGCAGCCACCGACACATGGGGAGAAGTAAATACCGCTTCGTAACGATCGACAAATAATGCCAAGCGTCGATACGGCGGCGCTAGGGCTTGCGTGAGCAAGGTGTTTTGCAAGTGAGCAATAACTGACATGACATCGTCGGCCAAACGCTGCCCTAGAGAAATACTACTGGCACCGGCAAACACATCCGTGCCGGCAATTTGCCAATCGATCAAGGCACTGCCCAAAGCAGTCAATAATGGCTGATCACCGGTATCAGCCAGATCAAGCATCGTCACCGAGACCAATTGCAGCGACGCTTGAGGCCCCTGCCCATGCATTAATTTGGGCAACAGCCCGGCCCGTATCAACGAGGTTTTACCAGATCCGCTCGGGCCAAGCACCACGGTAAGCGCTTGCGGGCGTCTGACACTGGCTTTCACTGTTTGCAATAATTGCTCAATAGCATTATCACGCCCAAAAAAAACCTCCGCATACTCTTCCACGAATGCTTGCAAACCACGAAACGGTGATTTCCCTGCCCAATTTTCCTGCCGACCGACCGCGACCGCTCGCACCGTAGCGACGATGCGGTAGCCGCGTTTGCGTATCGTTTCTATATAAACCGGTGCCTTGGCATCATCACCCAAGACATGGCGCAATTGGGCGATCACTTTGTGCACCGGATTGTCACCGAATAAAGTTGTGCCCCAACACAATTGCAATAACTCTTCCGCACTGACCACCATAGCGGCCCGCTCGCACAACACCACCAGCACATCCATCGCACGCGGCTCGATTTGGCGACTGATTTCCTCGCGTAAAACCGTCTTGCTTGACGGACTGACCAAGCAATCCGCCAGGTAAAAAGCACCTTGCTCGAAGTAACTACGCTTATTGAGAGCAGACAAAACCGGCATAGTCAATTCACGATCATAAAATAAACTGTTTATAAACAATTACTTATCAACCGGAAGGTAAGCGGAAGGTCAATCTGTGCGAGACGGCCTAGAGTTTATCTTGTGTCATGCAAATACGTCTAGCAATTATTTGCCAAACAGAAACATATTCAGCGCCAATAAGATTGGCAATTTACCCATGTAAGGTCTCAGGAGAGAATCATTAACTCATCAGTGATGTATACGCCAGGGCTCGCAGCCAGCCTGCCCCAAGCCCCGCTCAACCATGCCATCGAAGGAACAGCCGGCATTGATGGACTCGAAATTCGCGCCGCCTTGGCCCAAGTGCTGGACAGTGCACCCTTTGTCAAATCGAGACGGATGTGCCTGTTGCTGCGGTTTTTAATCGAAAAGCAACTTGCCAATGCAATCCGCGATATCACCGAATACAGCATAGGCATCGAAGTGTTTGAGCGCGATCCGGCCTCTTACAATACGGGTGAAGATCCTATCGTACGTGTCCAAATCGGCCGACTGCGTGAAAAACTCAAAGCGTTTTACGCCACGATGGGCCACAACGTCAACCTGCACATCACCATTCCCTTAGGACATTACATGCCCGTAATTCGACGCTCCGCGGTGAGAGTCGCCGAGATCAAGCATCGCCACCGACTAGCGGCATTTCCCCTAAAATACCTTTCCGACAACAGCGCCGGGGTCTGCTTTACCGAAGGCTTGAGCGAAGAATTGTCGCACCAACTGTTCCGCGAATTCGGCGACAAAATCGTCTCGCACACATTCGCCCGCCAGTACAACATCCATGAAGGAGACATGGCAGACGCCGGCCTGCAAGCAGGGGTCAGCCACTTTCTGGAAGGCAGCATCCGCGTCGAGGGCCATTTCATCAGAACATCGTTTCGGATGCTCGACGCCAAAGCTGGTTGCATCGCTTGGTCGATACAATGCGACCATCAAGCGGCGTTTTCGATACACTTGCAGGAAGCCGTGGCAAGTTCCGTCTGTGCCTCCTTAGAACAGTATTTTGCCGGCAGATAGCAATGTCAGCCCAATGTTCATTTGGCCCGCTGGCCCCACAAGATTTCCGGATCGGCCAAACGGCTGCCGGTATGATCACTGATGATGATTTGCGGGACGCCAGTCATACCGTAGCTACGTATCAACGCTTGTGAATGTTGCATGCGTGCATAATTGACCGAATTCAGCTCTGCATCAGCTTGTGCCAGACGTTCAGCCGCCGCAACACAAGCGATCTCGTTCAACAGTACCGTCACCACTCGCAAGTCCGTGATGTCCAATCCACGGACATAGCGCGCCAGTTGAAAATGCTTCAAGGCTGCCAGTTCATACTGCGGTGCCGTCAGAGAAACCGCCGTCAGTGCCAATGTCGCGCAAGCCGAATCGAAACGACTGCCATGTTGACCCAGCACTTGGCTGCGATATGCTTGACTGAAAACTTGGCCGGTTTTCTCAGCAATGCGCAAGTCATGCGACCAAGCGATTTCGGCAAAGCCAGCATCCATAATGCGCCCGCCAGCCCCAGCGAATAAGCCGGTAGGCGACAACTGTACGAGAAAACCCGCTTGTTGCGCCAAACGTTCAATGGCGGGTGCGGCACCGTAACACCAGCCGCATAAGGGATCAAACAAATAAGTCAGCGTGCTTAACATCATGTCATTTCCCAATTTTTTGCGTCAAAATAGATGGCGGCAAGCACTACCATTTCATTTCGCCTGTATTGACCTTGGCACCAATTTCCAAGGACATGGTACCAGTACCGAGCTGTGGATAAGCTTGTTGCATGGCCTTGATCAAGCCGGTGCTATCTTTATTCGCAGCGAGATTTTTTTCAAAGCTTTGCAGATAATCCTTGGTGAAAGTGATCGCACTGGCATCGGTTTTCGTTCCGGCCGCCATGTGACCCGGCACCACGATCTCCGGCTTGAGGGCCGCCATCTCATCGAGTTGCGCGATCCAAGCAGCGCGCTCGGCGACAGTTTGCGTGTCTGCCGTCCATACGTGGGCATTGCCGACCACAGCGATATTACCGGCGATGGTTTTGATAGCGGGAATCCAAACATACGGGCGATGCGCCAAGATGCCGCTGGTGCCGCGAATTTCTATGGTTTGCCCCTCGAGCTGGAGAAAGGGCGCCGACAAGGCACGTGGCAGCACCGGTGCATGCGGTGCATTGGTAGCCATTTTCGGCCCCCAAAAGGCCAGCTTAGCCTGCATCTTGGCGGCCAGCTTTTCCAATACAGCCGGCGTCGTCACCACATCGGCCTGGGGGAAAATCACTTTTAAGATTTCCGCCCCAAAGTAATAGTCGGGGTCAGCCTGACTGATGTAGATGGTGCGCAATTGCTTGCCGCTATCGAGCACCTTGGCGGCAATACGTAGCGCATCGGCACGCGTGAAGCCGCTGTCGATCACGATGGCTTCGGTTTCGCCATACACCAACGTGGCATTGACGTTGAAACTACCGGCATCGGCAGTATAAACTTGCACAGTCAACGGTGCAGCAGCCAGACTGGCGTGCGAAGCAAGGGCCAGCGAGGCCGCGAAAAGTGTGGTGCGTAGCATATGATCAATTCCTATCAGCTCGTTAGAAGGGAACGCCTTGCAGCGTTGAATCAGACTATAGTTGCTTTAATCGAACAGATAAATGGCATAATCTGCCGATCACTGTTTCTTAAATCGAGCAAATCATGGATAGACTGACAGCCATGCAAGTATTTACTGAAGTTGCGCAAAGTGGAAGCTTCAGCGCAACCGCCGATAAACTCGACATGTCGCGTGCCATGGTGACACGCTATGTCGGCGAACTCGAGCGCTGGCTCGATGCGCGTTTGTTACAACGCACCACGCGCAGCGTCACGCTCACGGATGCCGGTGAAAACTGTCTGCGCCGCAGCCAGCAAATGTTAGCCTTGATGCAGCACGTCGAAGAGGAAACCTGTAGTCGCGATGCCGCCTTGCGCGGACAATTACGCATCACTTGCAGTGTTTCTTTGGCCTATGCCCAGATAGCGGCGGCAATCGTAGAATTTCTGCAACTCTATCCGCAACTCAAAATTGATCTGAATGCCAGCGAAGGCGCGCTTAGTCTGGTCGAAGCGCGTATCGATCTGGCCATCCGCATCAGCGCCACGCCCGACCCCAACTTGATCGGTCGGCTGCTGGCACCATGCACCTCGGTGTTAGTTGCGGCACCGGCCTATCTGGCACAGCATGGTCACCCGGCGATGCCGGCCGATCTGCCGGCGCACCGCTGCCTGTGCTATGCCAACTTCGGTCAAAGCGTGTGGAAACTGCAGCGTGGCGAAGAACAAATGGAAGTCGCGGTGGCCAGCAATTTCAGCGCCAACGAAGCCACCGCCTTGTTACGCGCGGCTTTGGCCGGCGGTGGTATCGCGCTGCAGCCGACCTACCTGGCCAATCCGCACCTGCTTGATGGCAGTTTGCAAGTTGTGCTGCCCGATTGGAACTTGCCAGACATGGGTATCTATGCGCTCTATCCATCACGCAAACATTTATCGCCGGCCGTCAGAGCGCTGCTTGATTTTCTGGTTCAGCGCTTTGCTACGGCAGCGTGGTAGTGGTGGGCACGGGAGGAATAGGCTGGAATACGGTCGGCAGCATCACGGCTTGATTCTGCAATCAATCAGCAGTATCATTATATAGTATCATTCAGCAGTCATGAATAGCAAACACTTGAGTACCCTCGCTGATATTTTCACCGATCCGGTCAGCGCTGCACTTGAATGGCGCAAGATTGAAGCCTTGTTCATAGCTTGTGGCGCAATCACCGTCGAAGGAAATGGTTCACGGGTTCGGTTTGAATTAAATGACGTTGTCGCTACTTTTCATCGCCCGCACCCGGAAAAAGAGGCGAAACGCTATCAAGTACGCGATGCCAGAGAATTTCTTTTGACATCCTCCCCGCCCTAAAGAGGCTGTCGCAAAAGGGTTTTCAGTCGGTATCATTACCCCGACTGGTGGCCGCGTCGTTCCTGCGTGCTTTTGGCAGGAATCCAGCGACGTTCGTGGTTAACTGAAAATGCCAGAAATTGTGGCATTTTCAGTGTAAAAAACGACACTAGGTTCCCGCCAAAAGCACGCGGGAATGACGAGGTGTACGGTGTTTCAGATGTAAAAAAGCGTCCATTAGGCTTTTGCGACAGCCTCTGAACGACGGGGTTTTACGCGCAAATCCGATAAAGGCAGGAGTGAGCATATGAACATCATGATGCACAAAGGCTATTTAGCCAAGATTGACTACTCGGACGAGGATGCGCTCTTCACCGGCCGACTCGCAGGCATTGATGACGTCATCGGTTTTCACGGCCAATCTGTGAGCGAACTGCGCGCCGCCATGGCTGTAGCAGTCGAAGACTACCTTACCACATGCAAAAAACTAGGCAGAAAGCCACAAAAAACCTACTCTGGAAAATTTCTGGTACGCATAGAACCGGCAGTTCACGCGCGTGCGGCCATCGCCGCTCAAGCTGAAGGAAAAAGCCTCAACGCTTGGATCGGTGAGGCAATTATATACAAACAATCGGCAGTTGCATAAATCGATGAGCTGATCGCTGCAACCGCAGCCCCGCGCTTCTCAAGCAAAGAAGCACGGGAGTGCTGACATCTCTACTCAGCTCAGTTGCTGCAACAATAAGGCTGCCGCGGCCGCTGAGGAACCCGGGTTTTGTCCGGTGATCAACAAGCCATCGATGAGGACATAGGAAGCCCAATCCGGGCCTTGGGAATAGATGCCACCCTTGGCCTTAAGCATATCTTCGACCAGAAACGGCACGATGTCGGTCAGCTCGACGGCCGCTTCTTCGGTATTGGTAAAGCCCGTCACTTTTTTACCTTCAACCAAAGGACGACCGGCCGCTGTTTTGACGTCGCGCAGTACCCCAGGTGCATGGCAAACCAGTGCTACCGGCTTGTTGGCGGCGATGACAGACTCAATCAGTGCGATCGAATGCTGGTCGGCCACCAAATCCCACAAAGGACCGTGACCACCTGGGTAAAAGACTGCATCGAAATCGGCTTGCGACAACGAGTCCAAGCGCACCGTCGCCGCCAATTGCGCATTGGCCTGTGAATCGGCAGTGAAGCGCTTGGTTTGTTCGGTTTGAAAGTCTGGCTCATCGCTCTTAGGATCGAGCGGCGGTTGTCCACCGAGCGGTGACGCCAACACGACTTCCACGCCGGCATCTTTAAAAACGTAATACGGTGCGGCCAACTCTTCCAGCCAAAAACCAGTTTTACGACCGGTGTTGCCAAGTTCACTATGCGAAGTCAATACCATCAATACTTTTTTCATTTTCTTGCTCCTGAATAAAATTGTTCATAACAAGTAGTAGACCAGTCGTCTAACCTGCATGCGTAAAAGAATACTCCAATACACTGGCTGTGTCTCCCACTCCGTGTGAAGAAACAGTGAAGAATTGGCGACGCAGATGCTGTTGTACACGGCGTCAGCGTTGATACTATATCCAATATTAGACCGGTCGTCTAGTAAATTATGAAGAATGTGCTTCAGAAATGTATTCGCTCATCGGGTAAGCTGAAGATCAGCCTCCTGCTTGCGAGCGTGTACACGATCGTTTCACGCAGCAAATAAGCGCTTGGCACCACCACATTGGCCTTAGCGATCACCGCCAATACCTGATTGGCATAAACTTGATCGCCAGTTGAACCATCACCGAACAACCAGCGCATCGTCACCGAATTATCGAGAACGAAACGCATCAGTCGCGGCCTTGCTCAATCAGTGCTTTCGTGTCGATTCCTAACAATGGCGGATACGATGCCATTAATTTTTGCATTTGAGCAACCCCCGCTGCGACTTCATTTTTTTGCGCTGCTTCTACTGGAATCAAGTCAGCGACTGCCTCGCCGCGCAGTGTGATCGTATACCGCTGACCCAACTGCACGGCACGCAATAATTCGGGTAATTTTGTTTTCGCTTCGTAAGACCCAATTTCGATATGCATGATCTTTCTCCTGCCTCACAACTTTTTTCAGTGCAAAAACGACACTAGGCTCCCGCCAAAAGCACGCGGGAATGACGAGGTATACGGTGTTTCAGGTGTAAAAAAGCGTCCATCAGGCTTTTGCTACAGCCTCTGAAGGCCGGGGCTTCAAACCCTAGTCAGATTTTTTATGATAATAAACCAATATATAGACCAGTCTTTACATGTCAAGGAATGTGCGACTGAGATCTCAAGAATAGCCCGGCGATCACACTTCAGCGCGCTAAAAACGCCGCCACTTCCGCGCTGTCAGGCGGATTACAGCCAGCGCGCATGACGTTCAAACTCGCAGTGGCAATGGCAAAGCGCAAGGCATTTTCCAGCGCAGTCTGATTGAGCGTAGACAAACCCGCTACCGACAAGTGCCCAGCACCCTGCAAACTCGCAGCCAAGCCAGCCCAAAAGCTGTCGCCGGCACCGACCGTATCGACCACGCTAACACCGGCCGGTATTCCCTGCGCCACATGCTCAGTGCGCGAGAGCAGAATGCCGCCATGCTCACCCAAGGTCAGAGCAATCAATTTGATGTTGGAATCAAGAAACAGCGTGCGTGCAGCATCGATCGGTTCGGCATGCTGCAAGCCCAGATGGCGCAAATCTTCATCGCTGACCTTGACCATATCCGCCAGCGCTAACATTTTCCGTACTCCGGCAGCATAGGCAGTCAGATCAGGGCACACCATAGGACGCATATTGGCATCGATAGAGATAATCGCACCGGCTTTGCCGGCAGCGCGGACAATCTGCAGCGTTTTTTCAATTTCGTCCGGCACCAAGGTCAAACCACCGGTGTGTAACAGTGTCATCGCCGACGGCAAGGCCGCACAGGCTTGCTCTGCCGTGATATCGCGGTCAGCCACGGCAGCGCGGTGAAATGCATAGGTCGGTAGTTTCTGCTCATTGAGCGTGACCACCGCGATCGAGGTCGGCTGCAGACTACGGGTCGGGCTCGCCAAGCTGACACCGGCACCACGCAAATGATGGGTAAAACGATCGCCGAAGGTATCGATGGAAAAAGGGTTGAGATAGGTGACGGCCATGCCTTGACGGGCCACAGCCAAAGTAAAATTACACACCGAACCACCGAGGATAGCGGCAAAGCGGCCATCTTCTTGTTCTATCATATCAACCAGTGCTTCACCAAAAGTGACTATCATTTTCTTCTCCAGATATGGTACCGCCACCGGTCTGTCGATCTGCTTGCCCGCACAGGCAAGCGAGCATCAAAACATCAGAGCACAGGTGGCACGATTAAGTATTAGGGGTATTTTTTAAAAACAAATCGCGGTCAGGTCCGAAATTGGCATACAAAGGAAGTAAGGCCGCACCGATGGCATGGGCGTCCGGCCCGATGGTACCGGCCAGAATAAGCGGACGTAACACTCCTTCCCAACGGTACAAATCCAAAGACTTTTCTACTTCACAAAGCAGCTTTTCCAATAACAGACGGTCCAGCGAACCATCGATCACGATACTTTCCAAATCCAAAAAACACACCGAACTGATGATGGCAAACGCGATGGCACGCGCGGCGTCATCGAGCCAAGCACCGGTGTGCGTCAGCCACGGTTCCTGTAATGCTCGTTCATCATACGAGGCACTCTGGTCCAAGCCGGAGGCGGCATATAATTGTTCCAAATTAAACAGCGACGCAGCACTGAGCAACTGCTCCGGTGCCGTGCGCGTATCGGCATGCGAAATCGCCAACGGTAAGGAACCGACCGCGCCGGCATTGCCATGCAAACCGCCATGCAAATGACTGTTGAGCACGAGCGCACCACCGATAAAGGTATCGACAAATAAGTAAAAGAAACTTTTGATACTGCGTCCACGCCCGGAAACCAACTCTGCCACGCAGGCGGCCGCCGTGTCTTTGGCAAACTCTACCGGCAACTCGGTCATGGCTTCAATGCGCGACAAGATATCGATCTGGTCCCACTTATTATTTTGCTGCGGCGTGATGTCCAGCAATTTTTGCCAGCCTCCCAGCGCCAACGGAGCGGCAATACCTATGCCTGAAAGACGCGGCAATTGCGTTGGCCCCAGCCGCGCGCACATGGTATTGAGTTGCACTTCTATATCTTTAAACAAGGTATCGGGATCGGGAAACGGGTACGACCACGAAGAACGCTCGCGCGCTTGACCGACAAAATCAACCAATAACAAATCCAAACCACGCCGACCTATCTTGATACCAATAGAAAACGCGCCATCGGGATTAAGCACGATGGGAACCGAAGGCTGGCCGACTTTGCCACGGATCGGTGTCTGCTTGAGCACAAAACCTTCGTCGAGCAGACGGTTAATGATCAGCGAGACGGTTTGCGTACTCAGATTAGTCAAGCGCGCCAAATCAGCCTTAGGCATACTGCCGCGGGTGCGAATCGCCTGAAGAACAATGCGTTCATTGAATTGACTCATTCCGACCTGGTTGGAACCTCGTGGGCGCAACCATTTTATTTCATCGGATTGAGCATCTGTCGGGTCGGTCATGACGTCTTGCATAAGCGTGGTTTTTTATCCGAAATGCATCATTGCAGTGAGTGGGCATTCTACACCATGCCATGTCGCCAAACTTGCCAGCCTGAGCCAAAGCTCGGTCTGACAAGCAAGAGGAAACAATTCATCACACCGGCGACAGCGTAGTGAGGACGCCTTTTTTAAAGATAAAATTCGCATACGGCTGCATTTCACCGGTCTGCACGATGGCATACACTTGTTTCACGCGTTCATAAAAAGCAAACCGTTCGGTGGCCTGACATTGTGCCGCTTGAGCTAATGCACTGCGACTTAACAGCTTCACGATGTTCGCTTGCGTCTCGGACAAATAGCCGTCCGGCGACTCGCACACCTGCATATACGCCACCGGTTGTGCGACCGCCGCATCGAGTGGAAACACCGACAGCACGGCGTCGCAGGCACTGAGTAAATCACTGCCCGGCAACTCAATGATAGGTTTGCCCCGCCCCAGCGAACGCGCGGTGAAATTGGCATCGACCACGGCGACTTCATCACCATGCCCCATTTCGCATAAAATCTTCAGCAAATCGGCAGACAACAGTGGGTTGATTCCTTTAAGCATGCGCATCCTCAGGCAGGTCTTGAGGGTTTTTCGCGCCAGTCATCACCGCGACCGCATCCGACATACTGATTTTTTTAGGATTGACAAGCGCCACGCGTTTGCCTAAACGCTGAATATGGATGCGGTCAGCGATCTCAAACACATGCGGCATATTGTGGCTGATCAAAATCACCGGCAAGCCACGGTCACGCACACGCCGTATCATTTCCAGCACCATATTCCCCTCCTTCACCCCGAGGGCGGCGGTGGGCTCATCGAGAATCACCACATGCTTGGCAAATGCCGTACTGCGAGCAACCGCCACTCCTTGACGTTGGCCGCCGGACAAAGTGCCGACCGCCTGCTTCATCGAGCGTATACCGATCTTCAAATCCTTCATATGGCCAACCGCTTCGGCCAACATGCGTTTTTTGTCGATAATGCGAAAGCACTTGCCCAACAAGCCAGGACGCAGCAATTCACGGCCGAGAAACAAGTTTTCGGCAATCGTCATTGCCGGTGCCACGGCCAAATCCTGGTAGACCGTTTCGATACCGTGACGGCGCGCATCAATAGGCGACTTGAATGCCACGGTCTGGCCATCGAGTAACATCTGACCAGAATCAGGAATCAGCGCACCCGACAAGGCTTTGATCAAGGACGATTTGCCCGCCCCATTATCACCAATGACAGCTAAAATTTCACCGGCCCGCAATTCAAAATCAGTCCCATCGAGCGCCGTGACGCTGCCGTAACGCTTGGTCAGTCCGCTCGCCTGAAAAATAACGGAAGAATTATGCTTGCTCATTTTCAACCTTTTTTATGTGTGAGTTGATCGGTAGCAACCGCCAAAATCACCAAGACGCCGGTCACCAATACCTGATACACCGAAGGCACACCCATCAAGGTCAGACCATTCCTGAATACCCCGACGATGAGCACACCGATCAAGGTGCCCAAAATCGAACCACGACCACCAAACAAACTGGTACCACCGAGAACAACGGCCGTAATACTGTCGAGATTATCGGTCTGCCCGCCTTGCGGATCACCGACCCCCATACGTGCCACAGAAAGCAAAGCTGCGACGCCATAAAACAAGCCCGCCATCATATAGATGCCGAGCATAATTTTACCGGTAGCAATACCAGTCAAACGCGCAGCTTCAGGATTATTGCCGATGGCATAAATATGCCGACCCGGTGCGGTATCGCGTAAATATAACCAAGTCAAGCCATACAAAGCGAGCATCAAAACCGTACCGTAGGTGACCGTGGTTTGACCGATGCTGAAGGTATTGCCGAAGAACGACATCATCTCAGGGATGTCAGTAATCGTTTGCGCGTGGGAGTACAGCTGCGTCACTGCGAATGCAATATTCATCGTACCGAGCGTGACAATAAATGGTGGCAGCTTGACCATCGTCACCAAAGCACCATTGAGGAAACCTATCAATACGCAAGCCAACATACCGCATAGAATCGCCAGATAGGGATTCATGCCCAGATCGGTAGCGAATTTCGTCATCACAATCGAGCCCAGCGCCATCATCATGCCGCAGGACAAATCTATCCCGGCAGTCAAAATGATCAAGGTTTGGCCAATCGCAATCACGCCGACGACCATCACCTGCTGCAAGATCAGGGAAAAATTTTGGCCACTGAAAAAATGCTCGGACTGCCAAGTAAAGAAAATACTTGCTACCAGCAAGGCAATAATCGGACCGAGCGCCGAAAGCGGCGGAAGATGTTCTTTGAGATTCAATTTCATACCACGTTATCCTTAACGAACGAGCGACTGCTTAAAAAGTGGCGCTGCACCTGCAGCGCCACTTTTACTTACTATTCCAGCTTATTTACCCCAGCAAGCACCGAGACCAAAAGCGGTATCTTTACTCTCCACGCCAGCAACTACTTTGTCGCTGATGAGGGTCACGCCGGTATCGGTATAACCAGCGACTTTTTTACCTGTTTTAGCGTAAGTCACACCGGCTTCCACCGCTAAATCCGCCATTCTCATCGGATACTGCTGCGAAGTTGCGGCGATCACACCGGCTTTAACATCACGCACGCCGGCACAACCGCCATCCACCGACACAATCATGACCGTTTTCTCTTTACCGGCGGCTTTCAAGGCCTTGTAAGCACCTGCCGCGGCAGGTTCATTGATGGTGTAGACCAAATTAATTTCAGGGTTTTTCTGCAGACAGTTTTCCATCGCAGTTTGCCCCTTGCCTTGGTCACCATAGGTGTCGGCCATGCAAACAACATCGGCCGTTTTAAGCAAATCCGTGGTGGCAGCGCTGATACCGCTGGCACCAAAGCCACTCAGAAAGCCATTATGACGAGTAATGCCAACCGGATGACCAGGAAATAAATCGAGCATGGCAATTTTTACCGGCTTGCCAGCAAAACTGGCTTTCGCATACTGCCCGATCAAGATGCCGGCCTGATAATTATCAGTGGCAAACAAACCATCGGTGGCCGTTTGCGGCGCAGTCGGACTATCCAAAGCAATCACCATCACGCCTTTATCACGGGCTTTTTTAATGGCAGGAATAATTGCCTTGGCATCACTCGGTGTAATCAAAATAGTTTTCGCACCGGCAGACACCATATTTTCAATCGCCGTTACTTGCCCGGCATTATCGCCATCACTTTTACCCGCAGCAGTCAGCAATTTCGCGCCCAAGGCCGTGGCGCGGAGTTGCGCGCCCTCTTTCATTTTGACAAAAAAAGGATTGGTTTCTGTTTTGGTAATTAAACCGATCACAGGTTGCTCTGCAGCGCAGGCGATTCCTGCGACGCAGGTCAATACAGCTAATGAGATGCTATGTTGCAAATTCATGTAGGTCTCCTTGAGTTTTATATATGTCTTAGCGCAGCAACTAAGCGATGAACGATACAGGTGTTCTGATTTTATTCGTGTCAGCATTACGCTGATCAGCAATATAGCTCGGTCAATTTATTAAATCAAGTAGTTTTATTAATTATAAATAAATCATCGCACTGATTTTCTCCGCCTGACAAGTAAACTCCCCCGCCTTCCCGTTTCCGCGAACAACACCCTGCCTGACAAGACACAGCGCGTAGTAAAAAGCCTAATCAGCAGCTTGAAACTGATCTTTTTGGCTCGCTACCGGAGCCTACATACCGAGCAGCAATGTTGCACCTATGTGACATTTAGACTATATACCGCTTTTTTTTCGCGAAAATTTTTAGCAATTAAAAAAATAAATGGTACATTTAATTAATAAATCAATTTGGTTTATTAATTAAAGAAGCTGTTTTTTGGCCGAGTCGAATACATTCACAGGCTCAAACGAAAAACATTTCTTATAAAAATTTGGCATGACGCTGTGCGGAATGACCAATTTAATCAGGCTTAACACCCTCATACACTCAGGAGACAATATGAAAACACCATCCACCCACTTCCCATTGGCGCGCGCTCTGGGCACTGCCCTGGCAATGAGCTCCCTGTTGGCGACGCAAGCCTACGCACAACAAAGCAATGTCACTATCTACGGGCGCCTGGTTGACGGCGTCATGCTGACCACCAATCAGGCCACCGCCACGCCTGGCGTACTCGGTACCACCAGCAGCATAGGCGGCAATGTCTGGGGTACCAGTCTGTTAGGTTTTAAAGGCGAAGAAGACTTAGGAAATGGTTTAAAAGCCATGTTCTTACTCGAAAATGGCTTTTCCGGCGCAAATGGTGCCAACAACGGTGGCTCGAGCACCATCTTCTCGCGCCGCACCTTGGTTGGCTTGAGTGGTGCCTTCGGTTCGCTGAAACTGGGCCGCGATTTAACCCTGCCCAGCGATCAGGTTTGGGGCCTCGATCCGACCGGCCAGATGTGGTCAGGTACAGCGACCTTGGTCAAGGGACGCAACTGGCCTACCTACAACAATGGCATCAACTACATCTCACCACAATTTGGCGGTGCTTCCGTACAAGTTACTTACGGCTTAGGCGAAGTGGCCGGCTCGACCAGCGCCAACAGCACCGGTGGCATCGCATTGAATTATGCGTTCAATAACTACACCGTCACCGCCATGTATGACTTTGCCAAAGATGCAAAAGGCCGCGCCAGCTCCCTGTATCAATACTCAAATGAATTGACGCTCGGTGGTACCGCCAAATTGGATGACTTGACACTCTATGTCGGTTATCAATCACTGTCGGCCCCCGATACCGTGGCAGTCAGCCAAAGCAAGCCGGACAAAACCAGCCAGTATTGGTTAGGCCTTAACTACCGCCTGAGCCCAGCACTGACACTCATTGGTGCCGCCTACCATGCCAAGGTCAATCAACACGTAGGCAGCGCCAGCCAAATCGTGGTCGGTGCCAATTACAGCTTGTCAAAACGGACTTTATTGTATGTGGCTTTAGCCAACGTTCATAACAGCGCGCTGAGCAATTTCAACATGGACTTTAACAACCCGAATACCGCTGCTGCCGGTGCAAACCCAAGCGCATTCTTCAGCGGTATCTCGCACTCGTTTTAATTAAGCAAACTGCAAATTTCACAGAAAAAAAGTGCCCTTGATCGACCCTCCTACCCTGAAGGCACTGACGTGCCACTGGATTCCTGCCTGCGCAGGAATGATGAGGCGAGAGCAGGCCAGGTCGATTACGCATCCACCCAGCCGCCCGTAACGTCGTTCCTGCGCGCTTTTGGCAGGAATCCAGCGACGTTCGTGGCTCACTGAAAATGTCAGAAATGATGACGTTTTCAGTGTTAAAAACGACACTGGGTTCCCGCCAAAAGCATGCGGGAATGACGCGGCTGTGACATGCAGGAATGACGAGGTATACGGTGTTTCAGGTGTAAAAAAGATAGACACGCATCGCCGATAAGGCAATCACCAAGGCAATTACGCCACTTGCAGTGGCGGCATAATCTCAATCTAACCAGTTGTACAAACTCAGCCAACGGCTGAGCTCATTCGCATTCGCCAAATTTAATTTATCAAAGATGTTGGAACGATGAGTCTCTACCGTGCGCGGCCCGGCCGGAGGCAGCAATTGTCGGGCGATGTCTTTATTGCTGTACCCAAGGCAAACCAGACGTGCGACTTCGCGTTCGCGCACAGTCAGCTCGCTCCAGCGCTGCAAGGCATGCGCGCGCGCGTGGGCTTCGCTGATCGCACTCGGCAGTTTTTCTAACAACTGCTCAACATCGGGTTTGACTATCCAATCGTAGGCACCTAAACGAACGGCTTCCAGCGCGGTTGGAATATCGCCATGTCCCGACAAAAACAAGGCCACGAGTGGGCTATGGCGCAGCTTTAATTCTGCCAATACCGATAAGCCACTGATCCCCGCCATGCGCAGATCAAGCACCACACAACCAGGCTTGCGGTGATCAACCGTGGCCAAGAAAGACTCGCCGGTATCAAAGCTCTGAACCGGCAAGCCCTGAGAAAAAAGTAACATATGCAACGAACGACGCAGCGCCTCATCGTCGTCCACCACATACAGCATCAAGGGTGTCTCATTCATTGGCTGATCGGTAAAGTAAATAAAAAAACGGCACCGCCCTCGTCCTTGTTTTCCACAAAAATACGGCCGCCATGCGCTTCAATAACGGTTCGGCAAATATTCAAGCCCAAGCCTAAGCCATCGGGCTTCGTGGTGAAAAACGAGGTAAATACTTGCTCGACTAAATGCGCAGCAATCCCCGGCCCAAGGTCAGCGACACGCACCTGTATCGTGCGCCCGACCTGCTTTGCCGAAACAGTCAAACGATGTTGGGTCAACGGCAAAGCTTCCATCGCCTGCATGGCATTCTGGCATAAGTTAATCAGCACTTGTTGCAATAATACTTTGTCGCCGCGGGTAGCTGGCAGCGCAATCTCGATCTCCGTTGTCACAAGCGTCTGGGTTTGCTGAATCTCATGTTGTAGCATCGCTAATGCATCGCTGATGACGGCGTGTATAGACACAATTTCATACGCACCACGCTGCGGGTTGATCAATGCCCGCACACGCTTGACAATGTCGCTGGCCCGTTTCGACTGCGCGACAATTTCCTGCAGCGCCGAGCCCAGCATTGGTGGCACGCTGTCGTGCGCCATCGCTCGAGCAGCCAAGGCGAAGTTAGAAATCGCCATTAAGGGCTGATTGAGTTCATGCGCCAGCGTCGACGCCATCTCACCAAGACTCGCCAGACGGGCACTGCGTTGCAGTTTTCGTTCCTGCTCATGATGGCCATCTTTAATGCGCTTTTGTACCGTGATATCGACGATGGAACTCATCCAGCCTTGCCGAACACCATTGGAATCAATTAAGGCTGCGGTGTACACCATAATGTACCTGTCTTCGCCGGCACGATTCCGAATTCTCGACTCGAAACCATGGGGCGCAGAGTGGCCATTCAAGAGTTGTTCATTATTGCGCCAATGTTTTTCCAGCTCGTCCGGATGCCAATACGGATAAGGCGGCTGGCAATTTAACAAAGCATCGCGGTCGCTGCCGACCATGTCACAAAAGGCATTATTGACATAAATGATTTTTCCCGAATGATCACGGGCAATCATCCCGACTAACAGCGAATCCTCCATCGATTTACGAAACGCATGGGCTTCTTGCAGGTCGTGCGTACGCTCGAGTACCCGCTGTTCCAATTCTCTTCTGGCTTGCTGCTGCTCGATTAAGCGGCGTTGATGCAGGTGCCAATACAATATGCCCAGCAATACCACAATGCTCAGCAAGCTGGCAATGAGGATGGCTGCCAGCTTGGCCTGCCTGACATCCTCCAAATCACTGGTAACGATCAAGGTCCAGCCTAGTTCCGGCAGATAGGTTTCGGAGGCGAGGTAGGAACGGCGCTGGCCGTTAACTCTGGCGCGCAATACAAACTCTGGTGTGTGAGCATTCTTCTCTATTTGCCATGGCAAGACCGCATCGTGTCGGGCGCTGCCATATTGACTATGCAGTTGTAACCAGCGCAGATCCGTCTGGCCCAGTGGGCTTCTGCTTTGATATAGCCAGGCCGGCACAGAACTGAGAAAAACGATCCCTCGGCTATCCTGCAACACCAAGGGTTCGACACTTTTTGTCCAAACCCGTTCCAAGGCATCGAGACTCAGCTTCGCTACCATAATTCCAATGACCTTCGAGCCGGAGCGCACTGGCTTGGCAATAAACAAGCCGGATGCCCCCGTGGTCAACCCCAGCCCGTAAAACAGACCGGTGCGACCGGACAGCGCATCTTCAAAATACGGACGCTGCTGATACGACTGCCCAACAAAACTCTCACGCGTATTCCAGTTACTCGCCGCCAACGTAACCCCTGACACACTGATCACATAGAGTGCAGCAACACCAGCTTCCGCTTTCAGGGCAGAAAAGTATTGATTGACCTGCGCGGTTAAGGCCGGATCAGTCGGCTCATGCAAAAGCTGAATGACATCCGGATGTTGTGCAGCAGCAAACGGAAGGTAGTCGTATTTTTCAACGATGCCGCGCAAGCCTAAAACCTGCGCTTTAGCCGATTGCTCAATCGATACTGTCTTGCTGGCGATCTCGCGTGCCTCCATCCATTGTCCGGCCAATACAATGAGCAGCACATTGGCCAGCGCAAACAAGCACCACCGGTAATGACGACGCCAAGAAAGGAGAAAATGAAAGCGCATGCTGGAATGATGATACGTGCGAGTTGCAAAAGGACAGGTGCAGCGATCATAGCGGCTGTTGCATTGAAAGTGCTTACTTATTTACTCCCTCCGTAAAACTACGGAGGCCTGAGGGGTGCATCATGCGGATACGTCAGAGCACAATTTTGTGAATACTAGGATGGTAGAAAAAAATAAAATACCTATCACGGCAACGGAGACATCAATGAACGCGACCCACATCGACGCAGCGCCTGCCCAAGCGCAGACGCCCCATCCAGATCAACCGGCTATGCCACGGCCGGGTAACACCGACAAAGAAGCGATCAGCATGAGCCGGCTACGCGCTATCTTGGTGGGCTCGGCCGGCAATTTAGTCGAATGGTTTGATTTTTACTGCTACGCAGCGTTTTCTTTATACTTTGCCAATTCGTTTTTCCCGGCACAAGACGCCACCGCGCAGATGATGTCGACGGCCGGCATTTTTGCTTTAGGCTTTTTCATTCGCCCTGTTGGCGGTGTCCTGTTCGGCTATGTCGGTGACCGCTTTGGCCGGCGCAGTGCCTTGATGGCTTCGGTACTGCTGATGTGCTTTGGTTCTTTACTGATCGCTTGCGCCCCCACCTATGCCATGGTGGGGGTCTGGTCACCACTGCTGCTATTAGCTGCGCGTATGATTCAGGGCTTAAGTCTTGGGGGCGAATACGGTGTCAGTGCCACGTATTTGTCTGAAATGGCAGATTCCAAGCATCGCGGATTCTATGCCAGCTTCCAATATGTGACCTTGATTGGTGGACAATTATTAGCCCTGTTATTACTTCTGGTTCTGCAACATTATTTTTTAAGTACCGAACAATTGCGTGCCTGGGGATGGCGGATTCCATTTGTAGTGGGAGCGGGCTTGGCCTTATTAGCCTTGAGAATGCGCCATGATTTACCAGAAACGCCATCGTTTGAAGCGGCACGCAATAGAAACAAAAAAATGGGCGGCCTGCGTCAATTAGCGCAATACCCACGCGAAGTATTACTCGTGATTGGTCTCACTATGGGCGGCACCCTGGCCTTCTATGTGTACACAACTTACATGCAAAAGTTCTTACGCCTGTCGGTCGGTCTGTCGGATGCCCAGACCACTGCGGTCTCGGCTGCCTCCTTAATTTTTGCTATGTGCTTGCAACCGCTCTATGGTGCCTTATCGGATCGGATCGGACGACGCCCTTTGCTACTCGGTTTTGCGCTACTGGGTACGCTGCTGACAGTACCACTGCTGAGCGCGATTCGTCATGCGCAAGGACCGTGGGAAGCGTTCTTTCTCATTGCCTGTGCCTGGATGATCGTCTCTGGCTACACCTCGATTAATGCGCTGGTCAAAGCCGAGATGTTTCCAGTAGAAATACGCACCACCGGGGTCGGCGTCCCGTATGCCTTCGCGGTGTCGATCTTTGGTGGCACGGCAGAATACGTCGCGCTCTGGTTCAAAAAAGTAGAACTCGAAAGCGGTTTTTATTGGTATGTGACGGCAGTGATTTCTTGTACTTTATTGGTCTGCTGGTTCATGCGTGATACGGCTAACACTTCGCAGATTAATTTGGATCACGTCGGCCCTGCCAGTCGTTGATAGTCTATCTCACAAAACTACCAGGGCCTTGGTAAAGCCTTGGTCATTGCTAAGGCGATGTGACTGGCCTAGCTAGCGTCGTTTGCCTTCCCTTCCTACTCAACAATAAGGTAAGCACCGCCGATACAGCTAAGGTCCCTGCAACCACATACAATCCTGCGGAGTACCCACCGGTCACTCGCTCGCAATCAGCCAGGCAAGCGTAACTCAGCAAGCAAGCCACCACCTTCACGATTGCTTAGATGTAGCGAGCCGCCCAATGCCAGGCTCAATTGCTGTGCAATTGCCAGACCTAAGCCGCTGCCACCGGTATCACGGTTGCGAGAATTTTCTACCCGGTAATAGGGTTGCAATACTGCGGCAAGCTCTGCTGCCGGAATGCCCGGGCCGCGATCCAAGACCGCGATAGCAATGTGATCTGCTGCCAAATTTTGCACCACGATCTCTACCTCGCTGCCAAACTTTAAAGCATTATCTAAAAGATTACTGAGTATCCGCTTCAAGGCATGCGGTGCGCTGCGCAGCGGTCGACCCAATTGCGCAGTCAAAGCGATGCTGTGGCCAGCATCTTGATAATCGTTGACCAAACTGCGCAGCAATGCGTCGAGATCAAGGCTGTAAGTTTTTTCCTTGGGCTGTTGTCCGAGTTGATGGGCGCGCGCATACGCGACGCCCTGCTCCACCAAACTCTGCATAGCGAGCAGATCGCGCAAGAGTTTATCTTTATGCCCTTCCTCATCTGACATTTCTACCCGCAGGCGCATACGCGTGATCGGTGTTTGTAAATCATGCGTGACCGCGGCTAAAATTTGTATCCGCTCGCTCAAATACGTACTGATACGCTGCTGCATAGCATTAAAAGCAATGCCAGCTTTAGCCACTTCCAGTGGGCCATCGGTAGGGAATAAATCCGTGCTACGGTCGGGCGATACACGATCGGCTGCCGCGGCCAGTTGCGCCAATGGGCGGGTCGCCAGGCGTACTGCCAGCCAACTGAAAGCGATTAATATCAATAATTGTGCTACCAGAATCAGCGGCAGCCAGCTTGAATAAGTCAAGCCGCTCGAGACCATGTCGATACTCACTGGCGTACCGTCATACAAGTTCAGATGGAGGTTCATGTGTTTGCGTGCTTGCGCATCCAGATAGAAACCAGGTATCACCGTATAGCCACTCCCCAGGGCAGCACGCACGGACTGCATCACCTCGATTGCCAAGGTGGTATCGGCTGATTTCTCCGCTACATGTGCTGATGCGGGTTCGCCTGCGCGTAAAAAATAGCGGTAATTGTTACGATCCAGTCGCGGCAGCCACACGGCTCTTTCTTCTGCCGGTAAGCGTTCCAGCATGGCGATAGAGCCGGCCACATCATGCCCGAGATAATAAGACATGGTAGCCTTGCTGGCCTGATCGCGTTCGTACACGATCATGCCAAACGACAGTATATGCGCCACGCATAAGCCAAATAATAAGATCAGACTGATTCGGCCAAACAAGGAGCGCGGCCACAGATATCGGGTGATGTGCCTGATGCCGGTCAGCATGCTGTATCACCAGTGCTGGCGGCGCTGACGGTGCAGGCAAACACATAGCCTTCGCTGCGCATGGTCTTGATGTAACGCGGCTCACGCGCATCGTCTTGCAAATGCACACGCAAGCGGCTGATCAATAAATCGATGGAGCGCTCAAACATATCGGCATCCCGACCTTGCGTTAAATTGAGTAACTGATCGCGACTCAATACCCGATGCGGATGTTCCAGCAAGACTTGCAGCAAGCGGTATTCGGCACCGCTCAAGCTGACCAGCGTGCCGTCTTTATCAAGGAGATGGCGCGCCTGTGTATCGAGCCGCCAATCGCCAAAGACCAGTAAGGGCGGCGCGGCGCTGGCACGCAAATTCGGCGGCAGCATGCGCGTGCGCCGCAGTACCGCACGCACGCGCGCCAACAGCTCACGTGAGGCAAAAGGTTTGCTGAGATAATCATCGGCACCCATTTCCAGCCCGACTATCCTATCGGTTTCCTCCGCCAAGGCAGTCAACATCAAGATCGGGATATGCCGGTGCTCACTGGCGCGCAGCGCACGACAGAGGCTAAGACCATCTTCTTGCGGCAGCATCAGGTCGAGTACGATCAAGTCTATGCCGCCCAGCATCAAGGCCTGGCGCATTTGTTTGCCGTTGGCCGCCGTGCTCACCTTATACGCATTTTTTTGCAGGTAAATACACAGCAGCTCGCGAATATCGGCATCGTCATCGACGATAAGTAAGTGATCCAGTGCTTCCATAGCTTGCTTTATATCCGATTTAACATGCCAAAGACGGCGTATTTGTATCCCCATGTATCTGCCCGCTGCCCAGATACATGGGCTTGCAAATCTGCCCTTACCAAACACATGGCAGATACACGCGCGGTTTGTAATAGCGCCACCCCGCCACCTTTTGCATCATTGAGCTTGGTGCGGAACTTCGATCCCCCTCTCATTGTATGGAGTTTGTCATGTCTGGAAAAAATTTGTTAACAGCAATGCTGTTCTGCGCCTCGTTCTCAGTCATCGGTAGCGCACTGGCGGCCGCACCGGCGGTGGAAGGCAAGAGCCGCGCTCAGGTAGTAGAAGAATTGA
Organism: Undibacterium sp. CCC3.4; assembly: GCF_034347425.1. Classification (GTDB taxonomy): domain Bacteria; phylum Pseudomonadota; class Gammaproteobacteria; order Burkholderiales; family Burkholderiaceae_D; genus Undibacterium. The sequence continues at coordinate 89,673 of NZ_CP133779.1, forward strand.
AACAGGCGCAAGCCGATGGCACGTATCTTTGCAACGACAGCGATCGCGAGCTGGAATGCAAGTTCCGCGCGGCCAAGCAACAGCTAGCCTTGCAAAACGCACCGCAACTCGGCCACTGGCTAAGCCAGAGCGGCCAATTGGAAATTGAGCTTGCCACCTGCGGCCAGAATTTATGCGGCACCGTCGTCAAGGTACATGAAAACAACAATACCGCCACCTCGGCCCTAGGCTTACAGGTCTTAAGTGGCCTGAGCCAAGTCTCTTCGCAAGAGTGGAAAGGCCACATCTTTAATCGCGCCAACGGTGAAACCTATCATTGCCTGATCAGCCTGGCAAGCGCCACCGAGCTGCGCATTCTCGCCTACAAAGATAGTCCGGCGAATGGCAGGGAACAAATATGGACGCGTATCGAGTGATCCTAGGCTCGGTTCAGTCTCTGAAAACAGGCTTGCAAGCCGGCATTGCCCTCTAATAATGCGATGGCATCGGGTAGCGTAATTATTCCGTACTTCAGCAAAAGCTGCAGTCTTGCAAGTTGCTCGGCTTGTCGTAGGCAAGCGGCCAACTCTGACTGTTGATTCGGATCATCGTCTTTATCCTGCATGGTACGTAAGACTAGCGCTGGAAGTTCCCATTGTTTTCCGACTTGAATAGACAACCGCGACGCTTGTTTAAAAAAAGCCATCTGAAATTCCGCTGAAACCGGAAAGTGATCCGTGACACCGGTCAGATCGACCAGACGGAAAGCGACGATCAAGCCAATGTTATGGAGTAAACCGGACAGAAAAGTAGCAAACTGATCGAGTCCTCTTTGTTGCGCCAATAGTTGACAAGCCAGCGCAGTTTTTTCTGAATGCTCCCATATCAGTGGTGCTAGTTTTTTCGTTAACTTTCCTGTCTGCGTTTGCATCATTGGTCGAAAGGCGGTACGGGCAATTAACATACGCAGACCATTGATACCGAGTATCTGTATTGCATTATCGAGACTATTGACTCGGCTGCTCAGGTCGTAATACGAAGCATTTATTTCTTGTAACAGTGCGGCGACAAGCACTGCGTCTTTGGCAATCACCTTTGCAAGGCTGCTTGAAGAGGCCTTGCTATCGCGCAGGTTTTTCAACACCTCAAATAGAACAGTGGGTACGCGTGGCAGTAATTCGGATGCGCCCAATTCTGATTGCTGCAATTTATTGAGCGCCAGCAGGATCGTTTTTTCTACGTAAGGGCTGCTCTCCCCAACTTGCGAGTCCAGTAGCCAGCGCAGGTATTGCTGATCAAATTCTGAACTGGTGTGCCAGATTTCCTTGGCACTGCCAACTATTGAAAGACTGGTTAAAGCTGAATTTGTTACTACTGTGACATCTATGACGGATGCCGTGGGTGCTTGCGCTGGCGTTTTCTTTGTAAACAGCTGTTGAAAAAAATTGATCACTGCAAACCCCAGTTATAATTTTCCGAGCAATGGCAAACGATGGAAATCCTGCCCGTCCTTCAAAGGCTGTTACAAAAGCTTGACGGACCTCTTTTTACACATTAAACATAGCACGCCTTGTCATTCGCACCTGAGCGAGAAATTTGCACCATATAAAGGCAAACCCAATAACAATGCCACTGAGTGATGAGGAGGATGTTACGCTATACGCAACATAAAGCCTAGGGAAGCGCGAATTGAATGACAATCTTGTGCTGCTTAATTATTTCGCGAAATGAGCCACTTGTCTTAGCAGTATCTACGAGATCAACTCGAATCGGCAATGGGGATTCATCAAAGGCTTCTTGAAGTGCCGCAAACCGATCCAGCGCAAGAGGAACCTCAGTGATCAGCGCAAGATCAAGATCTGAGTAGGCTTTAGCGGTCCGTTTCGCACGTGAACCAAAAGCCCAAACTTCCAGTTCAGGCACATGCAATCGCAGTATGCGAACGACCTCAGCCAGATCATGTGGATGCAGATCGATTTGTGACATGATTCACATCCTTTGCGCAATCAATGATTCAGTGTAAAACCTCAACCACCCCTCGCCAATGTGAAAAAAATGTTTCTCACTCAGTGTTTTGAATGATGCAGCGCCCTTTTCTCAGTTGGCCACAATAATATGACCATGCAGTCTAATCGTTTTTTTGGGCAAGTCAATGCAGTTGAGAGCGTGTGCACACTTACCATTGATAAGCACAGGCAGCTTGAAATTTGTCAGGCCGGAACAGCGACACAAGAGACCGCTTCCATAGACCGATTATTTCGATGGCAGCGCAATGATTTCAACCCAGTTCGGGTTTTTGCCCATGTCGACATGTGCTAAGGGTTTCAATACGCCGGTTTTTTGATTGATAGCGTAACTGCTCAGGCCATTCGATTTTTGACCGACCGCCAGCAAATATTTTCCCAGCGGATCGATATTGAAACCACGCGGCTGCGTTTCTGTCGCGTAGTTGCCAATGGCGGTGAGTGCCCCGCTCTTCGCATCGACTCGATATGCCGCCAGAGTGCTGCTGCTGCGTTCGGACGCGTACAAAAAACGTCCGTCCGGCGTCAGATGAATATCCGCGGTTGCCGGCGCTGCCGCTGCGGTGAGATTTGGTCCTGTCGGTGTCACAAACGTACCCGCTCCTGACATGCTGACACCGAGCGTTGAAGCCGGCGGTACCGCCGAGTCAGTCGACTGCAAAGTCAGCACCCCCTGCTCTGCATTGTAAGCATAGGTATTCACCGTTCCGTCGAGCTCATTGGTCGAGTACACAAAGCGCTTGCTCGGATGGAATACAAAATGGCGCGGACCGGCACCGGGTTTGGTGGCAACGGCTGCCGGTGTATTCGGTGTGATCGCGCCGCTCACATCATCAAACTTGTATTGCAAGATCACATCGCTGCCCAGATTGGAGGCGAACAGATAGGCGTTGCTCGGGTCGGTCGCGATGGCGTGCGCATTCTTGCCGGTGTTGGTAACGCTGACCGGCGGTGTCATGACTTCGCCATCGGGGCTGATACGGTTGACTGAAATTTTATGGCCAGCGTAAGACGCAGCAAACAAATAGCGGCCGCTTTTATCTGTCGCCAGATTGGCCATATTGTCCGCCAAAGCTACGACTGAGACACGGCTGAGTTTGCCGTTTTCTGCGTTGATCGCATACGTCACCACGGAATACGGCTGGGAACGCAGTGAGGCATACAAGTGGCGGTGATCCGGGCTGATCGCCAGCGGCATGACCGTTGCACCGGTATCGACTTTTTCAAGCAGCGTCAAATCGCCATTTTTTTCATTCAGCGACAAGACATAAATATCTTTACTGTCGGCATTCGATACATACACAACGGATGCGGCGCTTGCGCTGGCGGCGACAGCGCCCAGTAAGGCTAACAGGATGATGGGTTGTAACCGCGGTTTATTCGAATGCATGTTGTCTCCTCGTGTTTGACTGTTTGTATATCGCCACCCAGGCACAGGCAGCGACGACTCCGCTCTGAAACCAAATCGCTTGGCAGGATCGATGTGGGACGCGTCCGATAAAACCTGGCGTCGGTCGTATTTTGTTGAAAACCATGAAATATCTATGTTACCAGTTATCCTACAACATATTATGAAAAATAATTATTTAACCCTAGGCCTGAACAGATCAGTCGATTTAAGCACTTTCCTATGGTGAGCAAGCCAGACCACGGCCAGATTTTTAGTTTTTTTATGTGAATTTATTCGTATATCTGCAACAAAAATCCGCATTCCCACTCAACATCACCAAAGGACATCAGACAACACCTCATGCCCTTGCCGCCGGCAAAAACCCTGGAGAAGCGCAGATTTAATCGCAGTGGAATTGGCCGTTGCCAATAATGATGCACTGCAATGCTGTCAACCGCAAGAGTTTGCCCATGCTGGGCGCACATGAAAAAAGCCCCGACAATTTCTCGTAAGGGCTTGATTCAAGTACTGAAATTCTGCTCGACCTGCCGTGCGTCGAACACGGAGCGAAGGGACTTGAGTCGGAAGTATTATGATCCGCCAAGAAGCCTCAAGCTTGGCTCAAACACTTGCTTGAGGACATAACGCGGCCTACTTCCACTCACTTGAGTTACAGTAAATTGGACCGAAATACGTTGATCTATCAGGGCCTTTAAGCTGGCTGGTTCGCTAATCTCCAAGCCAATTTTACCGACGATGAGCTCGCCGTCAAAACCGGTGAATTCAAACGTCCGTCTGCTCAAAATCAGGCCGCTCATTGCACCCTCAAGCGTTTTTTCCATCGTTGTAATGTCGTGGCTCAAGCGGTTCGCAGTACGTTTTACAACTTCATTATTTTGAAATAAAAATGTATTCTTCTCAAAAGAAAGTGCGCAAGTTGCTTCATTCTCAACAAGCGTCATGACAAAATCACGCACTTTTCCTAAAGCGCGCTTATCGAGGTCATCAATATTGTCTGCGAGAGCTTCATCATCATGGTTCACACATGCTTCGAACAGCGTTATCGTCCGCGCAAGAGCTAATTCAACGTTTGTTCGATCTTCAAATAGGAGTTTAGAAGGCGCACTTGCCTCCAGCTCAAATCCGAACGACCCTATCGCCGTGCCGGTTATGAGCAATTGGTTCTCATTACGATCCCTGATTGGACCTGTTGCTTTAAGTGGGGCATCGAACGACGCAGCGATCGCTGCTACCGCATCAACAAACATACTGGTCGCCTTAGTGCCAAAATCAGCACGAATGCCGTGAGTACCGACCACCGGCCTTCCTCTGAAGCTGAGAATCGCCTTCGCACGCTCGCGTGACTCGACTTCTGGCAACGTCGGCAGGCGCGCCTTAGCCTGCTCCAATCGAGCAAGTATGCTTCGGCGATCAATCACATCTTCTGCTGGAATCTCGTCTAGAAGTTCCTGAAGTGTTTCGATCTCCGATGACATTGATTGAAATACTTCAATCCTCATCTACCATCTCCGTATTTTTTTTCGCTAATAAGTCTAGGGAAGCGCGGATTTAATCGCTGTGGAATTGTCCGTTGCCAATGAGGATGCAATGCAAGGCGTCTTTTGCTGTCAATAGCGAGCTATTGACAGCAAAAGGCAACGCAGCAGTGCGCCTCAGTGGCGGCGGACAAACCGCTTGGATTAAATCTGCGCTTCCCTAGCAGGCTTAGTACGCTCGCGTCATCCTTACCATTGAGCTCGAGCTGCAAAAAACCTTTCCATGTCTGGTCTCGCCGATGAGATAACAAGCTATACCAAAATATCAGCTGTTTAATCAAAGGCCGCTGCTTCGCGTCCAAACTAGACATAGATCCATCAACGGGAAAAATTGCTTTCAATTTAGCCTTTTCCTCATCATTGATCGGGAAAAGAAAAGTTTATGGGACGCTTAAAATTTGACTATGCACTGCACCACATTGAGGAGTAACGCGTCATCAAGGTGCCACATGCCCACTTAGGTGCAATTGACTATGACATATGCTGAATCCAACAGCAGCACCCCAGCTGCGCTGACGTGATTCAACGAAAACCGGCACAAATCTGCCCACAAATTCTTTGGCACACTCCTTGCTGAATAAAACTGTATTCAGCTCTTTCGCCGATTCTTTCAACTCTTTCCGGGCATCCTTATGAAACTGCTTCAACTCAACAAGCGCCGTGTGATTTCAGCACTCGCAATCAGCTGCTTATTCGCAAGCACTGCGGTCCACGCACAAACCGCGCTGGACGATATTCTCAAATCTAAGGTGTTGAAAGTGGCAGTACAGACTGATTCCGCACCGTACGGTTTTGTCGGTACCGATCTCAAGCCGATCGGGCTCGACATCGATATGGCAAACTATCTGGCTAAAAAACTGGGGGTGGCCGTTGAATTAGTGCCGGTGGTGAGCGCCAGTCGGATTCCTGCCTTACAGACGAAAAAAGCCGATTTGGTCATTGCTACCTTGGGTAAAAATCCAGAGCGCGCTAAGGTCATTGATTTTACCTCGGCGTATTCACCTTTTTTTCAGGCGGTGTTTGGTCCTAAGAGTGCGAGTATCAAGAGTTTTTCTGACCTGACTGGAAAGAAAGTCGGTGTCACGCGCGGGGCGATGGAGGATCAGGAACTGTCAAAACTGGCCCCCGTCGGCACGGATATCAAACGCTTTGAAGACAATAACGGAACGGTGGCTGCTTTCGCTGCTGGTCAGGTACAGTTCGTCGCATTAGGCGCCTCGGTGGCCGCCAGCATGATGACGAAGAATCCGCAGTTGGCCGCGGAGTACAAGCTGTTAATTAAAGAGAGTCCGAATTTCATCGGCGTCGCCAAAGGCGAAGACAAGCTGAAAAATAAAATAAATGAAGTTCTCGACGAAGCCAAGAAGAGCGGTGAACTCGATGCCTTATCGAAAAAGTGGCTGGGACGCCCGGCTGGTGACTTACCTCTCTGATACCGATTCAAGGCCTCCAAAAGGGTAGAGCAGCAATGAATGTACAACTTGATTTTGCAGCAGTGCTCGCTGAATGGCCACTCTTGCTGACCGGTGTGGCGTGGACGCTGGGGCTCACCATGGCGTCGGTTGGTATAGGGATGCTCTTAGGCATAGGCGGCGCGTGGGTACGAGCACGCGGTTTTGGTGCGGACAGGGCCGCTGCCTGGCTGCAGACCATCGTGACGGCTTATGTAGAACTGATTCGCAACACGCCCTTCATCGTGCAATTGTTTTTTATCTTCTTCGGCCTGCCGGCGGCCGGCTTCAAACTGTCCGCAGAGATGGCGTCGCTCATTGCCATGGTGGTAAACCTCGGTGCGTATTCCACTGAAATTATCCGGGCCGGCTTGGAAGCGACACCGAAGGGGCAGATCGAAGCAGCACAAAGTCTGGCGCTGTCGAGGCGGCAAATTTTCATATGGGTAGCCTTACCACCAGCGCTGCAAAAAATGTGGCCGAGCTTGGTGAGTCAGATCATTATCGTCATGCTCGGTTCTTCCGTCTGTGGCCAGATTTCTACCGAGGAACTGAGTTATGCCGCAGACTTAATTCAAAGCCGTAACTTCCGCTCTTTTGAGGCGTTTATTGTGATTGGTGCGCTGTATTTGCTGTTGTCAGTCATGATGCGCTATGCACTCAATTGGCTCGGTGCTACTTTTTTATTTGGCAGGAGATAGGCCATGATGGAATTTTCATTCTGGGATATTGTGCGCAACCTCCTGATGGCGATGCGCTGGACCATTGCTTTGTCGATGATCGCCTTTCTTGGCGGCGGAGTAGTTGGTTTGCTGTTGGTATTACTACGCCAAAGCAAATCGGCGCTCACGAACCTCTTGGTGACGACATATGTACAGATTTTCCAAGGCATTCCATTGCTGGTGCAATTATTTCTCGCCTACTATGGATTAGGCTTGTTCGGTATTAACGCCTCGCCTTGGGTCGCTGCGAGTATGGGGCTGACACTCTATACCAGTGCCTTTTTGTGTGAAATATGGCGTGGATGTATCGCTTCTATCCCTAAGGGGCAATGGGAAGCTTCTGCCAGTTTAGCGTTAAGCTTCTATGAACAGATGCGTTACATTATTTTTCCTCAGGCGATGAAGATTGCCGTGGCGCCGACGGTCGGTTTTCTGGTGCAAGTGATCAAAGGAACGGCACTGGCTTCCGTGATCGGGTTCATGGAGCTGACCAAAGTCGGCAAGACAATCGCCAATGCAACATTTAACCCATTTCTTGTTTTTAGTTGTGTAGCACTGATATATTTTTTATTGTGCTATCCCGTCAGCTTGTATGCCAAGCACCTTGAAAGGAAGATGCATGTCCATCGTTGAAATTGTCGGTCTACGCAAATCCTTTGGCACGAACGAAGTCCTCAAGGGCATCGATTTGCAGGTTAACAAAGGCGAGGTCATCGCGATCATCGGTAAAAGCGGCTCGGGAAAAAGTACGCTGCTACGCTGTATCAATGGCCTCGAAGCATTCCAGAGCGGCACCCTGCATGTGGACGGCAAGCCCTTGATACACGATAGTGTGGCCGCGATGCGTGAATTGCGCCAACATGTAGGCATGGTCTTTCAGAGCTTCAATTTATTCCCACATTTGAGTGTAGGAAAAAATATCATGCTCGCGCCCGGCTTAGTCAAACACAAACATGCTGCCGCCAATGAAGCGCACGCGCGTAAGCTGTTAGATCGCGTCGGGCTGAGTGAAAAATTCAACGCTTACAGTGATCAACTGTCAGGTGGGCAGCAGCAACGTGTTGCTATTGCCCGCGCACTGGCGATGGAACCGGCCGTGTTATTGTGCGATGAAATCACCAGTGCGCTCGATCCTGAATTGGTGGGCGAAGTATTGCGGGTCGTTGAAAGTCTGGCCGATGAGGCGATGACGCTGATCATGGTGACGCATGAAATGAATTTTGCCCGCAAAGTGGCAGACCGCGTGGTGTTCATGCATCAGGGTTTGGTGCATTAGATTGGCGAACCCGCAGAATTATTTGCCAATCCAAAGACGCCGGAATTAAAACAATTTCTTGGTGCCTTACGTGCCTAGGGAAGATGGGTGATAGGACCAATACTTGACGGCGACACAGTCCGTCAATCTGGCGGCCAGTGGTTCATCTCAATTCAGACACAAGGCGAGGTGGCGCAGCCCTTACCCACCGCCACCACTCCCCTCTCTGATGTCATCTTCATCAGCGCTCCGATGGCATTCCACGCAATGATCAAATTGACGGATACCTTCTTCGATGTGCTTGCGGCGAATGTTAGACGGTGTGTGCTCATGACAACCATAGCAACTATATCGACTGTAATCATTGTTGACATGACAGCTTGAACAACCGGCGTTATGGTCGCGATCAAGCACAAAATATTTATCATGATCGAAACTCGCCGGTGTCCATTTATCCGGAGTGTGGCAACTAGTGCAGTTAGCGGTAATTTTTTGATGCAAGGCATTTTTGGGCGACTTATGACAGGTCTGACATTGATCGAGCGTCGCTTTTTTAAGCAGTGCATGATTGAAATTACCTTGCAGATGGTAGCGTTTTACGCCCGCGTGATCGCTATGGCAATCGACGCAATTCACGTCTTTCAGCTCCTGATGAAATGCGGTGCTGCTGGTCGGTTTAGCGATGGGCAGGCCTTTGCTATTGAGGCGACCAATCTCGGCAGGCTTGTGGCAACTAATGCAGCGTGCAGCGCTGGCACCTCGTAATGGCGCATGACAGGCAAAACAATCCCCTTCAAGTTGCTGATGCCCAGGAATTAATTTACCTGGCGCCACGATCAGTTGGGGATAAACGAAGGCGAATATGGCCACCGCGATTAAATTGCAAAGCAAGATGATTTTTAAGCTGCGGCTCATACCCATCCCCAAAATAAGAAGATGCTCATGATGTGAGCCAATGAAAGCACCAGAAATACGATGAAAATAGGAATGTGCACCTTGCGCCACTGCGCCATGGCACCAACGGTAAGCGCATCCCAGAAAACCGCTTGCTCTACTTCCGGTTTCGACATACCACGTAACTGAAATTGCTGGCGTTCGCCCTGTACGTGTCGCCGTGCACGCAGCAGTAAAAATTTGCCTATCATGCCACTGACGACATTAATCGACATAGCAACGGTGGCAAGCCATGGCAAGATCGCATTAAAATGTATGCCCGCATGCAGCAATATCATCGCCGAGCCTAGCCATGCGGAGAACTCATGTAGCTTGAGCAGGTATCCGGGATTTCCGGACAGCATATATTTGCGTTTTCGCATTGAATAGGCGAATGAAACGATAATTAATAAGGTTCCCAAAATTCCCAGATAACGCCCGACCCAAACCAGGTTCAGTCTGTGTAACACATAGTCGCCGGCTAAAGTGATCACTGCCAGCACACCTGTCAACAGGCTAAATGGCAGCACTTGTTCACGCATCAGTGACATTTTCATTTACAACTCCAAACTCACACTGGTCTTTGGACGACAAACACAGAGCAGGCAAGTACCCACCTCGGGGTCATAATCCGGTGACTGAAGATAGGCCACCTCACCAGCGAGTATGGTGGTTTGGCAGCTGCCGCAACTACCGGTGCGGCAGCCAGAATTGACAGCTATGCCGTTTTCCTCGGCAAAATCGAGCAGCGTGGCGCTACCGGCCTGCCACGGCACCTGTTTATCAGCGAGCGCAAAGCTCACCACGATACCAGTATCGCTTTGCTCTGCAGCTAATGCTGCGGTGTTATTTCTAGGGATGGAGGCTGGGCCGAAGCTCTCGAAATGAATGCGGTTCTGCGGCACTCCCCACTCTTTCAGTGCCGGCACCAAACTCTCTAGCATAGGGGTTGGTCCGCAAATATAGTAGTGAAAAGGTTTGAGCGGTAATTGCCTGCGCAATAAAGTCACGTCTATGCGTCCACGATACTGACATCCCAGATCCGCCGCATCAGCAATCGCCTCGGTGTCGCTGAAACAAAAACGTAAATGAAACTGAGGATAGTCAGCCGCCAAGTGTTCCAGGTGCGCGCGCATGACCAGTTCATTCTGTTGGCGAACACCATAAAACAGCCACACTTCACGCCCCGGTTGTTGCGGCAACGTACAATTGAGCATACTCATCATCGGAGTAATGCCTATACCGCCAGCGATGAGAACCACTGGTGCCATACTACGATCAATATAAAAATGTCCGGCGGGTGCCCTTACTTGTAAGCGTCTGCCGACTTCTACCTGATCATGGAAATAGCTGGCGCCCCGGCCCTCTGGCACCTGACAATGAGCAGGAGGCAGCGCACGTTTGACCGAGATACGGTAGCCGTCAGCAGCGGGCGCATCGGATAAGGAATAGCAACGAATAATTCTTTCGCTAACGCCATTCGCATCGCCGGCGCTAGCCAGCAGATCAATCTGAAAAGTAAGAAATTGTCCGGGATAGAAAGGTGGCAACGCTAGCCCGTCCTCCGGAACCAGAAAGAATGAACAAATCAAGCCAAGCTCATCTTCCGTCGTTTTACTGCTGACCCGGAAGGTACGCAGACCATTCCATGCAAGACTTTTTTTCTGTTCGCTCACCAAACCGGCATCGTACGCTATCGGAAGATCCGATTCATTTGCCTGTCTGCGCAATACCTGAAAAATGCGCCAATGCTGCCAGAAGTTATAACTGAGATAGATCGTTAATTGCAATACGATAGCCAGCGTAATGAGCAACAGCAAAGTCAGAGATGTCATATCGCTTCTTTTTCCATTCAACTGCACACACACTGCATGTGGATTGCTGTTTCATCAAAAATCTGACTGGGGTTTGAAACCCCGGCCTTGAGAGGCTGTCGCAAAAGCCTGATGGACGCTTTTTTACACCTGAAACACCGCATACCTCGTCATTCCCGCATGCCACAGCCTCGTCATTCCCGCATGCTTTTGGCGGGAACCCAGTGTCGTTTTTAACACTGAAAACACCATCATTTCTGGCATTTTCAGTTAACCACAAACGTCGCTGGATTCCTGCCAAAAGCGCGCAGGAACGACGTGACGGCCGGCTGGGGTAATGCATTAAGTTGTTCGAACAAAAGCCAAGGAATCTCGCTCACTACGACATCCCACAACTGCCAACGTGGAGCTAGTCTATACCTGTACACATAGCGAAACTTGACCTAGATCACAAAACACGGTGATCATCTCCGCCGTGTGCTTAGCCTGACAGTGCACCACGCTGGCAGCGAAAACCATGAGCTACAGCGCATCTGGCAGCGTCACGTATAAGCTTCCAGCCCCTGGCGTAAGGTCGTACGCTCTGCTTCCGTACGGTCAATGTTCAAACCAGAGTCCATTTCAGATTCAATGTGGCTGGCCCATTGCTGCGCCTGCTTTTGCGTCTCAAAGGTGCGGCAGCTTGGTTTATAGCCTTTACGACGAACTTTTGCCGGCCAGTATGCGCCTGGCTGTTTGATGTATGTCGTTTCAAGTTCTCTGAAAATTAAAAGATTACTTGGTCTGGATTTATTCATTCCGGCAGAATTCCGGCACAGGCCAGTTTTTGAACGATTTTGAGGACGCGTCTAGTGTGTATTTTTGATGAATTCGAGTAGGTCAGTGATTTCTGGCGGGCTGGGTCAATTTCGCGCTGACGCGAACATCAGTGCAGATAGTAAAAAATCACTGCCCACCAGCGCCTCCGGCAGTCAAAATATCAAAAACCACATTGAGGAACTTGCTCCCTTTCACAGGATCAGACAAGAGCTGCATCATCTGATTCTGATGCGCTGCGCCACTGTCCATTATAGCGTCGTACCCAGCCTTAGAAAAATCGCCCAGCATCGCTTGTTCCCGACTATTACTCAGTAACTGGCGCATCACCAGTTCGTTCTCGCGTACCTTGTCGCTGATGGTATAGGCGTAATTGACCAGGTCTTTCTCGGTCAGTTGATCGGTGATAAACAGCTCGTTAAGGCGAGACACGATCTGCGATAAAAATTCGACTTTCTTGTCTTTGGCCTTGGCCGTACCTAATGCGTCGCCCGGTTCCAGCTTGTATTCATCTGACTCTTGCATGATCAAGTGTTGCTGGCGGATTTTGGATACGCGGTAGTGGCTGAGCACGATGCTGCTCAGATCGACCTCGTCTTCATCCATAATGGTTTCGCGCAGCATGGGACGCGGAGTTTTTCAAGCTAGTTGTCGCCTAAAAGTAAATTTTTATGCCGCCAGTTTCAGTTCTTGATATACGTCCTCATGATTTAATGCTTCCTTGTTAGTTTTGTCTGGATTTAAGTCAACAACGTTGGCGCGGTCCCAGTTACGAGTAGCACCGCTCCAGCGATTCGAGTTCCTTGCTTTTGCCGCCGCATACAATTGCTCACGTCGAATCAATAATTCCACATCCAGACCGGCATGGCGTTCAGCTGGCGTTACAAACTGAATGGCACTGTGCCGGTGTTCTTCGTTATACCAATGCATGAATGTAGTAACCCAATTCCTGGCTGCCAGGAGATCCTTAAATGGGCGACGTGGATATACTGGGCAGTACTTCAATGTTTTAAAAAAGCTTTCGGCGAACGGGTTGTCATTACTCACGGCAGGACGACTGAATGACGGCATGACGCCCAGCACCTGCAGCATGGCCAGCATCGTGGAGCCCTTCATCGGACTGCCGTTATCCGAATGAAGAACGACCTGATTTTGTGCGATTTTTTCTCGCACACAAATGTCCTTCATCACCTCGCTGGCCAGCGCGCTGCTTTCGGTTTCAAATACCTGCCAGCCGACCACTTTGCGACTAAATACATCGATGAACATATAGAGATAAAAATAGATGCCTCTGATCTCTGTCGGCAAATAGGTGATGTCCCAACAGTACAATTGGTTGGGCCCGGTTGCCTTTAAAGCACGTGGTTTGTTGCGGGGTTGCCTTGGCTTTTCTTCGCCACGGTGCACAAGCATATTTTTATGCCTTGAGTAAGCGATAGAACGTTGACTCCGATGCGACATAGATTCCATCATCAGCCAATCGCGGAACGATCTGGCTTGGCGGCAGATGGCCGTATTCCGGCGAGTTGGCAATGGCCAGAACCTGTTGTCGTTCCTCTGAACTAAGCTGATTCTGAGGTACCTGCACACGCCCTGTTCGCCGGTCTGCTTGCTCAGTCACCTGATCAATTTTCCAGCGCTGCAGCGTACGCTCGCTTAAATCAATTACGTCGCAGGCACGTTCCTGACGTGCGCCTGAAACCACCGCTTCAGCTACCAGTGTCAATACGTTATTGCGCTCCGGGATTGGGGTCATTACTCCTCGTCCTCCCAAAGCGCACGGAACTTTTTTGCAGAACCAGCAGTGCTGCCGCCTCCGCCAGAGCTTTGTCTTTCCGGGCCAGCTCACGCTTGAGTTTGACGTTTTCATCTTTCAGCGATTTAACTTCACCAGCTTTGGGTGCGGCCTCTTTACCGCTGGCGCAAAAAGCAGATTTCCAACTGGTTAAATTATGCGGGAATAAACCACGTTCACGGCACCATGCCTGAAGCTGCTCTCCCGCTAACGCATGGCTCTCATGCAGTGCCTGCAGTTGTTCTTCTACCGTCCAGTCGCTCGGTCGTTTTTCTTTTTCTGACGCCGGACTGCCCGCCAGTGCTGACTTCTTTTTCATCCAATATCTCAACGTGTGGTGATTCAAATTTAAATCAGTGGCCACTGACATGATTGTTCGGTCGCCACGGGAATAGGCCTTCTGTAATGCCTGCTCAATAAATGCAGCGGAATAGGTTGCCATTGTTGCCTCGCTCAATAAGTTAAAAAGAGAGGTAACAACCAGATTGAAGATCGCCGGTCATTTTAGCCGTATAACTTCAAAATCAAAAAGCAAACCTTAACGTCTTGAGGGAATGGGTTCCGCTGCGCTCCACCCATAAAACCCCGACTGCCTACGCCGGAAAAAGCTGGATAGATAATGCGAAAAACACAAACAAACAGACTTCAATGAGATCGGTTCAATTTAAAAAGTTACACGACAAGTAGTCTGACAGATGGGGGACGCAGGTTGCGGGCGTACAGGCCGAGCTTTTCCAAGTCTTTGTCATCGTAATCGACGATCTGCGACATGAATTCATAAAAGCGGACAAAAGTACCGAGATCTTTCTTGAAAATTTCTAACGCGTCTTTTTCCTTCTTGCACTCTTTGAAGGCATTTTCGGCGTTAGTAATCATGATGACGTCATTAAACTTTTTAGTTCGTTCAAACATATCGCGCGCTTGCTTGTACGCCTCTACGGCCGACTTATAGCGTTTCTGCCAGCGTTCTACGGCGGGTTTGCAGATATTCGCAATCGCCGCATTGCTCTTACTCTTGACAAAGAAGGCAGCGCAGAATTGCTCGACTTCCGTCCAGCTAAAAATACCGGCAGCGCGCAGCTTGTCGTTCAAATCAAAAATCAAATCCGGGTCAGACACATCGGCCAGCTCTGCCGTCTGGAAGTAAGGCTGGAAGGCGGCCAGGATTTCTTCCGGTTCATTAAAGAAATCCAGAATGAAGGTGCCGGTCTCGGCCTTACTCGGGTAAATCCGGTTCAGGCGCGACAAGGTTTGCACGCACTCCACCCCGCCCAGCTTTTTATCCACATACATGGCGCAGAGCTTGGGTTGGTCGAAGCCAGTTTGAAATTTATTCGCCACGATCATGACTTGGTAGTCGTCGGTATCAAAGGCTTTGCGCATGTCGCGTCCTTTGAGCAGCGGGTTCATATTCATCTCGGTGAACTGACTGCCCAGCACCGCCTCTGAATTCGGATCTTTATCGGTAAATTCCACCTCACCCGAGAACGCCACCATTGCGCGGATATTCTGATAGCCCTGGGTGGTGATGTACTTATCGAAAGCCTGCTTATAGCGCACCGCCTCTTTGCGCGAACTGGTCACGACCATCGCTTTGGCCTGACCGTTCAGCAAACCCATCACTTGGGTTGTAAAATGCTCGACGATCACTTGCACTTTTTGGCTGATGTTGTAGTCGTGCAGGCGCACCCATTGATTCAGCTTGACCTTGGCACGCTTGCTCTCGACTTCCTGATCGGCATCCTTCATCTTCATCGCCAGGTTATAGGCGACTTTGTAATTGGTGTAGTTCTTCAGCACATCGAGAATAAAACCCTCTTCTATCGCCTGACGCATGCTGTACACATGGAAGGCGGCGGGCTTATTGGTCTTGGACGGCGCTTCATCCGGGCGCGGTAAGCGGCCAAACAGTTCTAAAGTCTTGGTCTTGGGCGTGGCGGTAAAGGCCAGGTAACTGAGGTTTTTCGAAGCGCGACGCGAGGCGACTGCGGCATCCAGAATATCGTCGGTGGTCAGTTCCGCCTCATCATCGCCCACGCCTTCTACCATCAACACCTCTTTCAGTTGCCGGGCGGTGGAACCGGTTTGTGAAGAATGCGCCTCGTCGGCGATTACTACGCAGTTACGTTCTTTCAGGCTGACGCTGTTTTCTATCGCCTTCAATACAAACGGAAAGGTTTGTATCGTGACGATAATAATCGGCTGCGAGTTTTCCAAAGCCTTGGCGAGTTTTTCTGATTTGGAACCATCACCTTCCTGATTATTGATCCGCCCGACCACGCCATCGGTATGCTCAAACTGGGCGATGGTGTCTTGCAATTGCGCATCAAGCACAGTGCGATCAGTCACCACAATCACCGAATGAAATTGCTTATTGCCCTGGGCATCGTACAAAGACGAAAGCTGATGTGTATAGTGGATCCACATATCCGGACAACAGTTTAAACTAGTGTCTGTCGAAAAGAGACGAGGCAGACCATGAGTGAAAATAAGAGAAAAATATTTAGCGGCGCACAAAAAGCCAAGGTGGCAGTTGAGGCGATCAAAGGCGAAAAGACGATCAATCAGATCGCCCAAGAGTTCGGGGTGCATCCGACGCAGGTCAGCCAGTGGAAGAAAGAATTACTGGAAAATGCAGGCAGTCTGTTTGAAGGTAAACGCGGTCCGAAACCGGCCAGCACACAGAACGACCCAGACCGTCTCTATGCCAAAATTGGGCAACTGAATATGGAACTCGATTGGCTTAAAAAAAGTCAGGGATCAGCCTGTAACGGTACGATTGCAGTGGGTAGAGCCGCTCTCTGCCCTTTCAATCGCCACACAATGCCGTCTCGTTTCAGTCACGCGCTCGGTCGTGTACGACAAGAAAAAGCGCTTGCAGGAAGAGATCAATCCGTTTGATAGTTTGCTGTTGCAATTGCTTGACGAGGAATACACCAGACATCCATTTTACGGCACGCGACGCATGACGCATTACTTGCGAGACTGTGGCCATACAGTGAACCGAAAGCGCGTACAGAGGCTGATGCAGCAACTGGGATTGGCAGGTATGGCCCCAGGCCCCAACACCAGTAAAGCGCATCCGCAGAACAAGATTTACCCGTACTTACTGAGAGGTATCGACGTCACTCGACCAAATATGGTCTGGAGTACAGACATCACATTCATCAAGCTGCCGCGGGGTTTTGTCTATCTGGTGGCGATCGTTGACTGGTACAGCCGGAAGGTGCTGTCCTGGCGGTTGTCGAACACGATGGATGCGGGGTTTTGCGTGGACTGCTTGGAAGAAGCCATAAAATGGTATGGAACGCCGGAGATTTTTAATACCGATCAGGGTGCGCAGTTTACCAGCCAGGCCTTTACTGGGCTGCTGCTTAGAAACGGCATCAAAATCAGTATGGACGGTCGCGGGCGGGCGCTGGATAATATTTTTGTTGAGCGCTTATGGCGCAGTGTGAAATATGAAGAAGTGTATTTGAAAAAGCATGAAAGTATGCCGGAATTGGTGATCGGCTTGGCGAACTATTTTATGTTCTACAACGCTGAGCGTAAACATCAATCATTGGGTTATCAAACGCCGGAAACCGT
This sequence comes from Undibacterium sp. CCC3.4, assembly GCF_034347425.1. Classification (GTDB taxonomy): domain Bacteria; phylum Pseudomonadota; class Gammaproteobacteria; order Burkholderiales; family Burkholderiaceae_D; genus Undibacterium. The sequence goes on from NZ_CP133779.1 coordinate 106,996, forward strand.
GTATGGCTCAGGCGTGGGCGGCGGTGCCAAGATCGTAAACAAATTTGGTACTGAACTGCCTGATTCAAAAAAGCTAGAAAAGAAAAGCACGGTAGTGATGTAGTGCGAATAACGGGGCAGCGCCGCGCAGCTGTGGCAGAAACAGGCACTATCTTAAACTCTTTGAATAATTGTCTGGACTTAGGGGGCCACTTTAGACCTGAGCCTTGTTTAATTCTCTCGCGTAAATCATCTGTAATCGTCGACAAATAGAAATAAGCAAATTCATGATTCAGGCTTAAGCACTCAAATCCTACGACACCGTCATTTGCATTTGCGTTGATTGTAAGAATTTTTGGCACACCCAACGTAGCACCACTATTCGAAATTAATAGTGTTCCCGCTGAAAATACTCTGCATTGTTCACTTCCCAACTTGGTTAGAAATGACTCTGTAGAAGTCAAATACACTTCATCATCTTTGGTAATCTCAGCAACCGTAACCCACGGAGAATAGTCTCCATTAAAAAGTAACGGATCTCCTGCTGGGCGCGGCGCGCCACCTCGAACGACCATGGAAATATATCCAAATTTACTGACCACCCAATGCGCCGGTACTTCACCTAACCACTCCACACCTGAGTCGCGCATGGGGGCGTTGGGGTTGAGGCCTTTGGTGACGGCATGACTAATCACTGCCTGCCGCTTTTCTTTGAGCAGCTTGATCAGCCCTTGCTGCTTCGCTATCAGGGTATCGATCTTGGCGGTTTCGTGGTCGAGGAAGTTGGCGATTTTTTCTTGTTCGTCTATGGTTGGCATTACGACACGCAATGCTTTTATTTGCTCCCCCGTGATCAAGGGTTGAGCACTTCTGCTGGCATATTCGTTAATCCGTGCTGCAACAAGTAGATGAAGAAAATAGCTATCCTGAAAATTACGCCACGTAGAAAGTTTCAACGCATTATCGGTGATCCAACATGTCTCATCCAAAAAATGTACATTTCCACACAAGGCACCGACTCGCCCGATTGCAAATGATTTGCTTACTGTATTGATTAATGATGTATAGCCAAGTGTTCCATTGCCACCGATCACTCGATATTTATTAACATCATCCTCAGCCTTATCAAAATCAGTATTTGAAAGTCCATCGCCGCTAGCAATATCGATGAACCATCTTAATGAACAAGTTTTCCAATGCTGCGGAACCAAGCCCAACCACTCAACCCCAGAATCCTTATATTCCGCATAAGCCTTATACCGACTCATAGCCCCTCCTCCTGCGCAATATTCAACAGATAGAACTCATGCAATTTGGCTTGCAACATTTTTTTATCGGGCAACTGGGTTTGGTATTCGGCGATCATGGCCGGTGACAGGCTGCGGCTGAGCGCGTACTCGACCACTTCATCATCTTTGCTGGCGCACAGCAGCACGCCGATGGCGGGGTTTTCGTGGGCTTTGCGGTGGTCGCGGTCTAGGGCTTCGAGGTAGAAATTGAGCTGCCCTAAATGTGCGGGGCTAAAGCGATCTACTTTGAGTTCTATCGCCACCAAAGCATTGAGGCCGCGATGAAAAAACAGCAGATCGATGGCGAAATCTTGTTTGCCCACTTGCACGGGATATTCACTGCCGACAAAACAAAAGTCGCGCCCCAGCTCGATCAAAAATTGTTTGAGCTTGCCGATTAAGCCTTGCTGTAAATTGGCCTCGCTGTGATCTTGTGGCAGGTTTAAGAAATCGACGATGTAGCTGTCCTTGAAGACATGCATGGCTTCCGGTTGCGTTTCTCTCAACACTGTTGAGAGTTTTACTGGATTTAAGATCATGCGCTCAAATAAAGCGGCATTAAATTGCCGTTCCAATTCGCGCTTGCTCCATCTTTCCTGAGTTGCCATGCGCAAGTAAAACTCACGCTCTTCCGGACGCTTACTTCGGCCAAGAATGATCAGGTTATGGGTCCACGGCAATTGTCGCACCAGTGGCGCGACAATTTGATCATTTTGATAAGTTTCATAAAACTGACGCATACGGAACAAATTGGAGCTAGTAAATCCTCTTAAATTCGGCTGTGTCACCGCTAGATGTTGAGCCAATTGCCGAATGACGCCATCGCCCCATTCTGCGACTTTAAGCTTATCGCTCATATAAGCGCCGACTTGCCAGTACAACTCAATTAGGGTGGTATTGACGACTTGGTAGGCATGCTGACGTGCTGCCGCGATCAGGTGGACGACTTCAGAAAAATCGGGTTGATCTGTTTTTATCACGGTCGTTTTACTCATGAATGCACCTCTTGCAGCAGCTTCATGATCTCTGCACTGACGGCATCGAGATCAGCATCAATCTCGGCCAGATCGCGCGGTGGCTGGTATTGGTAGAAATGGCGGTTGAACGGGATCTCGTAACCGACGATGCCGATTTGCTGGTCTTTTTCATCCTTCTTGCTGGCGTCTATCCAGGCGTCTGGCACATGCGGTTGCACTTCTTTTTTGAAGTAAGCTTCGTTGATGGCGTTGACGGTTTTGCTTGGGTCTAGCGCGACGTTTTCTGCATCGCGCAGATCGCCATCGGCTTTGTATTCGACGACTTTGCCGGCGTAGTCGCCTTCACCGGCAAACAAGCCATAGATGGCGTCGGCCTTGGTTTTGTGGATTTTTTTGATGACTTTTTGCGCTTCTGGGTTCTTCCAACTGACTGCCGCTTCTATGGCTTTTTTGTCTTTGGCGTCTAGGCTAATACCTTGTTTTTTAGCCGCTAGTGCCAGCGCATCATCAAAGGCGTTCATATCGTCAAACTGGGCGCTGCCTATGGCTGCTTGCAATTGGCGGGCTTTGCGCAGGATGGCGAGCTGGTTACGCCAGGTGTCGCGGTCTAGCAGGTCTTTGACGTGTTTTTCTTTAAGATCTGCAAAGTGCAGTTTGATGTAACGGCGTATCGCGTCTTGATGACTGCTGAGGTCGCCATAGTGGGCGCAGGCTTCTGCGTCTGTCCATATTGCGCCATCAGCAGTTGTGGCAAGGCCGGCGTATTCGGCGTAGGCCCATTGCATCACGGCATTTAAAGCACCGGATTCAAAACGCAGGCTGGCAATGCGCTCGTCGCTAAATTGGTAAGACATGCGCAGCGGGCGTTCTATGGTGATACGGCGGTAGCCAAATTCGTGGGTTTTAAAAATCTTGGCGGCGAAGGTTTTGGCCGCTTCGGTCTTGGGGTTGGCTGACTGGCGGCCGCGATTGCTCTTTTGCTCGGCAGGTTTATCCAGTTCACGTGCATCGACCCCTTCAAAATTACCGAAGCATTGGGTGATGATGGCGATGTCGTTCTCATCCATGACATTGCGCTTACTACCCAAAGATTTACGCATCTTGCCGCACAGGTTGACGCCATTAATCAGTTGCACCAGTCCTTTGCGTGCCTTGGCTTTTTTATTCGACAGCACCCAGACATAGGTGGAGATGCCGGTGTTGTAGAACATATCGGTAGGCAGCGCGACGATGGCCTCTAACAAATCGGCTTCCAGAATATAGCGGCGGATTTCTGATTCACCCGAACCGGCACCGCCAGTGAACAAGGGCGAGCCATTGAGAATAATGCCGATACGCGCCCCGCCGTCTTTGGCGTCACGCAGTTTGCTGATCAGGTGCAACAGGAACAGTAAGCTGCCATCTGACACTCTTGGCAAGCCCGCGCCAAAGCGACCATCAAAACCTTTGTGGCTATGTTCATCATTGATCTCTTGCTCGATTTTTTTCCAATCGACGCCAAACGGCGGATTCGACAGCATGTAATCAAACTTGTCGGCATAGAGCTGGTCATTCGAGAGCGTATTGCCGAGCTTGATATTGCCCACCTCTTGGCCCTTGATCAGCATATCGGCTTTACAAATCGCATAGCTTTCCGGATTGAGCTCTTGGCCGTAGGCGCGCATGACAGCTTCGGGGTTGAGTTCATGCACGTATTCCATACCGGACGACAAGAAGCCGCCGGTACCGGCGGTAGGATCGTAGATGGTGCGGATAATGCCGGGCTTGGTCAGCGCATCATCGTCTTCCATAAACACCAGCGAAGTGGTCAGGCGCACGATATCGCGTGGGGTGAAGTGTTCACCGGCGGTGTCGTTCGAACTTTCAGCAAAGCGACGTATCAGTTCTTCAAACACCAAGCCCATATCGTGATTCGATACGGCCTTAGTGCTGAGATCAATGGTGCGTACTTTTTGTACCACTATAGTGGATCCACATATCCGGACAACAGTTTAAACTAGTGTCTGTCGAAAAGAGACGAGGCAGACCATGAGTGAAAATAAGAGAAAAATATTTAGCGGCGCACAAAAAGCCAAGGTAGCAGTTGAGGCAATCAAAGGCGAAAAGACGATCAATCAGATCGCCCAAGAGTTCGGGGTGCATCCGACGCAGGTTAGCCAGTGGAAGAAAGAATTACTGGAAAATGCAGGCAGTCTGTTTGAAGGTAAGCGCGGTCCGAAACCGGCCAGCACACAGAACGACCCAGACCGTCTCTATGCCAAAATTGGGCAACTGAATATGGAACTCGATTGGCTTAAAAAAAAGTCAGGGATCAGCCTGTAACGGAACGATTGCAGTGGGTAGAGCCGCTCTCTGCCCTTTCAATCGCCACACAATGCCGTCTCGTTTCAGTCACGCGCTCGGTCGTGTACGACAAGAAAAAGCGCTTGCAAGAAGAGATCAATCCGTTTGATAGTTTGCTGTTGCAATTGCTTGACGAGGAATACACCAGACATCCATTTTACGGCACGCGACGCATGACGCATTACTTGCGAGACTGTGGCCATGCAGTGAACCGCAAGCGCGTACAGAGGCTGATGCAGCAACTGGGATTGGCAGGTATGGCCCCAGGCCCCAACACCAGTAAAGCGCATCCGCAGAACAAGATTTACCCGTACTTACTGAGAGGTATCGATGTCACTCGACCAAATATGGTCTGGAGTACAGACATCACATTCATCAGGCTGCCGCGGGGTTTTGTGTATCTGGTGGCGATCGTTGACTGGTATAGCCGGAAGGTGCTGTCTTGGCGGTTGTCGAACACGATGGATGCGGGGTTTTGCGTGGACTGCTTGGAAGAAGCCATAAAATGGTATGGAACGCCGGAGATTTTTAATACCGATCAGGGTGCGCAGTTTACCAGCCAGGCCTTTACTGGGCTGCTGCTTAGAAACGGCATCAAAATCAGTATGGACGGTCGCGGTCGGGCGTTGGATAATATTTTTGTTGAGCGTCTATGGCGCAGTGTGAAATATGAAGAAGTGTATTTGAAAAAGCATGAAAGTATGCCGGAGTTGGTGATCGGCTTGGCGAACTATTTTATGTTCTACAACGCTGAACGTAAACATCAATCATTGGGTTATCAAACGCCGGAAACCGTGTATCGATCAGGCGTGGGCGGCGGTGCCAAGATCGTAAACAAATTTGGTACTGAACTGCCTGATTCAAAAATGATAGAAAAGAAAAGCACGGTAGTGATGTAGTGCGAATAACGGGGCAGCGCCGCGCAGCTGTGGCAGAAACAGGCACTATCTTAAACTCTTTGAATAATTGTCTGGACTTAGGGGGCCACTTTACACCTTGTAGAGCAAATTGGCGTCGTTTAGCTGGCCGATGAATTCCGCGAAGTTAAAGTATTCAAAAATCTGCCGGGCGTCTTTGGAAAAACTTTGGATATAACTTTCCAGATTGGCCTTGATCCCGGTTTCACCCAGCTTAGACAAATCCATCTTGGAGGTGTTGAAGAACGACAGCCCTCCTGTCGCACGCAAGATCATTTTCTCTTGCGCCTCTTCCGGCAGATTCAGCGCCTGGACCTTTTGCTGCTCAGCCAGCACCGCCTGTTTGCTGGATTCCAGCACGCATTCCAGCCGACGCAATAAGCAAAACGGCAGAATGACGCGGCCATATTGGCTTTGCCTGAAATCCCCACGCAAAAGATCGGCAATCGCCCACGAATCTGAGGCGAGGTTGTTGGCAATTTGGGTCATGGAATGTCTTTTTTAAAGCAAATAAGATGAATAAAGCCTGACAGCGATGGGCTTGCGGCAGGTTGGCTGCATAAGGCGGGCAAACCCGGCATCGCTGTCATTTTATGTTGAGGATAATATTACCCTAATAGCAATAAAATACCTATAGGGCTTGTGAACGTCGGTAGATTCAGAACGATTTATCTTGTCAAGGCCCAGCACATTCTGCGGATATGGCAATCTGCGCGGAAAATTTTTCAATTTTCATCAAAAATCTGACTAGGGTTTGAAACCCTAGTCAGATTTTTGATGAACTTGTTGGAAAAAGACTTTTTTCTAGTGTTTTTCTTACAGTCACCATCACTCCTTACTATTGCATAGTTTAAAGTGGCCCCCTAAGTCCAGACAATTATTCAAAGAGTTTAAGATAGTGCCTGTTTCTGCCACAGCTGCGCGGCGCTGCCCCGTTATTCGCACTACATCACTACCGTGCTTTTCTTTTCTATCATTTTTGAATCAGGCAGTTCAGTACCAAATTTGTTTACGATCTTGGCACCGCCGCCCACGCCTGAGCCATACACGGTTTCCGGCGTTTGATAACCCAATGATTGATGTTTACGCTCAGCGTTGTAGAACATAAAATAGTTCGCCAAGCCGATCACCAATTCCGGCATACTTTCATGCTTTTTCAAATACACTTCTTCATATTTCACACTGCGCCATAAGCGCTCAACAAAAATATTATCCAGCGCCCGACCGCGACCGTCCATACTGATTTTGATGCCGTTTCTAAGCAGCAGCCCAGTAAAGGCCTGGCTGGTAAACTGCGCACCCTGATCGGTATTAAAAATCTCCGGCGTTCCATACCATTTTATGGCTTCTTCCAAGCAGTCCACGCAAAACCCCGCATCCATCGTGTTCGACAACCGCCAGGACAGCACCTTCCGGCTGTACCAGTCAACGATCGCCACCAGATAGACAAAACCCCGCGGCAGCCTGATGAATGTGATGTCTGTACTCCAGACCATATTTGGTCGAGTGACGTCGATACCTCTCAGTAAGTACGGGTAAATCTTGTTCTGCGGATGCGCTTTACTGGTGTTGGGGCCTGGGGCCATACCTGCCAATCCCAGTTGCTGCATCAGCCTCTGTACGCGCTTTCGGTTCACTGTATGGCCACAGTCTCGCAAGTAATGCGTCATGCGTCGCGTGCCGTAAAATGGATGTCTGGTGTATTCCTCGTCAAGCAATTGCAACAGCAAACTATCAAACGGATTGATCTCTTCCTGCAAGCGCTTTTTCTTGTCGTACACGACCGAGCGCGTGACTGAAACGAGACGGCATTGTGTGGCGATTGAAAGGGCAGAGAGCGGCTCTACCCACTGCAATCGTACCGTTACAGGCTGATCCCTGACTTTTTTTTAAGCCAATCGAGTTCCATATTCAGTTGCCCAATTTTGGCATAGAGACGGTCTGGGTCGTTCTGTGTGCTGGCCGGTTTCGGACCGCGTTTACCTTCAAACAGACTGCCTGCATTTTCCAGTAATTCTTTCTTCCACTGGCTGACCTGCGTCGGATGCACCCCGAACTCTTGGGCGATCTGATTGATCGTCTTTTCGCCTTTGATCGCCTCAACTGCCACCTTGGCTTTTTGTGCGCCGCTAAATATTTTTCTCTTATTTTCACTCATGGTCTGCCTCGTCTCTTTTCGACAGACACTAGTTTAAACTGTTGTCCGGATATGTGGATCCACTATAGTTTCCTGCAAAATGACGATTTACACAAAATTATTTACACCCTCTATTTTCGTATTTGTCCCATAGATCCCCAGCACACTTACTGTTATTGTGGCTCTTATTTTCAGTAGCTATCCGTTATAAAAATATTCGCTCTGAGTCCAACTATTTTGTTCAGAAGAAGCGGACATTGCGGAATGATTTTTCGAAGGATGTCATTTTTTACAATTGAAGGCCGCTCCAGCCTAATGTACTCAACATCTCACCGAATAGATTGGGAGCAGCATGTTTTCAGGAGTAGATGGATAACTTTGTGAAAAATTCCAGTAAAAAATAACATCTGAGATTAGGCCATCTCTTGTGAAAGAGTTAAGGAAATAATACGAGGACCATCAGTAGATTCGTAAAAAAAGTTTACTCCCTCGTTTGAATATTTTGTTCGTAACGCCTTATATCGGGAGACGCAAAAATTTACCCGCACTTCCCTTGATAAATAACAGCGACTTAAAAAGAACCATCCTCTACAAGTGGTCGGAAATTAGACTTGGAAATATAAAAAAATCTCACCTTTAGCTTGAACTTTTTTCAGGTGATATGGAAAGCGTGTGCGCACAATTCAAGACGGAATTTCTGCTAAATATGCCGGTGAAAAATCTCTTTATAGTCGTGTCTCTTGCACTCCTTTTTGGTTGCAAAGGAAACTCGTTATCGGCAGACGAATATTTGACCGTAACTATTAATGACAAGGATATGGTTTTCAAAAAGACGAAAAGCCTTATTTCCGAGCAGATTGTGCTTCTACCGCATACGGAAACAAAGTATTACCAAGAGGAGGTAAGTCGCATTATTCAACAAATTAAAACGATGCAATGCCAATTGCCATATGCCAATAATTTTTTTGGTTTTGTTAAAAGAAAAAATTTTTTTAACATCGATAAAAAATAACAGAAAATCTGAAATTTATTGGCTGCAATATGATGACCAGAACTTGCATCACTATCCGCTTTATTTCCACATCTCCAGTTGTACCGTAATGGAATTCGGAGAACTCGTATTTCCAGCAAATCTTATTATTTTATGTAAAGAAACAGTGACAAACTAAAAATGTTCAAGGAAAAATATAATGACAATTTCTTTATTCATGAATCAGCGTATTCGTCATATTTTTCCAGACACGTTAACGATCCTGACAACATACCGGTGCAATGCTGAGTGCCGTCAGTGCTGCTTTGAATCGAATCCAAAAATAGAAAAACGTCTATCCCTTGACGTAATCAATAAGCGCATAGAGGAAGCATATCGAACTTTCCCTGCACTTAAACTCATTGTTTTTAGCGGTGGGGAAACATTCCTTTTGAAAGATGACCTGTATTCGGCAATTAAATACGCCAATAGTCTTGGGCTAATGACGCGTTGCGTCACTAACGGATTTTGGGGGAAAACAATTGGCACCGCTAAAAGAACCGTTCAGAAGCTCGTTGCGAGTGGAATCAATGAGATCAATATTAGTACGGGATCTGACCATCAAAAGTGGGTGCCGTTTGAAAGTATAGAAAATGCAGCGCAAGTACTTGTAGAGTCAGGAGTTTTTACGCTTGTTACCGTCGAGCGCGACTCAGAGAAGAGCAATTGTTACGAGCGAGCGGCAAATAGCGTGGTGCTCAAGAAATTATTACAAGATAAGCCATTACTATTCACCTTGCAATGCAATAGCTGGATGCCGTTTCATGACGACTATGAACAAAGAGGGGCCCCCATTGGCATCGATGTTCCTGATGGATGTTCGCAAATATTTCATAATCTTGTTGTAACTCCACATGACCAATTAGCGGCATGCTGTGGACTAACGTTTGAACATATACCCGAGATGAAGCTTGGTACTCTTGGAGAAAAAACGATGGATAAAATGTTTAATGAAGCTCTTGATGATTTTTTAAAAATTTGGATACATCTGGATGGCCCTACAAAAATAATGAAAAAACTATTTGACGAAGAAGTTGACGAGGGCTTGAGCCAAGTACATCACATTTGCCAAGCGTGTGCAATCATGCATCTTCATACTCGTGTCCGTGAAACATTGAAAGCGCGTTATACGGAGTTTTTGCCGGATGTCCTGAGTCGATTTTCGCTAAAAATAGCTATGCGCAATGCGGAAAAATCTGTGTTCCCAATTGCAATCGTTGACTAACTCGGAGGAGAAAATGAAACGTCGATATTTTCTCGGAATTGCTCTTGGTTCACTTGGGGTTCCGAAGTTGGGAACAGGCACGAGCCTGTACGGAACACCTGTAAGTATTCTGCCACGACCACTCACGTTGCCACATGAAGCTTTACGGCTTTCTTTGTCTGAAGCAAATATACCGACAGGTTTATGGAATGATTTATCATCGCTTGGTTCCCTCTGGGAACGAATTCTCACAGACCCTGAAGAAAAAGCATTATTCAAACGCGATCCAGGTAGCTATCTGGAGTCAAGAGGAATTCCTAGAAATATACTCGCTTCTCAAGATCAAGAAGTTAAGATGTTGACAGCACTATGTAACGATGATGTCTTGAGTAGTGCCATCCAAGGAGACTATAAACAATTTTTATCTATGCTTACTTCTTTAGGCGTAGTAAGCGCACGGCCCCCATCAGCACTAAAAGAAAGGGCAATCCAAGCGCTTAGGGGTGATGCAACAAATACTGAATATACAAGACGACTTACAACAGCCACAGACGGTGCGCAATTTCAAAAGCGATTAAAACAAAATGAACTCCAATATATCTATAGTCAAGTTGCACCTAATAGTGACCAAGCGGCTGTAGTGGCTATTCCTGTCGCTATAGCCGCTATTGTCGTTGCTTATATTTCTGTTGCCACATCGATAACTGTGGCGATTTTAGCCGGTGTTTATATTTCCGTTGCCGTCAGCGTTGCGATTACAGTTGGAGGTGGACACTCTCGCAATGCCGGCGATCAATGGCCGCTTTTTGCAGGCCCCCCACAAAGCGGTGTAATTACTGCAAAAACACCTCAATCAGCCAGACAAATGCAAACTGATAGAGAGTTTGCAGAAAGAGTTTTGATTGGCAAGCGAATGTTAGCCCTCGATCCAACAAGATTAGTTAATGCACAGGAAACTGCCAGAATTGCGAAATTATTGAAACAAGACGCTTTTGTTTTGGAGGCAAACAGACAACTTATTAGAGATGAAATTGATGCTTTTATTTCAGCAGCAGAAGAACTCAATATTATTAAAATACCAAGTTCAACACGAACGCATGTATTGGATGCAATGAAGCAACTATCTATACGTGCGGCCGGACTGTCAACCACCTAGCTTAAACATATAAAGAGGTAATTATGAGTGAAGTTTTTATTTTATCTCCCCCTAGTTTAAAAGCAGCAATCACTTTTTTTATTCTAGCTTTTTTGACACCTGTAGGAGTGTTGGGAATCGCTGTTGCATTCTCAAAAACGAGCACTAGCGCCGGCATCCTTACTACAATTTTAATTATTGCTTTATTACCCTTTGCGTTGATATCTTGGACGGCTTTTTCAAGGCGACAGATTGAAATTAATGCGAATGAAATTGTTGTAAAAACAGCTTTTTATACTACACGCGTTAATCGCCACGATATAGGCGCTGATATTCGCACAATTCAGCTAAAAAATTTACAGGCAGGCAGTATTTCCTCTCGTACAAATGGTATCGGTTTGCCAGGATATCAAGCTGGTTGGTTTGAATTGAAAAATGGCCGTTCAGTATTTGTGTCTATAACAGAGGAAAATATTTTATATATTCCAACCAATAAAAATTTCGATATTATTTTGAGTTTGCCCAATCCGAATGAGGTGATCAGCCGTTTGAAAAAAGATAAATGATAAATGATCGGTCGTTTTACCTGATTCTTAATTTATATAAATTAATGGAGAAATAGATGACACAAAATCGTAGAAGTTTCGGACAGTTTGCGTTTGCTTCCATTTTGACATTGACAACTAAGTCAGCCATCGCCCAAGTCAGTTCATCGTTAAAGACTCCAGAGCAATCGGAATTTATTTTTTTTGTTAATGAAACCGATAGGTCTGCCGCACAAAAAAAAGCTGAATTTCTATTATCGCAATTAGATACACCACCTAGCGTTGCATCGCAGCGAATTGAGGCTATCTATGCCCAAGGGGCTGCAGCCCTCAAGACTAGATATTCCGGAAGTGCTTTTAATCAGAGAATCAGTACGGAACGAGGTGCTTTAGGATTGGTAAGGGAAAGAGTGTTTCAAGGAATTGATGGCGGCTTTAAAAAATTACCAAACATCCCAGCAGGTGAGTATCTTATAGTTGTTTTTGCGACGATATTTCAAAATTCGTCGGATATATATACTGAGCAAATCACGCTAGCGCGCAACGATACGTCATGGCAGTTTGTTGAATATTTTATTGCAAAAAAACCTTATTACTCTTATTAACTGATATGACACAAGCGTAAGCCGCTAGGGAAGCGCGGATTAATCGCTGTGGAATTGTCCGTTGCCAATGAGGAGGCAATGCAAGGCGTCTTTTGCTGTCAATAGCGAGCTATTGACGGTAAAAGGCGACGCAAGTGCGCCTCAGTGGCGGCGGGCAAACCACTTGGATTAAATCTGCGCTTCCCTAGCCTGAATGTTTCATAAACCATCAAGTTACCCACAATTAATATGCTTGTACGAAACTTTACCATTCACCGTGCAATATAAAGTAAGTGCTCCATAAACCCCAGACTTGCCGCCTAAGCCCATTTCCCACATCCTTGTCACACCTTAATTTTTTTTGGAGCGACAACGATGAAGACCATCATGGACCAGCAATTCTGGATGAATCATGCGGCCGAACTTGAGCGTGAAGCCATTTCTGCCAGCGCCTATGCCCGACGCGAAGGCATCTCGGTCGCCGCCATCTACTACTGGCAGCGCAAGTCCAAAAAGCTGGCAGCAGGCCCGTCCAAACCATGCTCCTCGTTTGTGTAAGTGCGCGTAGCCGAAGGCGAATCAGCGCGTCACACACCATGCGTGCTGATACTGCCATCGGCCATTCGTCTCGAGATCGCTGCACTGCCATCGCCAGAATGGTTGGTGAGTTTGTTGCACGTCATGCCGGGAGTCCGCTGATGCATGCCGGCTGCCGTATCGATCAGGTCTATTTGTGCCGCACCCCGGTTGACTTCAGAAAGTCCATCGACGGCCTGTCAGTGTTGGTCGAACAGGAACTCGAACTCAGTCCTTTCGCCAGCGCCTTGTACGTCTTTATCAACCGTCATCGGAATAAAATCAAAGTACTCTACTGGCATCGCAATGGGTTTTGTCTGTGGTTGAAGCGCTTGGAGAAGGACAAATTCACTTGGCCAAAGGCGGGCGATTCGATGACGCAAACACTCAGTACGCAGGAATTTGAATGGCTGCTCGAAGGCTTCGATTTATGGCGAAATCAGCCGCATCAAACCTTGAATTTTACTTCTGTTTCATAGGCGGATTTGGTAAAATGACGTATGTCTTTTACCCCCTTCAAATCGCCTATCACACCGCCGCAGATTGAACTTCCCAAGTTCGTTCTGCCGGCAGTTTTGCCTGACAATATCGCTGAACTTAAATCCTTGCTACAGGCACAGCAAGCGCGTATCGGCGCGATCGAACAGCAAGCGATGCAGGCCATGCAGGACGCCATACAAGTCGCGACGCAAACGGCGATGGAAGTCGCCATGCGTGAAGCGAACAACTACCTCTTGCGCATGATCGAACAATCCGTGCTGGCACGGCATCGCATGTTCGGAGCCAGCTCGGAACAGAGTGATGCCCAAAGCCGATTGTTCGACGAGGCCGACACATTGGCGCAAGCGACGACACCAGCGCAGAATCTCGCCGATCTGCCAGCCGCAACGTCGGCCGAGGAAAGCGCCGACAACAAGCCAGGCAAAACACCGGGACGTGGCAAACGCAGCCCCTTGTCGCCCGCGTTGAAACGGGTCGACGTGCTGCATGACATACCGGCACACGAACGTACGTGCCCATGCGGTACACCGATGGTGGAAATCGGCGCAGACATCAGCGAGCAACTCGACATCGTGCCGATGCAGGTGCGTGTGCTGCGTCATATTCGCAAACGCTACGGCTGCCCTGGCAGTACGCACGCGCCGGTGACCGCAGCCTTGCCACCACAACCGCTTCCAAAAAGTAATGCCAGTGCCGACTTCCTCGCCATGCTCTTGACGACCAAATATGTCGATGGCTTGCCGCTGGCACGCTTTGAGAAAGTGTTGGCGCGACACGGCGTACCGGTTCCACGCCAAACGCTGGCACGCTGGGTCATCGGTACGGCCCGCTTGCTGCAACCCTTGCATAATCTGGTGCGTGACGCCTTGTTTGATAGCGGCGTCATCCACATGGATGAAACGGTGGTACAAGTGCTCAAGGAAGCCAATCGCACAGCCACGAGTCAGAGCTACATGTGGGTGCAGACAGGCGGACCGCCTGGCAAGCCGATGGTACTGTTCGATTACGACCCCAGCCGCAGCGCGGAGGTGCCGACGCGACTGCTCGACGGTTATCAAGGCTATTTGATGACCGATGGGTACACCGGCTATACCCAACTGGCGAAGACGGAAGGTATTGAGCACTTGGTGTGCTTTGCACACGTTCGCCGCCGCTTCGTCGAAGCGGTACGAGTGCAAGCCAAAGGCAAGCGTGGACGTGCCGACGAAGCGGTCGCTCTGATCGGCAAACTGTATGCCATCGAAAGTCAATATCGGGATGCCGACGATGCGACCAGACTGTGCGCCCGTCAAAACTTGAGTGTTCCTGCGCTGGCAGCACTGAAGAACTGGATGGAAGTGACGCTGCCGACGGTGACGCCGCAAAGTGTGCTGGGCAAAGCCTTGGCGTACATGGAAAAATACTGGCCCATGCTGGAACGGTACACCGAGCGCGGCGACCTGCCGATTGATAATAACCGTGTCGAAAATGCGATTCGGCCGTTTGTAATTGGACGCAAAGCGTGGTTGTTCAGTGACAGCGCAGCCGGCGCGCACGCCAGTGCGCTTATTTACTCCTTGATAGAAACGGCCAAAGCATGTGGACTGGAGCCGTACACATGGTTGCGACGAGTCATACGCAGCTTGCCGCTGACGAAGACGGTGGATGAGGTGGAGGCGCTGTTGCCGTGGAATTTGCATAAGCACGATTTAGCCAGTGAAACCGTTGCTTGAATAGGTTGTTGATGGTGGAGCGCTTACAATCAATCAACATGCGTCTGCGGAAAATGTCACCAAGACACGCGTTGCGTTTACGACCGCTGATGCTGAATCGCCAAGCAAGCTTGCCGATCAGACTCAAATCGCCTCGGCAAAGTAAGTTAAGATGAAAAAACCTGCAAGATTATATTTTCTACGTATAAAAACCTTAGGCAAAGGTAAGCATAAATAG
Organism: Undibacterium sp. CCC3.4; assembly: GCF_034347425.1. Classification (GTDB taxonomy): domain Bacteria; phylum Pseudomonadota; class Gammaproteobacteria; order Burkholderiales; family Burkholderiaceae_D; genus Undibacterium. The sequence continues at coordinate 122,142 of NZ_CP133779.1, forward strand.
ACAAAATCCTTATAAATTTCGAAAATAATCAAGAGCCAAGAAGCCATGAAAAATAAACATCAAGAACAGTTAAAACGACTCGCTAAGCTCTACCATAGAAATTCTCGCCGAAGTCATTTTGAAGAAGGAATAATTGTTCGGCATCTTTACGATACGGAAAATTCCCAAAAATTTTCCTGGTGGGACGATGTTGTATTTATATTAAACGATTACCGCGTCAATGTTGCGTGGACTCATCCTCGTTTTGTTTATAACGAACGAGTAGAAGAAATAGCTCGCGCAGAGTGTGAGCACTTGGAAAGTCCAAGTATGCTGGATTTCATGGCTGATAGCTTGCCGAACTATCGAAAAATCGGCAAATCACGAAAAAAAATCGTTTCGTACACGACTGAGCGCAAAACAAATGATGCTTATTTTGAGTCTTTGCGTGCGAGCGAAATTCGCATCGCTCGTGATCCGAACAACGGGATTTTCATTGCGCCACAAATATCGACAAAATGGACAAATTGGTCGCGTTTCGTCAGCATCTGCGTTCCGATCGAGGTGCATGGAACGGCTGATTTAGGCGATCTCGCAAATTTAACAAAACGACTCTTAAAGCGAGAAACGTCATTAGAACAAGAATTCCCGCAGTATCTGTACAGTCAAAAAAACTGGAATGCAGAATTTCAAAACAAAGATGAAATTAAACTTTTAGCACACACAATCAAACAATAAACCGCGAGTTCAAATATGAAGTGCAACTGAAGATTAATAGCGATGGATGGGAAGATACAGCAGCATCCAGCCTTCCAGACCTTCAAGTCAAAGTTAGCCGAAATGACACATACACATCTTACCCCAAGACGAATGACACCAGATTTACATACTCAAAAAAGCCGGACATGATCAAAGCGTGATTGCGCCGGTAAAAGCCTCATCAAAAGCACGCTCGGCAAGGTTCCTACCGCTGCAAGCTCGAAGGCCTGGACCTTTCGGCGAACCATCTTACTTGCGCTTGGGCTTGACCTTAGGCTTCTCCTTGGCGGCGTAGGATGCGGCCAGCTGCTCGATCGGCGTGTTGCCGAGCGCCGCCTTCATCTGCGTGAACAGGCCGCCGACCTCCATCGCCAGGTAGCCGATGTAGCTCTCCGTGTCCAAGGTCTTCGCCACCGTCGCCGAATCGACGAAGCGGCTCATCTGGGCCTTGAACTCGCGGCTGTTGACGATCTCCGGCAGCTGTTTGATCGCGTAGTCGAGCAATCCCGGATAGTTCACGACACCGTAGTCTCCGATCTTCGCGGCCACCAGTCCCGGCACCAGCTTCGCGCCGCGCGTCGCCATCCAGGCCAGATCCCAAATGTCGCGGTGGCGGATCTTGGCCGAGTCAGACCCTACCGGCTGTCCGGCGTTGTCCAGAAGCGAGGTCGGGAAGGCGAGCACCTTATCCGCCATGATCTCATCGAGCGACTCGGCGTTCACCAGCACCGTCGACATGCCGTTGAGGAACTCGTAGTTCGCCCGCAGCGGGGTCAGCTCGCGCGTATGCGCCGGGATGTTCGTGATCTCCAATTTGATCTTTTGGCGCGGCATCGCTGGGTTCTCGGGAGAGGTCTCGATCGAGATCCACCACTTGTCGACGCGCACATGCTTGACACCATCCTCGCCGACCTTGGCGGGCTTGTTGTTCACCATCACTTTGAGGCCGAAGCGCGCACCGATGCGCTGTTCCACGCACTCCTTGATCCGCTGCATGCTGGCCGCTGAGAAATCGCGGCCGCCGACGAAATCGAGGTCCTCACTGAATCGATCCGACCCGCGGCATAGCCGCAGCGAGGTCCCGCCTTGGAAGACCAGGTTACGGAGCAGCCCCTCGGCGTCGAGCGCTTGGAAAATCTGGTAGTGCAGCAGCTCCTTCTCCACCACTGGGCGCATGGCCGACAGGGCCGGGTTGGACATCGCCCTATCCACCATTTCGTGGAAGTCTTGTTTGTCCGAGCTCATCCCTCTGCTCCCTCGTCGTCTAGCGCGCTTCGATCGATCATGTTGGCGTTGCGGCCCACGCGCAAGAGGTCTCGGACCGCCGCCTGCTTAGTGGCGATACGCAATGGGCGCCCTTTGGCCGTCAGCGTGTGCTTGACGATCTCCGCCGCGCCGCGCTTGGTGTGGGTGAACTCGATCGTCCCGTAGGGCGTCTCGACCTTGCCGCTCTTTCCCTTTGTCATCACCGTCATTCGGCTGACCGGGATCTGCGAGATCACGCCGTATTCTGAGAGGATCGACTCCAAGCTCACATACGACAGGCTGCCTGGCCGGAGCGCCTTCGCGATCTCCTCGGCAATCCAGCGGTTCTTGCTCCTCGCCGCCGGGTTGACGTAGAGGCCTTTGGCCACGCGCTGCAGCAGCCCATCGGCGACCATGCGCTGCAAGGACTTTTCGAGCGCCTTCTCGCCCTCCTCGGGAAAAAGCTTCTCGATGTCTCGACGCGCCAGGACATACACCCCCCGTCCATCGAGCTCGGACAGCTTGCGGAATAGCTCCATTTTTTTCATAAGTTACCTACAACCCGATCTTTAAGTAGGGCATTAGGATACTTATTGTAGATACGCGAGGATTTTGCGTCAAGATCAAGTATCCCGAAACCCTACATTTAAATAGGGTTTAAGGTGACTTGTAGATGCCCGCAACGCTTGATCCGCTGGATGGCCAGTCCAAGACTCGCCATTCCCCCATGCTTTGAGAGGTAGCGTCAAGTTGTCGACGGCGTAGAAAGTCGGTAAGCAATGGGATGGACGCCCCCACCCGAAACGGCATCAGATGCACCAACGTGTAGATGTTACACAAGCACTTGTATAGTGGATCCACATATCCGGACAACAGTTTAAACTAGTGTCTGTCGAAAAGAGACGAGGCAGACCATGAGTGAAAATAAGAGAAAAATATTTAGCGGCGCACAAAAAGCCAAGGTGGCAGTTGAGGCGATCAAAGGCGAAAAGACGATCAATCAGATCGCCCAAGAGTTCGGGGTGCATCCGACGCAGGTCAGCCAGTGGAAGAAAGAATTACTGGAAAATGCAGGCAGTCTGTTTGAAGGTAAACGCGGTCCGAAACCGGCCAGCACACAGAACGACCCAGACCGTCTCTATGCCAAAATTGGGCAACTGAATATGGAACTCGATTGGCTTAAAAAAAAGTCAGGGATCAGCCTGTAACGGTACGATTGCAGTGGGTAGAGCCGCTCTCTGCCCTTTCAATCGCCACACAATGCCGTCTCGTTTCAGTCACGCGCTCGGTCGTGTACGACAAGAAAAAGCGCTTGCAGGAAGAGATCAATCCGTTTGATAGTTTGCTGTTGCAATTGCTTGACGAGGAATACACCAGACATCCATTTTACGGCACGCGACGCATGACGCATTACTTGCGAGACTGTGGCCATACAGTGAACCGAAAGCGCGTACAGAGGCTGATGCAGCAACTGGGATTGGCAGGTATGGCCCCAGGCCCCAACACCAGTAAAGCGCATCCGCAGAACAAGATTTACCCGTACTTACTGAGAGGTATCGACGTCACTCGACCAAATATGGTCTGGAGTACAGACATCACATTCATCAGGCTGCCGCGGGGTTTTGTGTATCTGGTGGCGATCGTTGACTGGTACAGCCGGAAGCTGCTGTCCTGGCGGTTGTCGAACACGATGGATGCGGGGTTTTGCGTGGACTGCTTGGAAGAAGCCATAAAATGGTATGGAACGCCGGAGATTTTTAATACCGATCAGGGTGCGCAGTTTACCAGCCAGGCCTTTACTGGGCTGCTGCTTAGAAACGGCATCAAAATCAGTATGGACGGTCGCGGTCGGGCGCTGGATAATATTTTTGTTGAGCGCTTATGGCGCAGTGTGAAATATGAAGAAGTGTATTTGAAAAAGCATGAAAGTATGCCGGAATTGGTGATCGGCTTGGCGAACTATTTTATGTTCTACAACGCTGAGCGTAAACATCAATCATTGGGTTATCAAACGCCGGAAACCGTGTATGGCTCAGGCGTGGGCGGCGGTGCCAAGATCGTAAACAAATTTGGTACTGAACTGCCTGATTCAAAAAAGCTAGAAAAGAAAAGCACGGTAGTGATGTAGTGCGAATAACGGGGCAGCGCCGCGCAGCTGTGGCAGAAACAGGCACTATCTTAAACTCTTTGAATAATTGTCTGGACTTAGGGGGCCACTTTATTGAACCGAGGGAGGCATCACCATGAAGGTTACAACAATCGGCATGGATTTAGCAAAATCTGTTTTCCAGTTTCACGGCATGGATGCTCACGGCAAGAGCGTACTGAAGAAACAGTTGAAGCGAGACTGTTAATTTACATCTAAAACTGACCCACCGATTTCAGGGTGCGCAAAAATGAAAAAAGCCCCGACGATTTCTCGTAAGGGCTTGATTCAATGACTAAAATTCTGGTGGGCCTCCCGTGAGTCGAACACGGTACCAACGGATTATGAGTCCTTACCATTGCGCTACAATACTTAACTATACATTACTAAACAATGATTTAGCGCACATCATCTACCATTGCACAGGTGTTATATAACAATGCGGTTGAACCTTCGTTGACCCTACATACTACTCACTAGCTCCGCCCCACTACCAGCCAACGGCACCAGTCGGCCAGTTGTTCGGAAAACCCAGTTCTTGCATCAGCCCCATCCCGTACTTAACCTTCAGATCAACGAGACGTTGGCGAAACGTCGTATTGAAATCAATCGAATCAAGCAACACATGCACAACTGTAAGGGCTGCATATACCGACTTATTGTCCGAAAATTTGATACTCTTAGCTTTAAGATTCGTTGGCCCAACACCGAGTTTCTGCCCCAAGAACCTATCATGATGAGCGGCCATGTTGCGCAATACTGTTAATGTGTGCAGCCAGCTTTCAAAGACCTCGACTTGTCCAATACCAAATTTCGCCGAAATAGATTTCTTATCACTTGCATCTCGCAACATTTGATAAGTTTTCGACCACATCCCTAGCGTTACGCATTCACTCATTGCCCAACTAGGAGGCAAATATGGATCATCATACTCATCATAGTAAGCCTTGATGAACCGCTTGTCCCCTGATCTAGCAACCTCACTTTCAATCTTGGACAGCATTTGTCCGACACCAAATTTTCGACCTGGTTTGAACAAGGAAGTGTCTAAGTACCAGTGAGGCGTATGCTTAAGACTTAAAAAATTGCACAACGAGCTACGGATAGCAACCTCCAACCGTTCAACGGCTTCAAGAATAAAGGCTCGAATTTCGCGATCGAATTCATACCGGTCGCGAATCATCTCAAAGGTCGTGTTGGCCTTAAACTCATTGGAAATCGGATCAACGAAATGGAACCAGTAACCTTTGAGCCTGTAATGACCAACAAAAGTGATGTACTGCTCAGCAAGCTTAGTGTCTGCAACGGCCAGCTTCTGCGCAATTAGCTTCGCTAGCAAAGCGGCTGGGGGTTTCGCAGTCTTGGAAAATGTTGCCAATTGGCGTCCTGGAATAGAAAAGTCGCCTTTTGCACGCCCTCTTTCGAAGGACCTTCCCCGTTGGAGAAGACGTGTGGCGACTGTGTTGATTCAATAATACTTGATATTGACAGCATCGTCAATATACGCAGCAATGGCGGCCCAAATAAAGCAAAAACACGACCTCATGAAAATCCTAGTAAATTTTACACAGTTACTCCAACCGAAGCGTAAAGAAGCCAAGATTTTCAACCTCGACATACTTTTTCCCATTCTGGGACATACGCAATGTGCCAAAAACCAACGCATACGCGCCGGCAATGTCTTCCTCATCGCCAAGGTTAAATCGTTCGTAAGCTTGATTAACAAGTGCTTCGCCAATTACAAGACTCACGTCGCCTTTACCACCGGAATTGAGCCACAACGAACCATTTTGTCCCATGCGCGCGTCCGAAATCATTCCCCAGTAGCCGCGATATTTGCCGTCATGCTCTGACATGATTGATGCGAACGGAACAAAAAAGTCTGCGACACTGAACTCCCCAACACCCGAAATTTCCAAAATCTGCTGTGAAGTTCTGAACTGTTCAGATACGACAAGATTGCGAAGAATTGTACTAAGACGCCTGTGCATAGTAGCATCTGGTCGAGCCCCGCCACCAACATATCGCCCGCCACGGCCGCTCGGATTTCCAATGGCATCTGGGTCGTTATGCCTGTCATTCTCCAGAGCTCCAAAATTAAAATCAACCACTATACGTTGACCAGGGTTATCAACAGTGTCTTGATCATCACCCTGCCCGTCATCACTTTTTTCGTATTCAGGGGCCGCTAATGAGCATCCGATTTCGTGAGGTCGAGCTCCAAAACACGCCGCTTGACCGCTTCGCGACGCTTTACGAAAAAATGAAGGTCCACCACAATTAGGGCAAACCAAGAATTTACGCTTTTGAGCAAGATCGCTCGGCAGCAATATGGAAAAACGAGTTGCTTGATAAACCACATCATCCAACGTACAACGTGCTACGTCCATCAGTGCTCTCCCAAAAAGTTAAAAATGCCGCCTGAAAAGGCAAGGCATTCACGATCCTACACATAAACCGAAAACCAATTATTGCACATAATGCAAGATTTCACGGAGTAATGCATTATTCCTCATGGAATTATTTTTACTGAGTTTGACTGTCACCATAAAATACTCGAACAGTGAAAATCAAAGCCCCCCTTCATTGATCGACTATTTGTTTGCGGCTGGCATTGTCACAGGCACGGACGACACGCCTAAGCCCTTGCATGGTTTGCATTCGACCCAGCCACTCAACCCCGGCCAACCTCCTGTTCCACCGCACAAGCTACATTCCATGCCGTCATCCGTAAGTTTTTGAGTATCTTCCAATTCTTTATCATTACTGGCAATAACCACAATACACTCCTTTAATTTAAATTTACTACAACTGCTGTATTTGCAAAATTAATAAAATTTCCGAACGGCTATTATCAGTGCCTTTCGTATGCATAAATTTAGGTAAAAATGACAAACCATCATGTGTGCCGCTCTCTTTATTTTCTGTCAAACCGCCCAGGATAATCAAATCACCATCTTGCATTGATACAGTGGTCTTTAGCGCACGCTTGATCAGCGTAGGCGAGTTATTTACGCCGGTCGTTGTCGTAACGAAATTCGAGAGTTGTTGATCTATATTCAGATCGATGACAGATTCATGCACAACTGGCTGAATATCAAATAACACGCCCGATGACCGATATTCGACAGATTGGACAGCCTGCCCTGCACCAGTAGGATAAGAAATTGCACCCAGAACTGGTACATCTTGGCCTACCGAAAAGGTACCTTTTGAACCCGAGCGAATTCGAAGAGACGGCGAAGAAACAACTTTAAACCTGCTGTCACTAGAGAGCGCTGAATAGATCACATCAAGCGTAGCATTTTTAAACTGTACGAAGTTTCCTGTATTCATCGCGGCACCAATACCAATATTTAATTTTCCGCCTAAAATATTTGTGAGAAGACCAAATGCAGAACCGTCTTTTTCACTTGTACTGACCTCATAAACCACGCTACGAACTAAAACTTCACCGGTTACAAAATCAACTTGTGGAAGAAGTTTTTTCAGTCTTTCAATCTCTTTTCCCGGTCCTGAAAACATAAGAATATCAATGCCGCTCTGATCAATCAGCGAAGCTGCAGAACCACTCGGAACACTTGTTTGTACTTTGCCTCCGTCCGGCGCTGCGATTGCATGATTAACCGAAAAAGAGCCTTTAAACAAAGGCGATAACAAGCGTGCGAGATAGGTAACCTCGCGGAATTTAGGACGATATACGAACGTATCTGGCTCAATTTCTGCCTTTTCATCAACCTTGCGCTTCGCCACAAAATCAATTCCGCTATGAGATTCCAGTGAATAGCCTAGCGATTCAAGAAACACTTGAAGAAAGATTTTTAAATCTCCCTTGTCGTTCGCATAGCGAAAAGATACCAGACGTCCATCAGTTAAAATCTCTGGATCAAGTACGTAAGGAGTTTTTAACGCTTCGCTATAAATCAGTTGAATGACCTGAGCCACGCAAATCGACTGAAAATCAAAACGTGAAACCTTTGAGGTTTGCACATACGGCCTAGAAATATTTGCAGGATTAGAAATTGATTGCACCTCCTGAGCCGACGATAAAACAGACGACAACAACAAAACGACGAAAAAAATATTTTTCATTTTTTTAACTCCTGCAATGCAGAGTGAGTATCAAGAGCGCCGGACCATAATGCCACCCGTTCGCCATCAACTTCACCCACCATGCTAATTCCAGTATTTTGAAAAGAGGATGGATGTTCAACGCGAATACGTCCCGAGGAATCAGCGATGACAATATAAAACCGTTCGCCGGCTTGAAAGTTTCCGACAATGCGCCAAACTGATGAGACGCCCTGAGAGCCATTTTTATGATCGTTTGCAGAGATTGGTGTAACAGAACTCAATTTATCGTCTTGAACGCCTGATTTGATGCTTGTAACGATCTTCTTCTCATAACGAGAAGCATCAAAAAAATGCAAAACACCGTATAACCCAATACCGCCGAGAAAAATAATTCCGGTAGCCATAGCCCACAGCTTTTTTGAATTCAAAATATTTTGACGTTTATCAACCTGTAATTCCTTGCCATTCCCACCAACGTAAGAGGAATACAAAGGAAAAATAGCTGGATCATATTTCTTGTTTTCGACAGACACACGACTTTTCACAGTCTGTTTATAGCCCTCCCACATTTCCACCCGATAAATCTTACTCAATCCGAGAGACTTGATTTTCGTTGTTCTAAAACTCAACTCAACCACTACTTTTAACTGCCGATGTAAATCAGAAATGTCCTGCACCATCAACACTAAATCGCAAGAAACTTTCGACACCTCGTCAACATAGTGACGATGCTCACGAAAAAATATTGCATGCTCTTTCAAAAGCTTGCAATCGGTTCCCCAAAATCGCCAAGCTTCATCAATGCAAACCATGTCTCCAGGCAAGCAAAAAGTTTCCTCGTCCGATCCACACGGTAAAAAGGTAGATTTTTTTACGTCATCGTTGGTGCAATGAAAAACATTCCCTAGCTGGTCTAAGTCCACACCCCATTCTTCGCAGCAATACGCTCGGCACGCATCGTTATCAATACCATCGACGTTTGTAACAACACGCCGACCAGCACACAACGCAGGAAGAATTACTGACACCACACATTCAAACGATTTCCCTGATCCCATTAAACCGGTATAGGCATTAATTGGCATAAATAACCTCAACCGATTATCGGCAAACGACGGATTAGGAACCGCGTGGCGTAAGCAGAAACCACAAGGGACAAACCTGCCTGTAAAGCGAATACATCCAAAAAGTAAGCTGTATTTGCGGCAATACTTGAAAGGGCTCCGTTCAACGAAGATGATGAAGGTAATAAGTTAGTGATGACTGAAACAAATTCTGTCGTAATAAAATACAGCCCAAAGAAAACGACAAATTTCACGAGAACGGAGCGCACTAACCAGGCCAGCGCGGTATTGAAAACACTTAATACGATTCCGAACATATAAACCTCACGCAGAAAGAATGATTAACAGGGCTAGCAAAGAAAAAGCCAAGACCATCGCGGCATGAATAGTCGAACGGTTGTTGTCCAAAATCGTGCAGTGCGCCTCCATCGTTTGGGTATGTCCAAAAAGATCTAACGTTGGCCGAGGACAGACTCCCGCAGACATGGTCGGCGAATAGCTCTTAAGGTCTGGCAACAAGTTCATGATTGGATTTAAAATCATTTGAGCGGTAGGAGTCGCTTCCAAAGTTGGCGCGCCAACACCAGGATCAGAGCCAAGGTTCTGTAATGGATTTGCAGAGGCAGGATTAGTTGCATTAGGATTTGGTGCAGTCGTGGGCTGCAAAGTGGCCGATGCTGGATTGGATGGCAACGTCCATGTATCTATCACATTTGATGCATGAGGCTGTGCAACCAGATCGCCAACTGTTGGCCAAAGCGACGGATTTGCTTGTTGCCAGGTCTGAGCTTCTGTAGCAGTAATTGGATTACCTGAAGGATAGGGAAAGCCGGCATATCCAGGTTGTGAAGCGGCTTGCTGCCAAAGTGTGTTGGCTAATGCAGCGACCAACTGAGGATTTACAGCTTGCGCCTTCTGAACGTCCGTTAAAGTACCTGCCGCTTGCCCGATGGTCTGACCTGTAGCGACTTGTCCTGTAGCATAAGAAAACGCCTTACAAGATGAACCTTGATAATACTGTCCACTCGGACAAACTACAGCGCCATTACTAAGATTGACATAAATAGTTGCACCGTTCGCGTTGGTCCCAGTCTTCAATTTATAGACAGTCGAACACGTGTACATTGTGGAACCAGTTCCGCTAAAAGCGCAGGTTTTTGAAATCAAATTTATATACGCGCTACCGGAAACAGCCAACACATCGGCGATTGCTTGGCTTGCCATGGCATCTGGACTTGAAGAACAGCCACCACCACCGTTATTAGTACACCAAACTGAACCAATCCCAATAGATGTACCGGGAATTGAGTTAGTGTCCGAACCAGGCGTAATAACATCGACAGTTTTATTTGAATTAAATAGCCAGTTCACCAAACCATTCAATGCCAAATTGACGGTATATCCGACCACAGTAGATGCAGCTGCAAATATAAGTAATGATCCCCAGGCCGGCGCTGTAATTCCAGCTAATGTCACAGCGCCCGCTCCAGCGACAGCTCCGGCTGCCGATGATGCAATATTGACTGCAGAGCCAGACATAGCTGATAAAGTCGAATATGTTCGAGGATCATTGGGAACATAACCACGATTCTGCAATGCAGTTTGTGTCGTTCCGGATAGCGCCCGATTCATGTTCCAGTACGCAGCATCACTTGCCGTTAATGCCCACGATTTCAAAGGCAATAAGGCGATCAAAAAGCATAATTTCAATATGAGTAACTTACGCATAATCACCCTTCCAAGCCTTGAATAACTGCCCATGCGCAGATAATGCCCCAAGCAAAAACGAACAAGTACCAAAGTTGTGTTGCTGTCATATTTATCTCCCATAAAATAAAAAAGGGCAGAGCATTTCTGCTGTGCCCTGTCAATCAATACGGGCTAGTATTAACCGCCACGCAGCATGCCAAGAACGATTTTTGCAGCTTTGATTGATACATAAATTACTGCCAGAACAGCCGCTACCGCCATCACACCTGTTACGACATCTGCAGCAGTGAACGCCGAAGTAACTGGCGTTAAATCAACAGCAGCATTCGCAACGCCAGCGCTCATCGCAATAACGGAAGCTGCAACCAATGCGATTTTGTTTTTAAAAGTTTTCATAAAATTTCCTTCATTAAAAAATATCGGAAGCCGTCCGACTCGGTTTGTTATTAACCCTTGCGGATTAAATTTAGAACTACACCAGCACCACGTGCCACTAGGAAAAATAGCAGCACAAAAGAAAATCCAACCGAGAAAACAGTGGCGACTGAAGCCGGGTCAAGTGGCTCCAGTGCCATGTCAAAATAATTTGCGCTTGCTGGATCAATGACATAGGCGATTTGCATTACAGGTTTTTGCTTCACGCCGCCAACGCTTGAGCATGGCGCGACAGATGCACCGCTAGTCACCGGAACGCAAATAATCACGTTTTGCAAAGAGCCTGTAGCCATTAGTCTTCCTCGAAAAATGAATGCAATCTAAAGCCTTCTGTGCAGTGAACATGCGCGGTTTCAATAGCAGACTCCTGATCATCAAAACGCCCTGCTTCATCAAACCATTGCGTGTAACTCACATCGCCAAAATGAGGGCATAGAAACAACGCGCTTTCTGTGTCCTGAACAATGAAAACGCGCCGCATGATTAGGCCGCTTTCGGTTGTTTGACCATCTCAATTGGCTTCAAATCAATCAACTGAGTTTTCTGAATTTTTCCTGTCGTAACAATTTCCAGTGTCGCTTCTGCCATAAACGGAAACGTCAGATGTTTGTATTTGGCATATTCATCCGACATACCAAAAGAATATTCAACGGCAGAAAAACCTTTTGCATTTCCTTTACTGTCATCTAATCCAGTCTCGACATAGATTTTTGTGCTGTCATAACCGCTACCATTTTCAAGAGTGCCTTTAGAGGCTTTCATACCGAGTACTTTGATTTGTGAAGTAAATTTCATGATGCTTTTTCCTTTTGGAATTTAATGTGTATGACTACTGGTAAAGCCAGAACCATCGGTGTAGCCGTAGTCCGATGTGGCGAATTCATCCGCAAATAAAACGTTGCTTCTTATTGGTTGTTTGTGCAGAGGCACAAATATTTGTGGTGCGACTTTCGCTAGCCGCTTAGGCCATTCGTCCTCATCAGATTGAAGCTGATTGATCAGTTCTTCGTCTGAATCAACCAAGCCACGCAACACGCGGAGATACTTACCAAATTGCGTTTTAATGATTTTTTTGGACGCTTCCACAGTAATTTCCGCGCGTTGCCGCTTGGTTTCCATTTTCTCAGCTGTACTGTCCCGAAGATTGCGCAACCATGGGTATTGGCAGAAAAAGGTTTCTGGCATCAGCAACACATCCAAAGGGATGATCGTGTCTTTATTTTTGATTTCCAATTCGACTCGCACCCAAGGCGAACTTGGGTCACCTAACTGTCGGCCTTTGTCATAGCGACGCAAATACAGGTCCGAAGTACGAACTCCAATAGCATCGGTTATGCCGGCCTGCAGGCCACGGTTCGTATGAATGCAGCCATACACTTGGTAATTCGGCCAAGCATCTTTTGAATTAATGTGGCGCTGTTGGCGGACGAATTCACCTCGGTGATATGCCTCTTCAAATTCGTCATGTGTCGGTCCATCGGTGTAATAGTCGGCGGCAATATCTACGCGACTAATCCGAACATCTGCACCATGGTCATTGAGTTGATTTAAGAATTTATGTAATTTTTCTGCTGCATCCGGATTGGCATTTAACCAACCGTCACCTGAAATCGAGACTAAAAAACGGTTATTACGATGACCAATGCAAAAAATTCCCATGTTGTCACCAATCACGAAACTTTCTTTATGAAAGTGCATGCCAAAACCGTTCTTTTTACTAATCCCAAAACCATCACCAAACATGTCATGCAAAATTAGTGAGATAGCGCTTGCGATGTCATCATCAGTAAAAGCTTTATAGCCATTGAATCTAAGAAAAGCATCAACATTCGCAGTGAACGTAAGCCAGTCAATAAATACCTTACTGTTTGATGCCGCACGCTTTGGAACTTGTTTTACCGCACCATCTGCCAACACTAGATCGATGTAATCTTGTTCATGTACCCCTCTATTAGCTTGGAGGGGTTCAGCGCTTGGCGCAAACGCTTGTTTTTTAGACGACGCAACCCGGCCCTGCGGCTGTCCGTCCTCGCTGTCGCTGCGGGCGGGCAGGCGCGTGCCGCGTTGGTTGCGGAGATCGTCGTCTAAGCGTTTCATCTTGCTCATTTGAAGCACCCTGAATCAACTGAAAAAAAACGATTTACGCCAAAGGAAAGATAAAAAATAAAAATACTCATTACGCGAACTCCTTTGCTAAACATTGTTTTCTTAGAAGTTCAATGGAAATCAAGGTGTATTTGCCAATTTTTACTTGAGGAACAAGCCCCTTATTGCACCAGCCAATAATGACGCCAGGTGGAAGTCCAACCATGTCAGCAAAACGTTCACGCGAAACCACCGGCGATGGATAATGAGAAAATGCCTGTATTGGAAATTCAGGTCTGGTGACAAAATTCGAAAAAGCGTCCAAAATATCAACCCTCAGCTATAACATTACCCTAGAAAATTCATATATCCTAATTTAGGACAAATGAACAATATAGGCATTAAACCTCTATTGGAATACTATGTCAACAACTATTGAAGATCGCGTGATACTTTTACTTCGCGATCAATCTGGAGAATTGGAGCCCGACAAAAAAAAGGGGGTTATCGATAAAATAAAATCGGCAATAGGAAGTGACGCACAACAGCCTCAAATCGGAGGCCATGGCTTTTGGGAAAGGCTTGGATTTTTTACAGGGATTAACTCTAAAAGATGGCGAAAAGTCTATGCAAGAGATCAGCGTATAACTTCAGATATGTTTCAAGCACTCGCCCAACTTTTCCCAGATTATGCATTCTGGCTTAGCACGGGGATTACCGATGCGGCCAATGGTCATATTGCACCATACACTGCACAAATATTTCCAGAGCGAATTTATGAAACATCGTATGCAGCGCACCAATATTTCACTCATAGCCTTAATTTAGCCCAAACGTTATATAAAGAAGCACAAGTAAATACTAATGACGAAAAAGAACGAATGTATGCAGCAGAAAGGACTCGCCCTTTAGCTCACTGGTGGGATAGCCCTCTAAGCGATGCTGCATATAAAATTGCATCTTCTGAAGAATACGATTATTTAAAAAAACTTTGGAATGAGCGGGAAGAAGAACGCAAGGAAAATATTGAACGTATTGCAGCACAAAAACAGAAACCATTAGTAGCTCAAACCACAGAAAAAAATTCGTCTAATCTTAGAATTACACCAATACTCGGTATTGATCCCAGAACTCAACATCAAAATCGTTGGGATTTGTTTTATCGACCAAAAGATTTGCAAAAATCGAAATTTGCTCTAAGCATATTAAATATTCCATTAACACAACTCACAGATGAACAATTCAAAAGTATTGCCGAAATGTCACTTTCAGATATTCAAAAATATTTAGAGCATCATGGAATAAATGAGAACTTAGTTTTCCCAGTCATGCAAGGAGGACAAATTCGCTACAACGAAGACAAACTTACCCCAAACGAAACTGAGAGACTTGAAAAGCTGATGATTGAACACAGAAAGCGTAATAATGGCAATCAAGCAAAATAAAACAAAAACTGCTTGGCAAGTCAATATTCAACCAGGAGGGCGAAGTGGAAAGAGAATCAAAAAGACCTTCCCAACCAAAGCTGAAGCACTAGCCTGGGAACGTCACATTCAGGCAAAAGTGCAAGAAACACCCGAATGGTCACCGCAAAAAAAAGATGCTCGTACACTGTCCGATCTTGTCGATATATGGCAACGTCATCACGGCTCAGGGTTGCGGGCCGGAGCTGATACATATCGCCGCTTATTGGCAATGTGCACAGCAATGGGAAATCCTCGCAGCGACCTTTTTACAGCAGATCAGTTCGCTGAATATAGAGCGAAGCGTATTAACGATGGCGTGACTGCCAATAACATGAACCGCGAGCAATCATATTTACGAGCGGTATTTAATGAATTAATTCGACTCGATCACTGGAAGAAAGAAAATCCATTACAAAAACTGCGAGCATTCAAAATCCAGGAAAAAGAGCTTTCATATCTCGCGCCTGAACAAATAACAATACTATTAGCCGAATTAAGCCAGGCGCAAAATCCGCATGTCGCCCTGGTAACGAAAGTCTGCCTATCAACGGGCGCCAGGTGGGGAGAAGCTGAGTCATTACGGATATCCCAAGCCCGTAGCGGAGTCATTCAATTCGTTCAGACAAAATCGAGTAAAGCACGTGCTGTCCCGATCACGCCACAGCTCGAAGAAGAACTAAAAAAACACCATGATAAATACGGTAATGATGAACGCTTATTCACAACGGCCTACTCAGCATTTAGGGATGCATTAAAACGAACCGAGCTAAAACTGCCGGCAGGCCAAATGACACATATCCTGCGCCATACGTTCGCCAGCCATTTCATAATGAACGGCGGGAACATCCTGGCATTGCAAAAAGTCCTTGGTCATCACAGTTTGGCCATGACCATGCGGTACGCCCGTCTGTCACCAGAGCATTTGCAGGAAACAAGAAAACTGAATCCGATTAGTGCTTTAAATCTTGGTTGAACTTCCGTTGAACCTTTGACGAACGCAGAATAAAAAAAGGGGCTACGAATAAACGTAACCCCTTGTTTTTAATACTAAATTCTGGTGGGCCTCCCGTGAGTCGAACACGGTACCAACGGATTATGAGTCCGCTGCTCTAACCAACATGAGCTAGAGGCCCATTTTTTTTCAACGATTTTTTTGCGCGATAAGTTGCATAAAAAAACGCGGTGCTGCTGAAAAAAAGCAGCGCCAATTATAACCTATTAATTCCCTTCGAGGAAGCTCTTGAGCTTATCCGAACGTGACGGGTGACGCAGCTTGCGCAGCGCTTTGGCTTCTATTTGACGAATGCGCTCGCGCGTGACGTCAAACTGCTTGCCGACTTCTTCGAGCGTGTGATCGGTCGACATTTCCACGCCGAAACGCATGCGCAAGACCTTGGCTTCGCGTGGGGTGAGCGAGTCGAGCACATCTTTGACGACATTGCGCATCGATGCATGCAAGGCCGCATCAGCCGGTGCCAGGGTGTGGTTGTCTTCGATGAAATCGCCGAGATGCGAATCGTCGTCGTCGCCGATCGGTGTTTCCATCGAAATCGGTTCCTTGGCGATTTTCATGATCTTGCGGATTTTATCTTCCGGCATTTCCATTTTGATCGCCAAGGTGGCCGGATCCGGCTCTACCCCGGTTTCTTGCAAGATCTGGCGCGAGATGCGATTCATTTTATTGATCGTCTCTATCATGTGCACCGGAATACGGATGGTGCGCGCCTGATCGGCGATCGAACGCGTAATGGCCTGACGTATCCACCAAGTCGCATAGGTCGAGAATTTGTAGCCGCGACGGTATTCGAATTTGTCGACGGCTTTCATCAAACCAATATTGCCTTCTTGGATCAAGTCGAGGAATTGCAAGCCGCGGTTGGTGTATTTCTTCGCGATCGAAATCACCAAGCGCAAGTTGGCTTCGGTCATTTCGCGTTTGGCTTTGCGGGCCTTCATTTCACCGGCCGACATCCTTTTATTGATGTTGCGCAGATCAGGCAAAGGCAAGACCACGCGCACTTGCAGGTCGATCAGTTTTTGCTGCAGTTGCTGTACCGATGGCACGTTACGGCCGAGTATCGCGCTGTAAGAATGACCGGCATTGACTTCGCCAACCACCCAGTTGAGATTGGTTTCATTGCCCGGAAAAACTTTAATGAAATGCGAACGCGGCATGCCGCAGCGATTGACCGCCACTTCCAGAATTTGCTTCTCGATATGGCGCACTTCATCGACTTGGCCACGCAAGGTGTCGCACAGTTTTTCGACTACTTTGGCGGTGAAACGGATGCCCAATAATTCATTGGAGATGGCTTCTTGCGCCTTGACATAGGTTTTCGAGTTGTAGCCTTCTTTTTCGTAAGACTTGCGCATCTTATCGAAATTGACCGAGATGATTTCAAACTTGGCCAACGCATCGCGCTTCATTTGTTCGAGTTGTTCCGACGAGATCGCAGCGGCGCCGGCAGCGGCGTCTTCTTCATCGACCTCTTCTTCTTCCTCTTCGTCTTCCTCTTCTTCGGCATCTTCATCGACCACCACCACTACCGGCGGCGCAACCGGTGCGGCATCGTCGGAAGCATTCGGGTCGACCAAGCCATCGACCAATTCATCGATTTTAATTTCATCGGCGGCGATACGGTCAGCCGCCGCGAGGATTTCCGCGATCGTGGTTGGGCAGGCGGAGATCGCCTGGATCATGTCTTTGAGGCCTTCTTCGATCTTTTTGGCGATGACGATTTCGCCTTCGCGCGTCAGCAGCTCAACCGAGCCCATTTCGCGCATGTACATGCGCACCGGGTCGGTGGTGCGACCAAAATCGGAGTCGACCGTCGACAGCGCGGCCTCGGCAGCGGCTTCGACTTCATCGTCGTCGGTGGTGACGGTGACGACATTGTCGGATAACAGCAAGGTTTCGGCATCAGGGGCTTGCTCGTAGACTGCCACACCCATGTCGTTGAAGGTACCAATGATGCCTTCGATGGCTTCCGGATCGACGACGTTTTCTGGCAAGTGATCGTTGATTTCAGCAAAAGTCAGGTAGCCGCGATCTTTACCGAGCTTGATCAGGGTTTTGAGCTTTTGACGGCGGCGTTCGAGTTCTTCTTCGGTCGCTTCCGGATCGGACGAGAACGCATCCTTGAGCAAGGCTTTTTCTTTGGCTTTACGGTCTTTCGCTTTGGCCTTGTCGATCGCCTTCATTTCGGCACGTTCAACCGCATTCAATGCCGCGATTTCTTCGTTTTCAGGCTGGTATTCTTTCGGCTTGCGGCCGCGACGACCAGGCACTTTCACGCCGGGCAAGACATAACCGGATGTATCGATGGCGGCCAGCACGGCAGCGTCAGTCGTTTGGCTGACGGTAGGCGCAGAGCCATTCTTGATTTCCTGAACTTCAGGAGCAAGTTTTACTGATTTCTTGGTAGGCTTAATCACTGTCTTTGCATCGGTTTTGTTAGTTGTCACGGAAGCTTTCGATGTTGCGTGAAGCACTGGGTTGGCCTGAGGCGACTCCGTTGCGGTTCGCGTTTGCTTACCTGCAATCTGATGAGTTGCGCCATCCGCAACTTGCTCATCACTTTTTCTGGCTTCAGAGGGCGCGCGGGCTTGCGCCTTGGCCGGCGCACTACCAGACCGCACCGGCTTGCTCACCTTGGCGGCCACAGTAGCGGGCTGCTGGGGCGGCGAAGCCGAGGTTTTTTTTGCACTACCGGCTGGTACCGCTGCTTTCGAGGCAGGCGCTGCCGACTTCGGTGTTGCGCTTGCTTGGTTAGCAACACTTGCAACTGCGACTGGTTTTGTCACAGTCGGTGTTTTGACACTTACTACTTTGGCTATCACTGTCTTGCTGGGCTTTGTTGCAGCAGCAGCGACAGTTGCATCTTTCGAAAGCTTCGCTGCAGTGTTTTTCACTGCCTCGGGCATCGGGGTTTTCGCGGGTTTCTTCATTGCGCTAGCCATTGAATCAAACCATCCGGAACTGAGTAGCTTCCCTGATACAAAAAGAAAAAAGCAGGTCATTCGACCCGCACACGGCGCTAGCCGTTTTTCATTTCAGGTGCCACAGTCTTCAGTGCCAGTGTTTTGGGTTACTCGGAGGAGTGTCAAACTCACCTAAACAACACATTCCATGCCAAATCAGTCGATTGAGCACAGAATGAAACAACCTAAGACTTTGAATCGTAAGCCTTTAATTATACCACGCAGTGAGGCTTTTCTCTAGCCCGCACCATAGCAAAAGGCCATGGGACTGATAAAAAAATAGGCAATCAGTTTTCAAAAGATAAACTCAAAGCATGATTAAGCGCAAACAAACAGATTATCATGCTGCTGAAATATTCAGCAGCGCCCCGTTACTACCATAGACAAAAAACTGCTTTTCATCAACGATTGGCGGCTTCGGTGATCGCTTGCTTGCGCAATTCTTCTTGCAATTGCATGATTTCTCGCCAACGCGCGCGTGCCTCATCGGTTTGCAAGCCACCCGAAGCCAAACGCTCGGCCTCGTTTTTCAAGGCCTGTGAACGAATCTGCCGGATTGCGCCGAGTAATTCGAGCTTGACCAAGTCAGGGTCGGTATCGGTTTGTTCGGCGACCTCGGCAATCAAACCATCGAAGTCGGCACTCACATTGCGTAATTGCTCGGCCAAGGCAGCAAATTGCGCGCCCTCACCCATTGATTGCGCAGTAGCAACCAACTGACCGAGCATGGCCGCTCCGTCGGGGGCCAGCAAGGCAGCTTCGGCCAATAAGTCGGCATCGAGCAGCATCGCCAGGGCCGGGTAAGCCACCAGAATGCGCATGATCTGGCGCTCCAAACCAACCGGCGCACTGCGCTTGGATTTCGGCGGCGCTTGCTTTTGACGCGCAACTGGCTGCGCAAGTTCAAACAGGGCTTCAATTTCCGCCGGTGTAGTTTGCGTGACTTGCGCCAAATTGCGCACGATTTGCAAACGCAAACCGGAAGCTTGCATACCTTGCAACATCGGCTTGGCATCGAACTGGGTTTTAGCGCGCCCTTCGGCGGTGGTCAAATCGTTGTCGCTGATCATTTCACGCATGAAAAATTGCGACAGCGGCATGGCACCACGGACTTCCTGCTCGAAGGCGTCGGCACCGAATTGACGAATGTAACTGTCAGGATCGTGCTCGGTCGGTAAGAATAAAAATTTGATGAATTTGTCATCATTGGCGTGCGGCAGACAGGCATCGAGGGCGCGCCGCGCCGCGCGACGACCGGCGCTGTCGCCATCGAAACTGAACACCACGTGATCGGTTTGGCGCAGCAGTTTTTGCACATGCGTAGCGGTACAGGCCGTGCCCAGCGTCGCCACCGCTTGGGGAAAACCCATTTGCGCCAGCGCCACCACGTCCATATAGCCTTCAGTCACCAGCACATAGCCGGCTTCACGAATGGCTTGGCGTGCCTCGAACAAGCCATACAATTCCAAGCCTTTTTGAAACAGCGGCGTTTCCGGCGAATTCAAATACTTCGGTTCGCCCTGCTCCATGATACGCCCACCGAAACCGATGATCTGCCCCTTGGTATTGCGAATCGGGAACATCACGCGGTCACGGAAACGATCATAACGCTTGCGTTGCCCGCCTTCCTCATCGCTTTTGTCGATGACTAAGCCGGCTTCCACCAGCTCCGGGGCTTGGTAATCGCCATACACGCTGCGCAAACTGTCCCAGGCATCGGGCGCGAAGCCGAGCGCAAAACGGGCCGCCACTTCGCCGGTTAAACCGCGTTTTTTCAGGTAGGCGATGGCGCCTGGTGCCGTGCGCAGCTGTTGCTTGTAGTAATCGCCGGCCTTGGTCATTACTTCCGACAAGGCCAGGCTTTTGGCTTGCACTTCCGCGCGCTGCGCCGGTAACAAACGATCTTCTTCCGGCACGATCATGCCGTTGTTCTGGGCCAGATCGCGAATCGCATCGACGTAACTGAGGCCGGAATATTCCATCAAAAAACCGATCGAGCTACCATGCGCACCACAACCGAAGCAGTGATAAAACTGCTTGGTCGGGCTGACCGTGAAGCTCGGCGATTTTTCGTTATGGAAGGGGCATAAACCCATGTAGTTGGCACCGCCCTTTTTCAGCTGGACGTAGCCACCCACCACGTCGACAATGTCGACGCGGGCCAGCAAATCTTGAATGAAACTTTGCGGTATCACAGGAGTTGACGCATGCCGTCGAGCGCTTCGTTATGTGGACTGCAATTAACGCGTCAACGCGGCTTTAACCAAGCCCGATACCTTACCCATGTCAGCACGACCGGCCAACTGGGTTTTAAGCACGTCGATGACCTTGCGCATGTCTTGCGGGCCGGCTGCGCCGGTTTGCGCCACTGCTGCAGTCACGGCCGCAGCCACTTCTTCATCCGACAAGGCAGCCGGCATATAGGCCGATAAGACCAGCAATTCGGCTTTTTCGATGTCGGCCAAATCTTGGCGGGCACCGGCTTCGAATTGCTGTATCGAATCTTTGCGCTGTTTGATCATTTTTTCTATGATCGCCAAGACCATCGCGTCGTCGAGCTCAATGCGTTCATCGACTTCGCGTTGTTTCATCGCGGCAGTCAACAGACGGATGGTGCCGAGCTTGACGGCTTCCTTGGCACGCATGGCGGCTTTCATGTCTTCGGTAATTTGTTCTTTCAAACTCATTTTGCTCTCCTGATACGGAATCGAATAAAAACACAAAGCCCGCTGCGGCTGACCGGAGCGGGCATGCAAACCTAAGCGGTATTACATTGCAGCGTTACTGGCATAGCCAGAAACAGAGGCAATATCAATACATTTTCTTAGGCAATTGCTGACTACGAATGCGTTTGTAGTGACGCTTAACTGCGGCCGCCAGCTTACGCTTGCGCTCTGCAGTTGGCTTCTCGTAGAACTCGCGAGCACGCAATTCGGTCAACAGACCGGTCTTTTCGATAGTGCGCTTGAAGCGGCGCATGGCGACTTCGAACGGCTCGTTTTCTTTAAGGCGAATTGTGGTCATTTAAGTTCAAACCATGGAAAGATTATAGGAAGAACGAGATAGTAGCAGGGTTTTCGATTTAAGGGAAGGTGGATGATTAAATCTTACGCAAATAATGCGTACCACTTGAACCGAAAACCACAAAAAGCTGTCGGCTCTCGCGTGTATGTTTCAATTTGTCAGAGCCGCAGTATCGGCCAAAAGCGCCGCTTTGTCCACCTCTGTTCACAAAAAGACATGAACAATCACACCGCCTGCCCGGCTGCCGAACCCGAAGCCCATGCCCATTGGAAGTTATAACCACCTAACCAGCCGGTCACATCGATGGCTTCGCCGATGAAATACAAGCCTGGCACAGCATTGGCCATCATGCTTTGCTGCGACAGCGCCCGGGTGTCAACGCCACCGCGTGTCACTTCAGCCTTGCGGTAGCCTTCCGAGCCATCCGGCACAATTTCCCACTGGTTGATTTTTTGTCCGAGTTCGCGCAAGCGTTTATCTTGCATGTCAGCGATTTTTTGTTGTCCGTCGAAACCATGCGCGGCCAATAATCCGTCGGCCAAGCGTTGCGGCAGGTATTGGGCTAAATAATTAGCCAGATTTTTTTTACTGCTGCTCTTGGCGGCAATCAGTTCCGCGGCCAATTCACAGTCGGGCAGTAAATTCAGGCGTATCGGCGCGCCTGCTTGCCAAAAACTGGAAATCTGCAAAATGCCGGGACCAGACAAGCCGCGGTGGGTGAATAAGATGTCTTCACGAAACAGCGCGCGTTGCTTCTTTTCGCCGGTTTCAACGGTCACGGCCAGCGCGATACCGGCCAGCGGCACGAAGGCTTCCCAATCGCGCAGGGCGAAGCTCAGGGGTACCAAGGCTGGCCGCGGCTCGATGACTTTGAGGCCGAATTGGCGCGCAATCTGATGGGCGAAGTCGGTGGCACCGATTTTCGGTATCGATAGGCCACCGCTGGCGATCACCACACTGCTCACTGCTATGCTGCCGGTGGCAGTCTCAAGCACGAAGCCACCAGCGGCCGCTGGCGCAACTGCCGCCACGCTGCATGGCATGCGCCAGCTTACGCCGGCGCGATCGCATTCAGTTTTGAGGACGCGGATAATGTCTTCGGCGCTGTCGTCGCAGAATAACTGGCCTTTGTGCTTTTCATGCCAAGCCACGCCGTGCCGTTTGAGCAAGGCTAAAAAATCCTGCGGTGTGTAGCGCGACAAGGCGCTTTTGCAGAAATGCGGGTTGTCCGATAAGAAATTCGCCGGCCCAGTTTCTAGATTGGTGAAGTTGCAGCGTCCGCCACCGGAAATGCGGATTTTCTCGGCCAAGCGGGTGGCGTGATCAATCAGTACCACGCGGCGGCCACGTGCAGCGGCGACGGCCGCACACATCATTCCGGCGGCACCGGCACCGATCACGGCGACATCATATTGCTGGTTCATGCGATTCCCATCTTCAATTGAGGCGAGATTGTAGCCTAGGCGCCTATCGGACTGAGGGAATCGCAGCAAAAAATCATCAGCGCAACAAAAAGGGCGTGCCCGATACCATCCGGTCACGCCCTTTTTAAAGCGGCTGCGCCACCCCGCGCTGAGTCTATTTAGACAAGCGGCACAAGGCCACGGACTTGGCCGCTACCCGCTCGACGGCAAACAAGCTCGACGACAAAGGCAGAACCAAGGCCCCTTGGCTGATGCTGTCACCGCTGGCGACATTGACGGCAAAGCCATTGATGCTAAACAAGTTGTTAGCGTCATTGACTTTATTAAAGCTCAGATTATTCGTCGCGGCCGTTGTGCTCGGCAACAATGTCGCTTGGATCACGCTACCGCTGACGCTGAGGCTGGCAATCGCCGTGCCGGCGTCGGCACAATCCCAACTGCCGTTGAGTTCACTGCCTGTCAATGCCTGCTGTTTGACGGCATACAACGCACCGGAACGCATCACCGGCGGCGTGTCGGTGTTATAGCCATAGTGATCAAATACCAATACGGCACCGCGGTCGCCCGCTTGTACCGTCAGGGTACCGAATTCACTGCCGTTTTGCTGCAAATGCAGACGGCCATCGGCATTATTGGTCTGCACCGTCAGTGTTACCGGCGCTTGGGCCGCTGTCTGCGTCGATACATTCGAACACGTGCCATTGGCATTTGCCTGGCCACCGACGCACACGGTCACGCTCTTGCCGCTGGCATCGAGCGAAATGGTACCGGCCACAGTGCTCGGCGAGCCACCATTGCTGGCATTGCGGCCTTTGCCAATAAAATTGTAGATGCCGGCAAGATTGCTCAGACTGGCCGGCAGCGCATAGCTGCTGCCAGTTACCGTAGCGGCAATGGCACCGAGCTTGACGCGGCCGACCAGCGTGCTGGTGCGCGTATCGAGTTTCAGATCAAAACTGCCGTTCGCACCGGTCAGCGTTACCAAGCTGCCGCTAGTCGTTTTGCTGTAGGTGCCGCTGAGATCGCTCAAGCCGTATTGGGTCGACAAGACGCGAATGCTGAAACTGCCATCCTGATTCAAAGTCAGGCGCCAACTGTCGCCGACATCGGCGACCAAGTCATACACGCTGGCGGTGCTGCTGTTGCCAGTAAGCGCGCTTAATCCGAGTTGACTGGCAGTGGCCGCCGAGGCGCTGGTCACCGCATCGAGTGTGACCACGGGCGTCACCACCGCGACCGGTGCCGTGCTAGTGCTGGAACCGCCACCGCAAGCGGCGAGCAAGAAACAAAGAGAGGCGCCGCTTAAATAGATTTTTTTCACAAGAAATTTCCCTGAACTTTTAAAAAATTGATTTTGCTCTAGAGCACAAAATACCGCCATGTAACAAATGTTCTATATCAGTGAATTCCCTCATTTCGCTCACCAGAACGGAATCTGTCCAGATAGCAGCAAGAACCTCGCACCAACATCTTGCATTGCAAAAGATTGCTTTATATCAGTGCGCGTGTTTGAAAAACGCAACGTTTACTAGGCTTTTAAAATTGAATTAAAGCTATAAAACAAGAAATTCTTGACTTGCTTTCGGCAAAATCGGATAACAGATCAGCGGCTGCGCAAACGTTTGCGCAGCCCTTAATAAATAAGCAAAACTGTTTATCAAGCAGGTGTCGTATAAATAATTTTGCACCATAAAAGATCCTTTACTCGGACAAAAAAACTTACCTTTGGGATGTCATTCATGCGTAATTACTCTACCCGCCAACTGTTGACGGGCACCACCCGTTCGCTGATCGCGCTGGCCATTACCGCCGCGTTTCCTATCCACGCCGCCTGGGCACAAGAAGTCGCACCGGCAGCACAAAAAAATGATGCAGTGAAACTCGAAACTGTCATCGTGACGGCCAACCGCCGCGCAGAAAACATTAAAGAAGTGCCGATGTCGATTTCTGCCATCAAAGGCGAGGCGCTCGATACTTATAATGCCAGCGGTCAAGACATTCGATTTTTGTCAGCGCGGGTACCGAGTTTGAACATCGAATCCGATTTCGGTCGTGCCTTCCCGCGTTTTTACATCCGTGGCTTAGGTAATACCGATTTCGATCTGAATGCTTCACAACCGGTCGGCTTGGTCTACGATGATATCGTGCAAGAAAGCCCTATGCTCAAAGGCTTTCCGGTGTTTGACGTGGAACAAGTGGAAGTGCTGCGCGGCCCGCAAGGTACTTTGTTCGGTCGCAACTCGCCGGCCGGCATCATCAAGTTTGAATCGGCCAAACCGAGCAATCGTTTTGAAGGCTATGGCAGCGTCGGTTACGGTAACGATGGTGCCGTCAATCTCGAAGGTGCCGTTAATGTACCGCTCAACCAAGACTGGGCGATGCGCATTGCCGGTCAGGCACAAAGCCGCGACGACCGCGTGACCAATCCGCGCGCCACCGGCACCAAAACCTTTGAGGGTTACCACGATAACGCCATGCGTCTGCAACTGGCTTATAAAAATGGTAATTTCAACGCCTTGTTCAATGTGCATGGCCGCGATATGGCAGGTAGTGCGACGCTGTTCCGCGCCAACATCATCAAAAAAGGTACGAATGATTTGGTACCAGGTTTTGATTACAGCAACTACCCTACCGACGGCATCAACCATCAAACTTTGAGCTCGTCCGGTGCCAGCGCCCGTCTGCGTTGGGATCTCGACGGTATGACCTTGCATTCGATCACAGGCTACGACCGCGCCAAGTTCTACAGCCGTGCCGACGTCGACGGCGGCTATGGCGCGGTGTTTACCGGCCAGGCTTCCGGCCCAGGCGTGATTCCCTTCCCGTCCGAAACGGCGGATGGTATGCCTTACCTGCGTCAGATCACTCAGGAAGTGCGACTCGAGTCCAACACCAAGGATGCTTTGCAATGGATCGCCGGCTTGTACTACTTCAGTGAAAATCTGCAAGTTGACAGCTTCGATTACAACTCGCTGGGCGGCAATGTTCAGGATGGCTATGCGGTTCAACACCAGAATGCCAAATCGTATGCGGCTTTCGGTTCGCTCAACTACGCGGTCAATGATCGATTGAAAGTACGCGGCGGTTTGCGCTACACCAGCGATAAGAAAGAGTTCGATGCCCAGCGTCAATGGACTCCAGGCAAGCCTATCAGCGCCGGTGGTACAGCCGTGCTGACGGCCAATCCGAGTTCGAACAACCTGACTTGGGATTTGAGCAGCAGCTATGCGCTCGACAAACAAACCAATGTGTTTGCGCGCGTCGCTACCGGTTACCGTGCCCCGAGTATTCAAGGTCGCGTCTTGTTCGGCGATACCATTTCGGAAGCGAAATCGGAAACCACCTTGTCGTTTGAAGCTGGTATCAAACAAGATATCCTCGACAATACGGCACGTCTGAGCGCCACGGTATTCCAATACACGGCCAAAGATTTGCAACTGACGGCAGGCAGCGGCGGCGTCAACCAGAATAAACTGGTCAATGCCGCCAAAGCCACTGGCCAAGGTATCGAACTCGATATGCAAGCCAATTTGAGCCGCAACTGGAAAGCGACCATCGGTGCCAGTTACAATGAAACGCAAATCAAAGATCCTGGCCTGTTCGTTGCTGCCTGCGGCAATGGCTGCACGGTGACCAACGCAGCCGGTTCGGTCGCCGGCAGCACTTCGATCAATGGCAATCCCTTGCCACGCGCACCTAAATGGGTAGGCAACTTTACCCTGCGTTACAGTACGCAAATCGGCGAAGGCACGCTGTATGCCAATACCGATTGGGCTTACAAAGACAAATACAATATGTTCTTGTATGAAGCCAAGGAATACACGGCGAAGTCTTTGTTAGAAGGCGGTTTGCGCGTCGGTTACGTCTGGGCTGATGGAAAATATGAACTCGCTGCCTATGGTCGCAACATCACCAATAAACAGCAAGTCATCGCCGCCATCGACTTCAATAACTTGACTGGCATTTTGAATGAACCACGCAGCTACGGCGTGCAATTCAAAGCGAACTTTTAATTGAGCCTTGCAGTCTGAAAAAAACGCGCCACGGTTTGCACCGGGCGCGTTTTTTTTGAGGCAAGCGCGGCAAGCTTATCCGCCCTGCCCTTGCTTGATACGCCGAGCCACATCGATACACAAAGCGACTTGGCGGGCGATATTCGTCGGCACCGGCTGTTGACCGCACAGCACCTCACTGATCCATGCCGCCGTGCTGGCGGCATCAATCGCCGCTGGCACGGCGGCCGCTGGCCCACTCAGCAGTTCTTCCGTCTCCAACAAGACTTCGCGCTGCCCCTGATGTATCCAGTCTATGCGCTGGGCACGTCCGGTGCTGGCCACGGCTTCGCCTTCGGTACCACGCATCAGGAACACTTCGCCGGCATCGGCCGGTGCGGCATGCAGCAAATACTCGCTGAGCATGTTCAAGTATTCGGGATGGGTATAGGAATTCAAGCGCAAGACGGGCGTCGTGAACGGTTGGAGTAATTTCACCAGGGTATGGGCCGAGTTGCGCACGCCTAAGATACGGCGCATGCTGAGCTGGTTTGCCAGTGCCGGTGATAAGGTTTGTATCGTCATGAACACCGGCTGCTGCGCCGCCATTTGCAAGGATACGTGCTCAGCCGATTGCGCGGCAGTGATGCCGAGGGCTGCAAAAATTTCGGCCGAGGTAACGCGACCGGGATCGTCTGCCACGCCGTGCACCAATACTGGCACGCCGGCTTGGGCCAACAACAGCGCGAGTAAGGGCGTTAAATTGGCTTTTTTGCGTGCGCCGTTATAACTCGGTATCACCACCGGTGCAAACTCGCTCTCGACTGGGGCGCTCAAGTCCAATAAAAAATCAGCGGCGGCAGCGAGAAAGCCAGCCACTTCGTCTACCGATTCGCCCTTGATACGCATGGACAGTAAAATCGCCCCGAGTTCCAGCTGCGAGACGCGTCCGGCCAGCATGGCCGCGTACAGGGTGGTGGCATCGACACGCGTCATATTACGTGCACCGTCTTTGCCACGGCCAATTTCTTTGATCCAGCGGGCGGCTGACAGCGGCTGCGCTGCGACGGCGTTCATGCCAGTCGTGTGATTCATCATGTTCTTTATCCTTATCATTCCAGCAGTGCCAGCACGGCCTGCCATTGTGCCGCACTGACCGGCGTGATTGACAAGCGGCTGCCTTTTTGCAGTAGCGGCATATCGCTCAAGGCCGGCGTGGCGCGCATTTCGCTCAGACTGAGCAGACGCGTTTTGCGCTGCGCCTGCAGATCGACCATGATCCAACGCGGCTGTACCGGCGTCGATTTGGCGTCGTAGTAGCGGCTGGCCGGGTCGAATTGGGTGTGATCGGGATAGGCCGTACTGATTACTTGCGCCAAACCGGCAATGCCGGGGGTGGCGCAGCTGGAGTGATAAAACAGTACGCCGTCACCGGGCTGCATAGCGTCACGCATAAAATTACGCGCTTGGTAATTGCGCACCCCGAACCACGGCACGGCTGACAGCGCCAGCGCGTCGTCGATACTCAGTTCTGCCGGTTCCGATTTCATCAACCAGTAAGCCATGCCACTCCATCCGCTGAAAAAAACCTGATTACCGCACCGGTAACGCCAAGGTGCATAAAAAAACGGCTGTCATGAATGACAGCCGTTCAAAAATAAGTCCCCACCGATGCCGCTATGCCGGCATCCTGAACCTGAGGGTTCAAGTTGGCTACGGTCAGTTCCGTTTCGGGTTCATCGGGCTAGCGACGCTCACACCCACAGAACAATATCCCGCGGCCTATGCACATAAATGGTTCAAGGAATATATGGCATTGGCGAGCACGGCAGGGAATTGAAGTTTACTCCCAAATACTGTGGCAGGGGAAGCGATTTCAATTAATTTAAATAATCTAGGGGCGGTTCAAAATAGTTTTTCTTGCGCATTCAAAGCTTGGTCCATCAACACATGCATGTGTTCCATCTTTTGCTTGACTTCCGACATGGACATCCCCGACAAAGGACCTTCCGGCGACTTGGTTGCCAACAGTTCAGTCGTCATGCCTAGCGCTGCCATCACGGCGATGCGGTCGGTGCCTTTGACTTTGGAAGAGTCGCGCAGGGCCGTCATTTTCGCATCGAGAAACGCGGCCGCTTCGCGCAGCGCGCGGTCTTCGCCTTCGCGGCAGGACAGCTTGTAGCTCTGTGCCATGATGGTGACGTCGACCTGGATCACTTTTTTATCGCTCATACTGCTTCCTCATCTTCAATGATTTCGGCCGGCAGTTGGCTGAGCAAAGCGCTGGTACGCGCATGCGCCTCTTGCATGCGCTGTTGCATACCCAGATTTTGTGCCGTCAAGGTAAGCAGTTCATGGCGCAGACCGGCATTTTCCGCGCGCAGGGCATGCGTGAGCTCAGAGAGTTTGGCGACTTTTTCAGCTAGCAATTGAAAATCGGAAATCATCATAGATATTTAAAGGACAGCAACAAATCTGGACTCTCATTATACGAGCAATTTTTCGGCGCGCAGTCGTTCCGATGGCTGCGGAAGTGAAAATGACTGAAAAAAATCGTCACAGTACTAAACAAATGGATACATTCTGTCTGTTGAATGCCTATTTTTTGTGAGTGAGAACACAAATTGTCCGTTTGCATCCCACATTTTTTAAAAATAGGTTATTATTTGGCGTCTGGCCGACCACGCTTGACTCGACGCTGGCGTAGCAATGGTGAAATTTATCCGCGCCATTGAATTACTATCAATCGCCACCAGATTCAACACTGAATATGGCGATTTGCCAAGACATTCCGCTATTCTGTGGCGCTGTTACCCCTTAATTTTTCCCTCTCGACGAGGATCCCATGAGCGAAAACATCAAACATGTAAGCGATGCTTCTTTTGAAGCTGACGTATTAAAATCCGATCTGCCGGTATTGGTCGACTTCTGGGCCGAATGGTGTGGTCCGTGCAAGATGATTGCGCCTATTCTGGAAGAAGTTGCAAAAGAATATGGCGGCAAAATCGTGATCGCGAAACTCGATGTCGATGCGAACCAGGCTATTCCTGCTCAATTCGGTATCCGTGGCATCCCGACCCTGATCTTGTTTAAAAACGGCGCGGTTGCCGCGCAAAAAGTCGGTGCGCTGGCCAAAGGCCAACTGACTGCGTTTATCGACGCCAATATTTAAGCTCTGCACCGTCACTGTGACCGAAACCAGCAACATGGTTTTTCGGCCCAGTGATGGCAGGTAGGCGCCGCAGCGATGTGAGCGACACCAGAAATACATTAATCAAACAATACAAATAACTATTCTGTTTATTCTGTAATTCCTCTGCTCACTCCCCCACCCCATACTCCCATCCCGGGACACTCACCATGCATCTATCTGAATTAAAAGCCTTACACGTATCGGCATTGCTCGAAATGGCTGTAGGGCTTGACATCGACAACGCCGCTCGTATGCGCAAGCAAGAGCTGATGTTCGCGATCTTGAAAAAACGTGCCAAATCAGGCGAACAAATTTTCGGCGACGGCGCCCTTGAAGTCCTGCCCGATGGCTTTGGCTTCTTGCGCTCGCCGGATGCCAGTTACATGGCTTCGACCGACGATATTTATATTTCGCCGTCACAAATCCGTCGTTTCAACCTGCATACCGGTGATTCCATCGAAGGTGAAGTGCGTACGCCGAAAGACGGCGAACGGTATTTCGCGCTGGTGAAGGTAGATAAAGTTAACGGCGAATCGCCGGAAGCCTCGAAACACCGTATTCTGTTTGAAAATCTGACACCGCTGCACCCGAACAAAGTGTTAACGCTGGAACGCGAAATGCGCGGCGAAGAAAACACCACTGGCCGTATCATCGACATGATCGCCCCTATCGGTCGCGGTCAGCGCGGCTTGCTGGTGGCGTCGCCGAAATCTGGTAAATCGGTCATGCTGCAGCACATCGCCCATGCCATCACCACCAATCACCCTGACGTCACGCTGATCGTTCTGCTGATCGACGAACGGCCAGAAGAAGTCACCGAAATGCAGCGTTCTGTGCGCGGCGAAGTAGTCGCCTCGACCTTTGATGAACCGGCCACGCGCCACGTTCAAGTCGCTGAAATGGTGCTGGAAAAAGCCAAGCGTTTGGTTGAAATGAAAAAAGATGTGGTCATCTTGCTCGATTCGATCACTCGTCTGGCACGCGCCTACAATACCGTCATCCCGGCATCGGGCAAGGTGCTCACCGGTGGTGTTGATGCCAACGCATTGCAACGCCCGAAACGCTTCTTTGGTGCTGCGCGCAATATCGAAGAAGGCGGCTCGCTGACCATCATCGCAACGGCCCTGATCGAAACCGGCAGCCGTATGGATGACGTGATCTACGAAGAATTTAAAGGTACCGGCAACATGGAAGTCCATCTCGAGCGCCGTCTGGCCGAGAAACGTGTTTATCCATCGATCAACCTGAACAAATCCGGCACACGTCGCGAAGAGTTGCTGATCAAAGCAGAACAACTGCAAAAAATCTGGATACTGCGTAAGTTGCTCTATAGCATGGACGAAATCGAAGCGATGGAATTCATCCTCGACAAGATGAAAGCCACCAAGAACAACGGCGAGTTCTTCGAGATGATGCGACGAGGGGGATAAGGCAGGGGTTTCGTCACGCATGCGTGGTGCCTGCCGCATCGAAGCGGCATGCTTGCCGCGCCAAAAACAGCACAGCACCACAACAGCCCTTGTCGCAAGCCAAGGGCTTTTTTACGTCTGAAATAAAGCAGCGCCGGCACGTAAGGCCGACGTAAAAACTGCGCGGACAAGCCGCGCAGTTTTCATCCAATATCGTCAAGAGTGACGATCAGAGCCTGGCCATTACTTCTCAGCCAGCAATGCCTGCATATCCCAACCACCACCCAAGGCTTGGTTCAAACTGACCACCGCACTCAGATGTGCACGCTGGGTATCGATCAAGGCCACTTGGGCTTGCCACAGATCGCGTTGCGCATTAAGCACTTCGAGATAGCTGCTGTAACCATTCTTATGCCGCAACTGCGCTAAGCGCAATGAATCTTGCAAAGCCGACACACGACGCTGTCCCGAGTGATAAATTTGCTCACTGGCGGTACTAGCTGTCAAAGCATCATGCACATCGCGGAAGGCCGATTGCACGGCTTGCACGTACTGCGCCAGCGCTTGGTTTTTACGCGCATCAGCGCCTTCGACCAGAGCGCCGATGGCACCGGCACGAAATACCGGCTGGACCAAATTAGCACCGAGATTCCACAACATTGACGCCGGATCGATCAGATTATGCACCCCTTGCGATTCATAGCCGACCGAACTGGTCAGCTTAAGCGTAGGAAAGTACAAGGCCTTGGCTTGACCGACATCGGCATTGGCGGCAACCAGCGATTGTTCCGCGGCGATCAGATCGGGGCGACGGTTCAAAACATCCGATGGCAGCTCGGCCGGCATACGCAGTTGTTGATACAAATTGGCGATATCGCTGCCACGTGCAATCACCGGCTGCGCAATCGCGGCCGGACTACGACCGAGCAAGAGCGCGATGGCCGCTTCGGTATTGGCGACGCTTTGACGCGCTTGTGCCAAACTGATTTCAGCCGCAGCCGCTTCGGAATCGGCCACATGCAGTTCGAGCTCACCGATGCTGCCGGCGGCGAACAACTTGCGTTGCAAACGCAGGGTTTCCACCCGCGCTTGCAGCGTACCTTCAGCCAGCGCCAACTCGGCATCACTGGCACGCAGGGTGAAGTAGTTTTGCGCCAGCGTGCTGTAAAGACTGGTCAGCACGACGCCACGGTTAGCTACTTGCGACAACAAGCGCGCCCGCGCCGCTTCATCGGCACGGCTGAGTTTGCCCCATAAATCGAGCTCATACGAGGCGCTCAGACCGACTTGGTAATCGCGGCTGTATGGATCGGTACCAGGGGCAATCTTGCCGGCATTTTGGCTGGTGCGCAACTTGCTCGCACTCAGAGTCGCGTCGACGGTCGGATAACGATTCGATTTGGCACCGACTGCCAGTGCACGTGCTTCGTCAATCCGCGCCGTGGCCAGTAACAAATTCTGATTGCCATGGCGAGCTTCTTCCAACAAGGCGTCGAGCACCGGGTCTTGAAAGCTTTTCCACCAGGCGGCGTAATCGACCTCGGCCGTGACCAACTTGGTAGCCGGCAGCGCGATGGCGCTTGGCGTATCGAGCTGCGGACGCTGATAATCCGGCGCCAGCGAGGTGCAGCCTGCCAACAGCATACTGGCTGCCAGCGTCGTGAACATAAAAGGGGTTTTCAACATCGTTATTCCTTTGCTGCATTGTGCAAAATGTGGACCGGATGCTCGAAATCCTGCTCCGTGGTTTTCAAACGCTTATCGTTGATCAGCTTGAAAAACAGCGGTACAAAGAAAATCGCCAGGAAGGTCGCCGCCAGCATACCGCCAAGCACACCGGTGCCGAGCGACTGTCGCGCCGCCGCGCCGGCACCACTGGAGAATGCCAGCGGTACCACGCCCAGAATAAACGCCAGCGAAGTCATCAGAATCGGCCGGAAACGCAGGCGTGCCGCTTCCAAGACCGCTGCCACCGGGGCATACCCTTCATGCATTTTCATGACGGCGAATTCGACGATCAGAATCGCATTTTTCGCCGATAAGCCGAGCAAGGTCACCAAGCCGATTTGGAAATACACATCATTATTGAAGTGGCGCAGATACACCGCCAACAAGGCACCGAAAATACCGAATGGCATGGCCAACAAAACTGAAAACGGCAAGGACCATTTTTCATACTGCGCCGCGAGGATGAGGAAAATCATCAACACGCCGGCACCGAGTGCCAGACCAGCCGCATTGCTGCTGCGTTTTTCTTGGAACGAAGCGCCACCCCAATCGTAGACTACGTCAGTAGGCAAGACATTTTTTGCCGCCCGTTCCATAGCTGCAATCGCTTGGCCGGAACTGTAGCCAGGTTTAGCATCGCCGAGCAATTTAATCGCCGGCAAGGCATTGAAGCGCTGGACCGAGTCGGGACCGGAAATGTACTTGACGGTGGTGAAGGCGCGTACCGGTATCATCTGACCAGCGGCGGAACGCACATACATACTGCCGATGTCATCGGGTTTGGCACGGTACTGGCCTTCTGCCTGCAACTGTACGGTATAAATGCGACCGTTTTTGTTGAAGTCATTGACGTAGTAACTACCCATGGTGGCGGCCAGCGTGTTGTAGACATCCGACAAAGCCACACCCATGGCACGCGCTTTCTCATTATCGACGTCGACATACAGTTGCGGCGAATTGGCTTGCCACAAAGTTTTCACGCCCGCTAACTCTGGTTGCTTGTTCGCTTCGGCCAACAGCACAGGCAAGAGCTTGGCCAAACGTTCGACCCCGCCTTCACCGGCATTTTGCAAATAGAATTCAAAACCGCCGGTTTGACCCAGACCTTGAATCGCCGGAGGGCTGAAGAACAGCGGCAGACCTTCTTTGATATGGCCGGTTTTCATATAGCCTTCGCCGACCATTTGCTGCGCCGATTGATTGCGCTCGTCCCAAGGTTTCAAGGGGAAGAACATGGTTGCCGCCGATGACTTCAAGCCGCCACCGCCAAGAAAATCGAGACCAACCAAGGCAAACGTGGTGTCGATGTTCTTATTGGTTTTCATGATGCTTTCGACTTCATGCACCATCTTGTCGGTACGGTCGAGCGAAGCACCTTCGGGCATGATGGCCGCGCCGATGAAATAGCCCTGATCTTCATCCGGAACCAAACCACCCGGTACATTTTTCCACAACACGCCGGTCAAGGCGACCATGCCGAGCACCAGCATGATGCCAAGCACGGCACGTTTGAGGAAGAAGGTAACGCCATCGGTGTAATGCTTGGTCAGACGCAGAAAGGCGGCGTTGAACCAAGTGAAAAAGGCATTATGATTTTCGGTACCGGGCTTAAGCAACAAGGCGCACAAGGCTGGCGTCAGAGTCAGCGCGACGATACCCGACAACACCACGGCGATGGAAATCGTGACCGAGAACTGACGATACAACTCACCTGCCAAGCCGCCGAGAAAGGCGATCGGACCGAACGCTGCCACCAACACCAACACAATCGCGATCACCGGGCCGGTGACTTCGTTCATGGCTTCGATGGCCGCTTCCTTCGGTGTCATGCCTTCTTCATTAATCAAGCGCTCAACGTTTTCCAGCACGACAATCGCATCATCGACCACAATACCGATGGCCAGCACCATACCAAATAGTGTGAGGGTATTGATGCTGTAACCGAGCAGATGTAAACCGGCCATGGTGCCGATCAGTGAAACTGGCACTGCCAAGGTAGGAATGATGGTGGCGCGCCAGCTTTGCAAGAACAAATACACCACGATGAACACCAAGACCATCGCTTCAGCCAAGGTTTTCAATACCTCGGCGATCGATTCGGTGACAAACGGTGTGGTGTCGTACGGGGTGCTGTACTCCATGCCTTCGGGGAATTTCGCCTTCAAGTCTTGCAAGGTTTTTTCCACCGCTTTGCGAGTTTCCAGCGCATTCGCGCCGGTTTGCAGGAACACACCGATATTGGCGGAAGGGTGACCATTGACGCGACCATACAAATTGTAATCTTTGGAACCAAGTTCAACCCGCGCAACGTCTTTGATACGTACCGCCGCGCCACTTTTATCGGAGCGCACGATAATATTAGCGAATTCGCCTGGTTCGAGCAAACGTCCCTTGGCCGTAACGGTCATGGTCAGTTCTTCAGTATTGTTCGGCGGTGCGCCGACTTTACCGGCGGCATACTGGGCATTTTGTTCGGTGATGGCATTCGAAATATCCCCGACCGTGACACCGAGCTGTGCCATACGATCAGGACGCATCCAGATCCGCATCGCATAGTCTTTGCCACCGAAAATCTGAATATTCGTCGTACCCGGTACCCGTTTCAAGGCATCGAGCACATTTTGCGTGGCATAGTTGGACAGATATAAAGCGTCATAGCGGTTATCGGGCGAAAACAAAGCGGCCACTACCAAGAAGTTCGACGAACTCTTGGAGACGGTCACGCCTTGACGTCGGACTTCCTGCGGCAGCTTGGCATCGGCCTGGCGTACTCGGTTATTGACGTTGACGGCAGCGATATCGAGGTTGGTACCGACTTCAAAGGTGACATCGATCGAGACCCGGCCATCGGCCGAGGACACCGAATTCATGTACAACATGTGTTCGACACCGTTGATCTGTTCTTCGATCGGACCGGCGACGGTGCGTTCGACCACTTCGGCCGAGGCACCCGGATACACCGCGGTGACATTCACGACCGGCGGAGAAATCTCCGGGTATCGTGAGATCGGCAGGACGCGTAACGCGGCCAAGCCGGCCAGCACGATAATCAGCGACAGCACAGTCGCGAAAATCGGCCGGTTAATGAAAAATTTTGAGAACATGTAAAATTCCTGTTTGCCTGAGCTGACGATGCAGCTGAATGTTCAGAGAAAAATTGCCTGCTGATAAACGCCGACTTAACTACCGGCTTTGGCGGGCGCTGCTTCCTGTGGCTTAGTTTGTGGTTTGGCTTCCGGCTTGGCTTCCGGCTTAGCCTGTGGTGCTGGCGCGGCCGCATCAGCCGCCGCAGCGGCTTGGGCTGTCACGGCAGTCGGGGTCACCGTCATACCCGGCTCATGCGCTTTGATGAAGCCATCGACCAAGACGCGTTGACCGCTTTCCAAGCCTTTGGTGACAACCCATTCACCATGTGACCAACCGTCGAGCTCCACCGGTTTCGGTACAAGCTTATTATCTGGCGTGACGACAAACACCATTTTTCCAAACGGTCCATCAATCACTGAGCGCTGTGGTACCGCTAAAGCGCCACTGAGTTTCGCGCCACCCAGCACGACACGAACGAATTGACCGGGACGCAGTATGCCATCCGGATTCGGTACCTGAGCGCGCGCATCGAAGCCACCAGTGGCTGGGTTAATCCGTTCGCTGATGAAATTCATCTTGCCGGTGGTAGGGAACAAACTGCCGTCAGCCAGTTTGAGTTGCACAGCAAAGGCCAAACTGCCATTACTGGCACGTTTGCCCGGCAAGGCGACTGCGCCGGCATTGACTTGTTTGGCCACTTTTAAATAATCAGCTTCGGAAATGCTGAAGTTGACATATACAGGATCAGTTTGCACGATGGTGGTGAGCAAGCTGTCTGTACTGCTGAGCAAGCTACCGTTAGACTTGTTAGCTACGCCGGTCACACCGTCGATAGGTGCCAGCACCTTGGTGTAGCCAAGGTTAAGCTTGGCTTCATTGACTTGGGAACGCAGTTGCTGATAACTGGCTTCGGCAGTTTCCAAATTCGATTTGGCATCGTCAAACTCTTTCTGACTGATCGCTTTTTCCGCGGCCAATGGGGCCAAACGCGCATATTCGCGCTTGGCTTGATTGAGTTTGGCTTCGCTGACACCAGCCGCAGCTTGGGCCGAATTGAGCTGAGTCTGGTACGTACCCGGGTCGATCTGGAACAAGACTGCACCGGCTTTGACGCGCGAACCTTCTTCGTACAGACGTTGCTCAAGAATGCCACCGACGCGAGCGCGAACTTCGGTTTCACGCGAACCGGCAGTCTGACCGACATATTCAAAATCGAGCGCCAAGTCGCGCTTTTCGAGCGTGACCACGTTCACGCCTGGTGGCGGCATTTGACCGGGTGCAGCGTGGGCACCCTCTTTACTGCATGCTACCAGTACGACCAGCGGCAGGCCGAGCACCAGCATGCGCGCAGCAGGATGTTGCATCATTTGTTTGATTTGGGTCGACAAGATTGTCGACGGAGCATCTGTAAAACGCATATAAATTCTTTCTTCTGGATTGAAGGGCAGCGTGCTATTATATACATACACGAATGTTTGTAAATATTTTATTGAGCAACCCTAGACTTTGTATGGGTATCGACACGTATCATTATTCTTTTCGGCATGATACGGTTCGTTGCTGAAGTGGCGATCGAAAGCAGTCGGACGGCTAACTTTGTCACTTGCTCGTGCAAGAAGTTCACCAAACCCTGCCCCGCTGCGTGGTTTTAGTCAAAATGTGCATGGAATATCGATAACGACTAGCAAGTCGCAAAAATGCAGGAAGCCCGGATTCACTCGCAGCGGTGTACGCAGCGAGTGAGCCGACAAGCGCTGCCAAGGAAAGAAAATGGTCAGAAAAACCAAAGAAGATACGCAAGAAACCTATTCCGCCTTACTCACTGCGGCTGAACAGGTATTTTCAGAAAAAGGCGTGACCAGAACCACACTCAATGATGTCGCCGTTGCTGCGGGAATGACGCGCGGGGCGATTTACTGGCACTTCAAAGACAAGAATGCCCTGTTTCAGGCCATGTGCGACCGCGCCTTTTTGCCCATGGAAGTGCTGCTCAATGAAATCAGCGGAACACCGGATGCAGAACCACTGGCCGCGCTACGCCAGTTGAATGTCCATTTTCTGCAACTGGTCGCCAGCGGCCAACGCCAGCGCCGCGTATGTGACATCATTTATCACCGCTGTGAAAAAAACATCGAAATGCTGTTTTTTGAAGACGAACGACTCAAACGCGGTGAATGCCTGGCCAAAGTTCAGGCCATCATCGAAACCGCCGCCAAGCAAGGTCAACTACCGGCCGATACCGACGCCGCGTTAGTGATGCAAGCCAACCATGCATTTTTGGTCGGCATCATCCACCAATGGCTGGAAGACCCTTCCGCCTACAGCTTGACCGAGCATGCCGAAGCGATGATGGATATGTTCTTAGCCGGCATGGTGGCCTGCCCGCCGCGCAAAAAAGCTGCGCTTGACTGAATGGTCGCTGCCAGCTCAGACCGGCAGCTTCCAGTTGAATTTGACGGCCAACATGCGCATGGCAAACGTGACCGTGGTGCCGCACAATAGCGCCGCCGCATCGGAGGCATTGAACCAATTGAGCAATAAATAGACCCAGCACCCGGCGAAGGCGCAGGTGGCATAGAGCTGGCTGCGCCGGAACACCAGCGGAATTTCATTACAAATCACATCGCGCAGCACCCCTCCGAATATACCGGTAATCACGCCCATCATGGCACAGACAAACAGCGGCATACCGGCTTCTTGTGCCAGCGAGGTGCCGGTAACGCTGAACAGACCTAAGCCGAATGCATCGGCCCATTCGATCGCACTTTCAGTCAGTGCATGGCGCAAATGTCGCAACAAGGGCATAGCCAATAATGACAAAATAAAAATCAAAATCGGATATTCTTGATTCTCGACCCAGAATAAGGGTCGACGGTCGAGCAAGAGATCGCGCAAGGTGCCACCGCCGAACGCCGTGATGAAGGCCACCGTAAACACCCCGACTGCATCCATGCGCTTGCGGCGCGCTTCAATAAAACCAGAACAGGCGAAAGCGATCACGCCGGCTACCTCGGCCGTGTGCAAGACCGCATTCATTCCCAGATACACCCCACTCATATTGCCTCCATGCTATTTCTATATTAAGGCGAATTTTACTCGTTTCTGCCGTGCACTCAAACTTGCTGCATACCATCACAGCACTGGCGCGCAGCGACAATTTGATTGTATAATCATGGGCTTGGCATTTTGCATAGGCGAAATCCAAGTTAACTTTAACTCTGGCAAGTGATACGCAATCGGATCAAGAAGCAAGGCGATCGACGAAGTGCATATTGGCTACCTAACTTTATACTGAGGCAAGCATGAAACCAGGCATTCACCCAAATTATCGCGATGTGTTGTTCCACGACGTTTCGAACGATTTCAAATTCATCACCCGTTCCACCATCAATACTCGCGACAAAATGGAGTTTGAAGGTAAAGAATACCCACTGGTCAAGATCGAGGTGTCGGCTGAATCCCATCCTTTCTACACGGGCAAGCATAAAATTGTTGATACGGCTGGTCGCGTTGAAAAATTCCGCCAAAAATTCGGCAAAGTTGGTTCCAAGACTTCTATTGCGAACGACTAAGCAGCACGAATTTCAGAAAAAGGCAGCTCCGGCTGCCTTTTTTTCTGCCGCACTCATTACAATATGCGCAGCTCTTTGCATGTGTTGATGCAAGACATTTCCAATAATGAATTGATATGAAGCCAGTCCGCCTGCCTGCCGCTGCCACGATCGCCCTTCCGCGCTGGGGCATCATTGCCCTGTGCCTGCTGTACATCTTGCCCGGTCTGATAGGACGCGACCCATGGAAAGGCGATGACGCCACCAGCTTCGGCATCATGTGGACCATGGCGCATGGCGGTATTGCCGACTGGTTGTGGCCGCATATTGTCGGCATGCCGGTAGCAGAAAAAGGTCCATTGACCTACTGGATAGGCGCGCTCTGCATCAAACTGTTCGGTGCCGTGCTGGGCGAACCGATGGCGGCACGCGTTTCGACCGGTGTATTTTTCGTCATCGGCTCGCTCTCGGTCTGGTACGCCACCTACCTGCTCGGTCGCCGCAACGAAGCACAGCCCTTGAAACTGGCCTTCGGTGGCCAACCGGAAGCACGCGACTTCGGCCGCACCTTGGCCGATGGTGCCCTGCTGATTTATCTCGCTTGCCTCGGCCTGCTGATACCGAGCCATGAAACCAGCGTCGAAACCCTGCAAATTTCTCTGATCGCATTTTGCCTCTACCTGTGCGTGCGTCTGTTCGATGAAGCGCGCCGACTCTTGATTCTGCAATTCGGCATCAGTCTGGGCTTACTGATACTGACCAAGGGCTGGGTGATGCCACTCGGATTAGTCATGAGCCTGGCATTACTATGCCTGTACCGCCGCCAGGCGCGCCCGTTCAAGTATCTGCTGGCGGCGCTGCCGTTGGCGCTGCTGCTGCCGGCTCTGTGGCTATGGGCGATTTCCATGGCACACCCGTACGACAGCACTCCTTACCCGGCGTGGATGCAGTGGAATGCGCGCCAACTGGCGTGGCCGACGATGGCCAGCATCAGCTACTTTTTCAAATACAGCATCTGGTTTGCCTGGCCGGCTTGGCCGTTTGCCGGCTGGGCCATCTACGCTTGGCGGCGGCAAGACAAAGCCCTGCATATCGCGCTGCCGGCAGCATTTTTCCTGTGCGTAACGCTGCTCGCCATGCTCAATCCGAATTCCGAAGATGGTTTGCTCTTGCCGATGCTGCCGCCGCTGGCGATTCTTGCCGCCTTCGGCCTGCCGACTATGAAACGCAGCGCCATCAATGCCGTCGACTGGTTTGCCGTGACCGTACTGACTGCCAGCGCCGGTTTCATTTGGCTCGGTTGGATCGCCGAACAAACCGGCTGGCCGCATAAACTCGGCGCCAAAATCATGCATCTGGCACCGGGGTTTCAAGCCAACTTCAACCCCTTCATTTTTGCCATCGCCTTGGCCGCCACCATTGCCTGGTTTTTGCTGGTGTACTGGCGCATCTCGCGCCAACCGGCGGTGTTATGGCGCGCCGTCGTACTCTCGAGCGGCGGGGTCATCTTGTGCTGGCTGCTGCTGCTCAGTTTATGGCTGCCATGGATCAATCATCGCGTCACTTACCAACCCTTGGCGCAAGAAATCGCGGCACAATTACCAACTGGCAATTACTGCATGGAAGCCTATATCGGCCCCTCACAGCGCAGCTCCTTCGCGTATTTCGGGCAAGTGCATTTTGCCGGTTTCTCGGATCAAGGCTGCGAATTCCTGATGCTGCAACATAATCGCAAGCGCTCGGACGAACCGGATCTGCCGGCCCAATACCGTCTTGAGCAATGGAGCCGAATCTGGAGCGGCCACCGCGCTGCCGATAAAGACGAAACTTTCACCCTGTATCGCCGCAAAAACTGATGAACGAGGCCGGCCGTAGCAGCCTCTGGCGCAGCGCCGCTGGCATCGCCGCGCTGGCCTGGCCGATTCTGATAGGCCAGTTGGCGACTGTTGCCAACGGCGTGATCGATACCGCCATGACGGCGCGCAGCTCGGTTGACGACTTGGCTGCGCTGTCGATCGGCATCTCGATTTATGTGAGTATTTTTGTCGGTCTCAACGGCGTGTTGCAAGCGCTCGCACCGGTGATCGGCCAATTGTTCGGTGCGCGCGAACTCGTGCGCATCGGTGCCAAACTCAAACAAGCCTTGTGGTTGGCCCTGTTCCTGAGCGGCTTGGGCGGCGCGCTGCTGCTCCATCCCGCGCCCTTGCTCGGGATTGCCAGCGCAGCACCGACCTTAAGCGCCAAAGCCACGCTATACCTGCAAATCATCGCCATGGCGCTGCCGGCGACACTGGCATTTCGCATCTACAGCGCGTTCAACAATGCCATCGGCAAACCGAAAATGGTGATGACGATACAGCTATGCGCCTTGGTCCTCAAAATTCCGCTCAATACCCTGTTCATCTTCGGCGGCTGGGGCATACCGGCCATGGGTGGACCCGGCTGCGCGGTCGCCACCACCGTCATCACCTGGAGCATGCTGCTATGCGCTTGGCTGGTACTGCGCCATGCCAGTGTGTATCGCGCTTTCGCGCTGTTCGGCAGCGGCTGGGTGCGCCCGCACTGGCAGGATTTACGCGACCTGCTGCGACTCGGCATACCGATGGGCCTGTCGTATCTGATCGAAGTAACGGCCTACACCTTCATGGCGCTGTTCATCGCTCGGCTCGGTGCCGTCGCTGTCGCCGGCCATCAATTAACGGCCAATTTCGGTACTATTTTGTACATGCTGCCGCTGTCGATCGCCAGCGCCACTGGCACTTTGGTCGCGCGTGCGATCGGTGCCCGCCATCCGGCCGCAGCCAAACAAACTGGCCAAGCCGGCATTCTCTTGGCCGCCGCCTTGGTGATGCCGCTCGGTGCGCTGATCTGGTTTTGCCGCAGCCGTATTCTGCACGCCTACACCGACCAGACTGAAGTCATCGCCGCCGCCCTGCCACTGTTCTTTTTTGTCGCCGTCTATCAAGTGTTTGATGCCATTCAAGTTATCGTCGCCTTCACACTGCGCGCCTACCACGTCGCCGTGGTACCGACCATCCTCTATGCTGTCGCCCTATGGGGTTGTGGCTTGGGTGGCGGTTACTTGATCGGCTTAGACCCGTATCAATGCATGCCGACCGCACTGCACGGCGCCCCCGGCTTCTGGCTAGCCAACAGCCTGAGCATCGCCATGGTTGCCTTGGCGCTGTACCTGTATTTGCAGCGGGTGCAGCGACAGCATGCCGCCAGTTATATTGTCTGAGGCTGGAGTCCGCACACAAACAGCACTGAACAGCCGGCAAAGACCGGCGAAACCGGGCAACTATTGCAACTTGCGGTCATCTCTGTCATAATGCTGCTCATGCGTTGCCGAGATGGCGGAATAGGTAGACGCACGGGACTCAAAATCCCGCGCCGCAAGGCGTGCCGGTTCGATTCCGGCTCTCGGCACCACAAGGATTCAAGCGGCTTACAGCGATGTAAGTCGCTTTTATTTTTTGCGCGCTTAGTTCCGCAATTCGGGCTTGGTTCCGCAAAGGCTTATTTTTCAGGCGGCACCGCTGCGCTTTGCGCCAGCAAAATATCTTTCTGCTAACTGCCTGCGCTTGAGCCAAAGTAGAATCCGACCACCTGCTCGTACTTCGCGGACACCTTCCCATTTACACCGTAACAAACATGGTGTTTTGTACTTTCGTCTCCTTTCGGCATAGCCGCATGTCTGCTCTTCTGTTGACAATGACCAGCATTCAAACCGCCTCACCGCGACACGGTCGCAAGCGGAACATGAATTCGTCACGGCCAGTGAATAAGATACTGGCAGCGCGGACTACTCCCATCAACAGATCAACAGATCAACAGATCAACGAATTGGAACTTGAAATTCAGCAACTAACCCTGCGTCACTATTGAGTCGACGCCAACACCTCGGACATTGACAGCAATTTATTGACAGGCTCTACTTCGACAATTCCTGACGGATGATTTCAGCACCGGCGCTCAGTGCCCGGAGCTTGCCCCGTGCAACGTTGCGGCTCAGCGGGGCCATACCGCAGTTGGTGCAGGGATATAACTTGTCAGCATCGACGAACTGCAGCGCCTTGCGCAGCGTATTGGCTACCTCTTCAGGCGTCTCGATGGTGTTGCTGGCGACATCAAT
Organism: Undibacterium sp. CCC3.4; assembly: GCF_034347425.1. GTDB lineage: Bacteria > Pseudomonadota > Gammaproteobacteria > Burkholderiales > Burkholderiaceae_D > Undibacterium. The sequence continues at coordinate 166,629 of NZ_CP133779.1, forward strand.
GGCACCGACCATGACTTTTTTGCCGCGGATCAGCTCGATCAGGTCCATCGGCACATGTGAGTTGTGGCACTCGAGGGAGATAATATCGATGCTGGACTTTTGTAGCTTGGGGAAGGCTTCCTCATATTGACGCCATTCCGATCCCAGTGTTTTCTTCCAGTCGGTATTGGCCTTGATGCCGTAGCCATAGCAGATGTGCACGGCGGTCTCGCACTGAAGGCCTTCGATGGCACGTTCCAGAGTGGCGACACCCCAGTCATTGACTTCATCGAAGAACACGTTGAACGCAGGTTCATCGAACTGGATGATGTCCACACCGGCGGCTTCCAGCTCCCTTGCTTCCTGGTTAAGGATCTTGGCGAATTCCCAGGCAAGCTTTTCACGGCTCTTGTAGTGCGCGTCGTAGAGCGTATCGATCATGGTCATCGGACCTGGCAAGGCCCATTTGATCGCTTGCTTGGTCTGTTGACGCAGGAATTTGGCATCCTCGACGAAGACCGGCTTCTGGCGGGAAACGGCACCGACCACGGTCGGCACGGCCGCGTCGTAGCGGTCACGGATTCTGACCGTCTCGCGCTTCGCAAAATCGACACCATCGAGGTGCTCGATGAAGGTCGTCACGAAATGCTGGCGAGTTTGCTCGCCATCACTGACGATATCGATCCCGGCGTGCTGCTGCTCTTGCAGCGACAGGCGCAGCGCGTCCAGCTTGCCGTCGCGCAGCTCATCGCCCTGCAATTTCCAGGGCGACCACAGTTTCTCGGGCTCAGCAAGCCAGGAAGGTTTCGGCAGGCTGCCAGCAGTCGATGTCGGTAACAGTTTTTTCATGGTGGTAAAGGATATGATCTATCTGGTTAATCAAAAAGCGTAATTCGCTGCCCACTGAGCAAGCCTTGCCTGGTAGGGCTTGATGAAATTCTCTTCGGCGAATTTCCCTTGCTCGACAGCGAGGCGGTTGCGCTCGTCCCGGTCGTACACGATCAGGGTCAAGGAATAATCCTGGTGCTTGAGGCTGGGCCGATAGACCTTGCCGGCTGCCGAGTTGGCGTTGTAGATCTCAGGCCGGTAGATCTTCTGGAAGGTATCCATCGTGCTGATCGTGCCGATCAGTTCCAGATTGGTATAGTCCAGCAGCAGATCGCCGAAGAAATAGAAGGCCAGCGGGGCCACGCTGTTGGGTGGCATGAAGTAGCGCACCTTCATGCCCATCTTGCCGAAATACTCATCGGTGAGCGAATAGGCGTCCTGCACGTATTCCAGACCCAACACAGGATGCTGGTTCTCGGTACGTTGATAGGTCCTTGTGCTGGAAACGCTCAGGCAGATGACGGGCAGCTTCTTGAAGTGTGCCTGATACGCATCCGAACTGACGAAGGCCTTGAACAGCTTGCCATGCAGCTCGCCGAAATTCTCCGGGGCGCTGAAGGCAGATTGATTCTTGTTGTGTTCGATGAGCAGAACGCTGAAGTCGTAGTCACGCAGGTAGGACGAGAAATTATTTCCCGCGATGCCCTCAATGCGTTCGTTGGTCTTGCGATCAACAATGTTGGTCTTCAGGATTTCAATCAGCGGCAATGCTTGAGCAGCACGCTGACCGTCGATAGTCATCTCAACAGAAATGATCTCAAGCGTCACACTGTAGCGATCGCCGTTGGGATTATCCCAGTGCGCCAGAGCATTGAAGCGATTGTCAATCATCCTGAGCGTATTGCGCAGGTTCTCGTGACGGCTCGCACCACGTGCCAGATTCGCGAAGTTCGTGGTGATGCGTGACGCATCGGAAGGACGATAGTCCTCGTCGAAACAAATGCTCTTGATAGTAAATGTAAACGCTTTATGCATGTGACCTGAACCCCAGTTTCTTACTCAGTTAATCCCGCTTTCATTCCTGCGCCGTCAATACTTCCCAATGTTCGTTTCTGTTTTTTTTGATTCAGAAGTCTTGCCATTGCCAATATTTGAATCGAATTATAGTAGGTTCAATCCATGAATAAAAATGAATTAATTTCATAAAATCATTAGATATACTCATGAGAAAGGCTTTTCAAGCTGTCGCTTCTACAGCGCGGGGAAGGTGTCAGCGGTCGTGACTGCGAAGCCTTGTTGAGACCAGAGGATGGCGCGCTCGCGTGGCATCTCAGGCAGGTGGCAGGTCGGAATGAATTGATGGTTCTATGAGTCGCACTCATGAAAGCCACGCTGGTCAGCTATGTCACAGCAGGATGTTTAGCTTGCTCGATAAAGGCTAGCAGGTAGTCGAGATCCATCTCTGCCTCGCGCACGCCCACGAAGATCTGCTTGGGAATGCCGTGCTTGCCCAATCTCACGGGTACCACATCCATCTTGTCAGCGTATTCCAAGACCAGCCAACGCGGCAACGCTGCCACGCCCCGACCGCTGGCAACCATCTGCAGCATGATGTCGGTCGTCTCAATCGGTTTGTGGCGTTTGGGGGCAATACCGGCTGGTGTCAGGAACATGCTGTAAATATCCAGGCGATCGACCGAAACGGGATAAGTCACCAATACCTCGTCGGCCAACTGCCTAGGCTTGATGTATTCCTCTTTGGCCAGTTTGTGATTGCCAGCGACGACCAAGACCTGCTCGTAGTCGAAGACCGGCTCGAACACCAGTCCGGGCTTGTCCAGCGGATCGGGCGTGACCAGCAAGTCGATCTCGTAACCGAACAAGGCACCAATGCCGCCAAACTGGAATTTCTGTTTGACGTCGACGTCGACGTCGGGCCATGCCGTCAAATAGGGGGAGACGATCTTCAGCAGCCATTGGTAGCAAGGATGGCACTCCATCCCAATGCGCAAGGTGCCGCGCTCGCCTTGCGCAAACTGCTGCAGGCGCTCTTCGGCCAACTTCAGTTGCGGCAATACGCGGTTGGCTAGCGCCAGCAGGTATTGCCCCGCTTGTGTCAGGCGAAGGCTACGCCCTTCGCGCAGCCAGATGGCCGTCCCCAGTTGTTGCTCCAGTTTTTTCATACTGTGGCTCAGCGCTGACTGTGTCACGTGGAGGACGCCGGCTGCTGCGGTCAGCGATCCTTGCTTTTCGACCTCTTGGACGATGGATAGGTGGATGCGATCAAGCATGATGAATGAGTAAAATTCATATTTCGTTGAGATGACACCATTTTACTTCATCATTCGCTCTCCTTATGATCTCCTCATTCAATTCGATCACTGTGGGAGAGAACAGCATGCCCAACATGCAAATTATCATCTGCCAAACCTCAAGAAGATCGGTAAGATTTGAAATTTCTCTTGACATCCTCCCCGCCCTCAAGAGGCTGTCGCAAAAGGGTATTGAGTCGGTATCATGACCCCAACTGGTGGCCACGTCATTCCTGCGCGCTTTTGGCAGGAACCCAGCGGCGTTCGTGGTTAACTGAAAATGCCAGAAATTGTGGCATTTTCAGTGTAAAAAACGACGCTGGGTTCCCGCCAAAAGCATGCGGGAATGACGATGTATGCGGTGTTTCAGGTGTAAAAAACGTCCATCAGGCTTTTGCGACAGCGTCTCAAGAGCTTAAAGTTGTAAATTTAAAATACAACTTTGAGGCTGTTTATACAAAATACATATTTAAAGTTGTATTTTACCGATACAACCACTATGCTGTATCGGTCAAATACAGGATTAAGAATATGGTCTACCCTATTAAGACATTGCAGCAAATTCGGACTATTCTCGTCGGCTTTAGAAAGCATGCCGGATTGTCTCAAGCTGATGTGGCAAAATTACTTGGCGTTACTCAACAGAGTTACGCCAAAATTGAAGCGAATCCCAAAGCGACAAGTGTTGAAAGGCTATTTACAATATTGCGATTACTTGGAAGCGATATTGTTTTCACGCAAAACACGAAAATTTGGGGGGTTTCCGATGATCCCACAACAGCACCTCCGGTAGAGTTCACAGACAAAGAATCTCTTTCAGTGTTAGCTGAGCAAAGTACGAAAAACCCTTCATCAAAAATGGCCATAGCACTGAAGAGTAAAGCAATAAAAAAAAGCCATTCAGCTCCCTCGAAGGTAATCTCGCCATCTGGTACGAAAGAGAGTTGGTAAATGGGCCGTCGAGCACATACAAAACGTTTAAATATCTGGCTCAATGGCACACCAGTCGGGTACTGGGATGCGCAGAATAATAAGAGCACGCTAAGGTACTTTGATGAGTGGCTTGCTGATAAACAAAGGCGCCCTCTTTCCCTTTCACTTCCCTTTACACCAAATAACGAGCCACATCGAGGTATTGCTGTTCAAAACTATTTTGATAACTTGTTACCAGACAGTTTGACGATACGCCGTCGTATAGCTAGACACTTTAAAACAGACGGAATTGAACCTTATCAATTATTAGCTGAGGTTGGCCGTGATTGCGTTGGAGCAATTCAATTATTGCCAGAAGGCGATATACCAAACGATCTCTATTGTATTGCCGGTGAACCCCTGAGCGATAGGCAGGTTGCAGCAACACTAAGAAATGCCAGCACCGACAAACCTTTCGGAATGACAGAAAACGCTGTAGATCTTCGTTTGTCCATTGCAGGTGCTCAAGAAAAAAGTGCCCTTTTATGGCACCAAAATCAGTGGCAAAGGCCGCTAGGTAGCACGCCCACCACGCATATTTTTAAATTACCACTTGGCTTGGTCGGTGATATGAAGGCTGATATGCGTACTTCTGTAGAAAATGAATGGCTATGCTCTAAAATCATGAAAGGCTTTGATCTGCCTGTTGCAAATTGCGATATTGCTCAATTCGAAGATATAAAAGTACTTGTCGTTGAGCGATTTGATAGACGGTTGGCACAAGATGGCAATTGGATAGTACGACTACCGCAAGAGGATTTTTGTCAGGCGACGGGTACGTCGCCCCTCCAAAAATACCAAGCAGACGGGGGACCGGGAATTTCAAGCATCATGGAAATTCTTCTCGGCTCTGATCAATCATACCAAGATAGATTTAATTTTTTTAAAACCCAATTGGTCTTTTGGTTATTAGCAGCGATAGATGGACATGCAAAGAACTTTAGCATTTTCCATCGAGCCGGAAGTCAATTTCAGGCGACGCCGTTATACGACATCTTATCCGCTCATCCAATTATCGGCGCAAAAGCTCATAGCATTTCCCCTCAAAAAGTAAAATTAGCAATGGCAGTAAAAGGTTCGGAAAATTATTATTTCATTCGTCAAATACAGCGATGCCATTGGGGAAATCAGGCTAAATTAGTCGGATTAGGTGCCGCAACTGCTGAACAAATTATTGAATCTCTCATAAACAAAACTGAAGAAGTGGTTAACGCAGTTTATACCCAAATCCCACAAGGCTTCCCAGTCGATGTTGCTGACACGATTCTACGTGGCATGCTCAAGCAATGTGAAAACCTGAAAAAAATGCCCTCAGGAACATGATAGTTCCGAATTAAAAGAAACTATGCGCGAGTTCGATGCCTCGTGCTTAGCGCCTATCCCGACGACGAGCGGTCGAATAATTCATAGGTGATACCCCCTGCTCTTTTCCTTTTTTGCAACGCAGCCCCTTCATCTAAGACGCACAAAAACACTGCAAATTTACAATATATATTTATATATTATGTTTTATAGTATATTATAAAACCTTCTCATTGAAGATATTGACACCATGCCCGAGCTTGAAACTTCGCTTAACCTGAGCCAAATGCGCCTTGCTGCAACTGCCGCGTGCGGTTTGTTGAAAGTGCTCGCCAATCCGGACCGGCTGCTGTTGCTGTGCCAACTCACACAGGGGCCTCACTGTGTAAGCGAGCTTGAAACTATTTTGGGCATCCAACAGCCTAGCCTTTCTCAGCAGCTTGGCGTGTTGCGCGACGAAGGACTGGTCAGCACCCGGCGCGAAGGTAAGCAGATCTTTTACAGCATTGCCAGTCGTGAGGCGCAAGCAGTCATGCAAATCTTGTATCACCTGTATTGTCAACAACCGAACGGAGTCGCATGATGATCATTGATTGGACGCATTTCACACCTTGGACCTCCCTGGCGGGCGGCAGCCTCATCGGCTTGGCGGCAGCGATATTCCTGCTGTTCAACGGCCGTATCGCCGGTATCAGCGGAATTTTAGGTGGGTTACTGCAACGCTCTCATGGCGACATGGCTTGGCGCATTGCCTTCCTACTTGGACTGCTAGGCGCGCCCTTCTTCTATGGCATCTTCGCACCCTTACCTGCGGTGCACGTTGATGCCAGCACGGCCACACTGGTGGTAGCTGGTTTATTGGTCGGCGTCGGTACCCGCTATGGCTCGGGTTGCACCAGCGGCCACGGCGTGTGCGGCTTGTCGCGCGGCTCGCTGCGCTCGTTGGTTGCGACTGCCGCCTTCATGACAGCTGGCTTCATAACCGTGTTCATCGTTCGTCACCTTCTCGGATAAGGAAAACACCATGCATATCATCAGTGCACTCATTGCTGGGATCATTTTCGGTATCGGCCTGATTCTCTCGGGCATGACCAATCCTGCCAAGGTCATCGGCTTTCTTGATCTGACTGGTCGTTGGGATCCGTCGCTCGCTTTCGTCATGGGTGGTGCCATTCTGGTCGGGCTGTTTGCGTCACGCTGGGCAGCAGGACGCAGGCAATCACTGACAGGCGAGGTCATGCGCGTGCCCACGGCAACGCAGATTGATCGCCGTCTGGTATTGGGCGGCCTCAGCTTCGGGATAGGCTGGGGTCTGGCCGGTTATTGCCCGGGACCGGCGCTGACCTCACTGCTCAGCGGCGGCAGCAAGCCACTGGTGTTTGTGGCTGCCATGATCGCGGGCATGATCGTGTTTGAGGTATTGGAACACTTGCAGAGCCGTCGCAAACCGATTGCCTGACAAGGCGCGGCCGAGCAGTCAACGCATGCCCAGCGCATGCATGAGCAAACGCATGGCGCCGGCGAGTAAAGCAAGCGCGCTGACACTCAGGGTCCAGATCAGCACGAGCCAAGCAAGGCGTTTACCCCAGACCTGCCAGTTGCTGGCAGGTTTGGGCACTTCGTCAGATTGCCAATGATGGCGCATATCAATGGTATCCATCGCCGAGTTTCACCTTGCCACGAAATACGTAATACGACCAGACCGTGTAGCCGAGAATAAAAGGAATGATAAACAGCGTTCCAACCAGTGCAAAACCTTGGCTTTGTGGTGAAGATGCGGCCTCCCAGATGGAAATGGACGGCGGTATGATGTTGGGAAAGATACTGATCGCCAGCCCGGTATAGCCGAGAAAAACGATGGCCAATGCAGCTGCGAATGCGCCATGGTGCTGAGAATTTGTCCGAATAAAACGTAGCAGCAAGATCACGCCAATGGCCAGTAATACCGGTACCGGGGCAAACCATAGCATGTTGGGAAAACTGAACCAGCGTGCCGTGACGCGCGGGTTGACGAATGGCGTCCAAACACTGACCGCGCCAATAGCTGCGACTACCAGTGCCAGCAGCGGCCGCGTCAATTGCAGCATACGCCGTTGTAAATCGCCCTCGGTTTTCATGATCAACCAGGTACTGCCGAGTAGCCCGTAGGCGACGATCACGCCGACCCCGCATAACAGTGGGAATGGCCGCAGCCAGTCGAGCACGTGACCAACGTAGACATGGCCTTGCATAGGGAAACCATCGATATAGGCCCCCAAGGCAACACCCTGGAAGAAAGCGGCCGTCAGCGAACCGCCAATAAACGCCTTATCCCAAACATGTCGTTCGTGGTCGCGCGCCTTGAAGCGAAATTCGAAGGCCACGCCGCGAAAAATCAGGCCCAGCAGCATGAAGATCAGCGGCAGGTAGAGCGCAGTGAGAATGACTGAATAAGCCAGCGGGAAAGCGGCCAGCAGCGCCGCGCCACCGAGCACGAGCCAAGTCTCGTTGCCGTCCCATACAGGGGCCACGGTGTTCATCATGACGTCGCGCTCGTGCCGATCAGGTACGAAGGGAAACAGGATGCCAATGCCGAGGTCAAAGCCGTCCATGACAATGTACATGAACACGCCGAAGAAAATAATCACGGCCCAAATGATGGAGAGATCGATACCCATTTTGCTTAGCTCCGCTCGTTGGATGATGAAAGGTGAACAGCAACATCATCGTCCGCCGCTGACAGCGGACGGGCGGCGGTGTGACTGTGACCGGGCCCGCCGCTGATGTGGTGACGCTGGTCGTCATACGGTTGCGGCCCTTTGCGCATCAAGCGTAACAAGTAGGCGGTACCGGTGCCGAACACGGAAAAATAGACGATGATAAATAGTGCAAGCGTGAAGGCAAGTGGCGCAGCAGCGTGGGATGAAACGGCATCGGCGGTACGCATCAGGCCGTAGACCACCCAAGGTTGACGCCCAATTTCGGTGGTGAACCAGCCGGCGAGGATGGCCATCAAGCCTGCCGGCCCCATCATCAGCGTTGCGCGTAAGAAGTAGCGAGACTGGTACATGGTTTTACGCATGCGCAAGTAAACACCCCATAGACCCAGCACGATCATTGCTAAGCCGAGGGCCACCATGATACGGAAGCTGAAAAAGACTATCGTCGAATTCGGCCGCTCCGCTTTTGCAAACTCTTTCAAGCCTGGAATCTGGCCTTTCATGGTGTGCGTCAAGATCAAACTGCCGATGCGCGGGATCGCCACTTCATAATGGTTTTTTTCGGCCGCCATGTCGGGCCAAGCGAACAGGATCAGTGGTACCGCCTCATCGCCATGATTTTCCCAGTGGGCTTCAATGGCCGCGAGTTTGGCTGGCTGGTACGCCAGCGTGTTGAGACCATGGGCGTCGCCGATCAAGACTTGAATCGGCGCAACAATGACCAGCATCCACATTGCCATGGAAAGCATTTTGCGCACGGCAGGGCTATCGTTTTTTCTGAGCAAGTGCCACGCTGCGGCGGCGGCCACTATCAGCGCTGTGGCGAGAAAGGCAGCCGTGCTCATGTGCAGCAGACGATAAGGGAACGAGGGGTTAAGAATCACTTTCAGCCAATCCGTCGGCACCACGCTGCCGTTGACGATTGCGTAACCCTGCGGCGTTTGCATCCAGCTGTTTGAGGCCAGAATCCAGGTGGTGGAGATGAGTGTGCCGAGTGATACCATGGCGGTAGCGAAAAAGTGCAAGCCGCGCCCCACCCTTTCCCAACCGAACAGCATGACACCAAGAAAGCCGGCCTCGAGGAAAAAGGCCGTCAATACTTCATAAGCAAGCAGGGGCCCGGTAACGCCGCCGGCGAATGTGGAAAAGCCGCCCCAGTTGGTACCAAATTCGTAAGCCATGACGAGACCGGAAACCACGCCCATGCCAAAGTTGACGGAGAAAATCTTGATCCAGTAGTGGTATAGGTCGAGATAGACCGCTTTTCCGGTTTGCAGCCAGCGAAATTCGAGCACGGTTAGAAAGCTGGCCAGGCCGACGGTGATCGCCGGAAAAATGATATGAAACGAGATCGTGAAACCGAACTGAATGCGTGAGAGCTCTAACGCGCTGAAGCCAAACATATTTTCTCCAAAACCTTATGAAATTGCTTTAATAAATAGCGCTACTGCAACCGCTGCAGAAACAATGGCAAACGCTTTTTGTAGATACGGCCCCGATAGCCGCGCCGCGATCAAGCGGCCGCCGATCATCCCGCCCAGTGCGCCGGCAGCAAAGGGGAAGGCGATGGCCCATTGCAAGTGGCCAGACGCAGCACTGCTGGCCACGCCGGCAATCGAGACCAGAGCGATGACGGCGAGCGAAGTCGCCACAATCGACTGTGTCTTCAGGTCGGTATAGCGTTGCAATGCCGGCACCATGACAAAGCCGCCGCCGACTCCGAGCAAACCTGACAGGGTGCCAGCAAGCACACCGGAGAGCGCGAGTGCACGGGCGCAGGGCGCAGTCCAGCGTAGCTTGCCGCGTTCCGCATCCAATTGGCACGGCGGTAGCGTCTTGCTGGTCGACGCATTGTCCTGCGGCGAATGACTGCCAGCATCGTGCATGGCGCGTTGCAAGACCCGCACGGCCACGTACAGCAGCACAAACGAAAACACGATAGTCAGCGGCCGGTTAGGGCTACGTTGCGCCAACCACAAACCAAGCGGCGAACAAATGATTCCTGCGCCGGCAATCAGCGCTGCCGCCCGGTAGCGAACCGTGCCGTTTTTCAGCCCCATTAGCGCGCCCAAGGCCGCCGCCAGGCCGACTGCCAGTAAGCCAATGGGACCGGCTTCGGCCATGCTCAATCCGGCCCCAAAGACCAACAATGGCACGGCCAAGATACCGCCGCCAGCACCGGTGAGTGCAAGAATGATGCCGACTGTGAATCCGAGCAGCATGATGATGCTCATTGTGTCGACTCCGCTGGTATTCTTCGTTTCATCGATCTGCGGCTTCCGATTTGCCCATCCATGCTTGTCTCCTTACAACTATGCTGTGTGTTTCAGGCCGCGTTAAGTGGAATTTTCAGGTAGCGGATGCCGTTTGCTTCGGGTTCCGGGAAGTGCCCTGCACGCATATTGATTTGCACTGAAGGCAGGAGCAGGGTCGGCATGTCGAGCGAAGCATCTCGTTTTGTACGCATGACAACAAATTCCTCTTCGGTGATGCCGTTGCGTACATGAATATTGGAGCGTCGCTCTTCAGCGACGCTACTGACAAAGCGCAGCTCGCGGCCACCGGGCTGGTAGTCATGGCACATGTAGAGCAAGGTGTCTTCCGGCAAACTCAACACTTTGTTGATTGAACGGAACAGGGTTCTGGCGTCGCCGCCAGGAAAATCACAACGGGCGGTGCCATAGTCCGGCATGAACAGGGTGTCACCGACGAAGGCGGCTCGCTCGCTGCCATTGCCAACGACATAGCTCATACAGGCGGGGGTATGGCCTGGCGTATGCAGCGCGCGGCATTCCAGCGCTCCTATGGAAAACGGCTCATCGTTGGTAAACAAGTGATCGAATTGGCTGCCGTCACGCGCCATATCGGGGCCGGCATTAAACAGCGCACCAAACACTTTTTGCACGGTAGCGATCTGTGCGCCGATCCCGATCTTGCCGCCCAATCGTTCTTTCAAGTAAGGCGCTGCCGTCACATGATCGGCATGGACATGCGTTTCGAGTATCCATTCCAGCGTGGCATTGCGTTCCTTGACGAGGGCGATCAAGCGGTCGGCCGACGCCGTGCTGGTATGGCCGGAGTGTGGGTCGTAGTCCAGCACACTATCGACTAAAGCGCAAAGGCGGGTAAGGGGGTCCATGACCAGATAGCTGACCGTGCTGGTGGCAGGATCGAAAAATCCTTCAATATGAAGTGCTTGATTGCTCATGATTTTCATCCTTGGTGAGTTGCTTATGTCTCGTCGATGGAATGCACTACAGCAAAAGCCGTGCCAAAGTATTTCCTTAAAGAAAAATACCGTAGACATTTGATTTTAAACAATATTTAATTCAGCGCTACGGTTCGCATGACATTTTTGGCAGCTATTGACTGCCAATGGCAGAGCCATTTGACATAGTGGCAGTCTTGCGACATGATGCGTCATCACTAGGAGCGAATATGCCGAGCAAGCTTGCCACCCCTGCGGCACCATCCCTCATCTCTGCTACGGTACAGTCTTTGATCTCGTTTCTTGAATACGAGCCGCACCCAATGATCGTGCTTGACCCAGCCTACAACATCCTGGCCGCAAATGTTGCCTACCAGCGAAATTTCGGGCAGGTCGACAAACCCCTCATCGGCCACAAGTGTTATCGGATTTCGCATCAGTACGAGGTGCCATGCGATCAGGCTGGCGAGCATTGCCCAATGAAAAAAGCGCAAGAGTTGCGCGGGCCAGACCGTGTATTGCATATTCACCATACACCCCGGGGCCCCGAGCATGTTGCTGTGGAACTGCGTCCCATTTTTGATGAAAGCGGCACTATTACCGCGTATGTCGAACGCTTGGAGGTGGTGCGTAGTGCTTCGGCGCGACCCAGCGACGATGGATTGGTTGGTCGCTCGGCCGCATTCAATCATGCACTTGGCGCGTTGCGACGCGTCGCGCCATCTTTGCTGCCAGTATTGCTGCTCGGAGAATCGGGCACCGGCAAAGAATTGTTCGCGCGCGCCGTGCACGAAATGAGCAATCGGTCGGCTGGGCCGTTTGTCATCGTTGACTGCTCAGGCTTGACTGAAACGCTGTTCGAGAGCGAACTGTTCGGCCATGAAAAAGGCGCTTTCACCGGTGCGACTTCACGCAAACTGGGGCTAGTCGAGACCGCTCAGGGTGGCACTTTGTTTCTCGATGAAATAGGTGATGTGCCGCTGTCAATGCAGGTGAAATTGCTGCGCCTGATAGAATCGGGTACTTATCGCCGTGTCGGTAGCGTCGAAATTCAGCACGCGACCTTCCGCTTGGTGGCAGCCACCCACAAGGCGCTCGATCGCATGATGGAGCAGAGGGAATTTCGGCAAGACTTGTATTACCGTATCAGTGCATTTCCGATTGTATTACCGGCACTACGCGAGCGTCCCGACGACATTGTGCTGCTGGTCGATTCATTTTTGCAACGGATGTCTTCAGGTGAACGCAAGTTGACGATCAACGCAGAGGCGATGGAACTATTACAGCGCGGTTCTTGGCCGGGCAATGTGCGCGAGTTGCGCAATGTCTTGGAACGAGCCAGCCTGTTCGCCGACGACAACGTGATTCGCGTCGAGCATTTACCGCTACCAGCAAACATCGAAGCCACGCGACAGAGCAAGCGCACTCAGGCAAGCGTCGCCGGCCCAGCCGATGTTCCGATGACTGCATGGGGCGGCACACGCAAAGAGCTGGCAGCGCAAATGGGGATCAGCGAACGCAGCTTATATCGTCGACTGAAACAGCAAAACCGGCAAAACCGCTCCTAACGAAACGCGACTCACTCCGTCGCCATTGAATTAATGCAGCAATTTTAAAATAAGAGTGGCAATCAAGCCCCCCTGCAAAATACCGGCAGAAACAATGTAGCGAATTAAATCTGCTTTGGTATTGGCATTCAATGTTTCGCCAGACAATTTAAATTGACTTAATTCTGCCTTCACTTCTTGACGAAAATACGCTAATTCTGTCTTCACTTCTTGACGAAAATGCGCTGATTCCGTCTTCATTTCTTGACGCAACGAAGTCAACTCAAAAGCTATTTTACTCAGTTCCGAAGCCACATCCTGCTTGGCGGAAAAACGCTCGCTCATGCTGTCATCGGTAGCTTGAATGAGTTCCGCTAATAGTGCCGTTTGCACTTTGGCTTGTTCTGGTGGAACGCCTGATTTTTCCAACTTTTCCACCATTATTTGTGTGTCGAATGGAATTGCCGCCATCATTTTTGCCTCCCTGCGCGAGCGCCTTGCTTGGTATAGAAAACGCGCCGCCCAAGCAATGTATGCTGAATCATTTGCAAGACACTATTGCTTAAGCACATACCTGAAAAACAGCGGTACGCGACATGGACCTATATATCAGACAGAAGTGGGCGCTGAAAACAAATTTATCATTGAGAACAAATAAGGTCAACTTACAATTAAGCAAATAATTGTAGCCATGTAAGCTACTATGCCGTGAACAGCTTGAGTTCCATGGCGCGAGCGACGGCTTCGGTTCTGCGTTGTACCTGTAGTTTTCCAAAAATATTTTGATTATGCCATTTCACCGTGCTCAGCGATAAAAACAGCCGTTCACTGATTTCCTGGTTCGAACGTCCTTGCTGCATCAAGTGCAGTATTTCCAGCTCGCGGGGGCTATAGGATTCAACAGTTGGCGCGGAAAACTGAGGGGCCGCTCGGGTAATTTCGCTCTGCTTCATCGGCTCTTGCAGGGCAAAGACACTGAGTAATTTGGCCACGTAATCCGGTTTAATTGCTTGGCTGGCGGCTTCGGCGAGCAGCTTTGCCATGACAATACCTTCATCGACAAAAATGCGGATATATTCTCCTGGCTCTGCCAGTACCAAGGCCTCATTGAGTACCTGTATCGCTTCCGTTCTTCTATCCAAGGCTGCCAGTGTCATCACCTGTGTCACCAGCGCTTTGAGTACCTCATTGGGATAGCCTTTTTCTACCATGGCGCGTCGGTGTGCGTCGATAATTGAGAACGCCGCACTGCCATTCCCTTGCGCAAGAAATGCTTTGGCTTGGGCCAGCGGTAATTTTTGTTGAGTGGCCAAATAGGCCGCACCCGACACCTCACCTCGTCGTAACATTTCCACCACCTGAACCTCAGCAATTTCCTGCATCCGGCCAGTGAAAAGCTTTGTCTTTGCGGCCACGCTGGCTTGCGCCAATAAACTCACGGCACTATCGTTATCCTCGCGCGCCAACATCATGCGTGCGCGTAATACGTCGCCACCCAATCCGTTTTCACTTTCCGAGCGGGCGGCAAGCTTGCTGCTCTTCAAGGCATGGAACTCAGCCTCGTCGAGTTCATTCCATTCATACAGTATGCGCGCTAATCCAAGGTGGGCTTCGCATCCGATCAAATGGTCAGGATCAGTAATCATTTGCAAGGCGCGTCGGTAAGTGTCAGCGGCTGAGCGAAGTTGATTGTCGCTTGCTTCAATACCTGCCAGTGCGATCGATGCCGCTACGGTAAACATCATGTTTCCGTTCGACTGCCCGGTGGTGACTACCTCGGAGAAAGCGCGTCGCGCCCCTGCACGTTCATTCCGAAACAGCAACACAACACCGAGAGCACAGTGCGCGGCCGTGCGCGCGGGCTGATTGTCTGCTGACAAGAGCTCTAAAGCGCGCGTTGCTTGAGAATGAATGACGTCAATATTATGTTGCGAGACCGCCGACCAAGACCAGAGGGTGGCGATTTGCCCGTAAAGATCTGGGGTAGACGAAGTAATCGGGGCATGACCTAGTGCAGCCTCGGCGGCCAATAGTTTTGCACTCACTTGTTTCGATTGGCCGGCAATAAACAGGGCCCAAGCAAACGTCACCCAAAGGGATGGATAGGCATTCAAGACCTTGTGGGGCTGTGCTTGTAGCCAACGTACGACAGGCTCCATCTCACCACGGAAGTACAGGGGCGTGCCGTTTCCTTCAATCAGACGCATCGCGCGTGGTATGTCGTTCGCGGCGACGGCTTGGTG
Organism: Undibacterium sp. CCC3.4; assembly: GCF_034347425.1. GTDB lineage: Bacteria > Pseudomonadota > Gammaproteobacteria > Burkholderiales > Burkholderiaceae_D > Undibacterium. Next base: position 181,719 of record NZ_CP133779.1, read on the forward strand.
AAATGCATCAATTTCCAAGCCTTGTTTCTCGTACCATAGGCTGGCACGAAGATGAAATGTTGCTGCTTGCTGATTTTTGAGTAAGCGTTGGCGCAAGAAATCAGCGAACAAGTGGTGGTATCGATACCAGCGCCGCTCATTATCGAGCGGAACAATAAAGAGGTTGACCTGTTCGAGGTATGCCAAGGTTTCCTGCCCATCAGCAACTTCAAGCAGCGCATCACATCCAGATCGACTACACCACTGCGCAGCAGAACACTGTCTTTATCGAGTTTTTGCACGAAACACAGCCGCACCCCGGGGGCTTCTTTGGCGCAGCGAGCCAGCAAATCCGGCCCGAAATTTTCGACAAAACCCTCGCGTGTGCGGATCGTAAATGTTCTGATCAGTTGTGCGAGATCGAGGTTTTCTGCGGGACGCAGAAGCGCCTCAGCATCCTGCACAATCTGGCTCACTTTTTCACGCAACACGAGCGCCCGAGGAGTGGGAACCAAACCGCGTCCGGCTCGGACCAACAAGGGATCACCGGTGGTCGCTCGCAATCGGGCCAGTGCACGGCTCATTGCCGATGGGCTGAGGCCGAGGCGTTTCGCTGCGCGCGCAACACTTCCCTCTGCCAGAACGGCATCGAGAGTCAGGAGTAAATTAAGATCTGGGCTTGGCATGTGTTGAGTTTAACATAACGCACTGCAGACGAGATAGCAGCAAGCGTATGATTAAACAGCGTCGAATGCTTCAATAAACAAGGCCGATTTGACTATCCTATGGGGTCTGATTTACATACGGCGCTGACATCGTTGCCACGGATACGCTTACGACCAATGTACAACAATCGTTACAACAATCGTTACATAGATCTATTATATTTGATGGCCAAATGGTTTCACGTGGGCGTGCTCGCAAAACCAGCTACGCGGCCAGACGAGCAATTCGTGGTAGTCAGGCACCGTTGATGCTGTATTCCGTCGACACCACCGGACGTACGCATGAAGCAGGCCAGCTTGAAGCGATTTATCCGGCCGGTTGTGCGATGCGCTTTGCCACCCCCTTGCCATGGCCGCTGTACGAAGAAATGCAAGATGGCTGGTTTCGCGGGCTCCCTTATCCCTTGGCAGATATGCGACCACAAGGTTTTGTAGGACGCAATTTTGCGCATCAGTATGCATCGATTCTGCAAGTCGACGCCGACCTGACACGCTGGAGTGAAGATGACGTCTTACACGTATTGAGTTTGCTGGGGTCAGATCAAGCCGGCAATTACATCTTAGGTGAAGCGGCGCTGCGCCGCTTCTATGAGGAACAACAAAGCAAACCGCCGTTTCTCACTGAAGATGCCATCGTCACAGCCTATCCGGCGCTGGCTCAACAGGCGCTGAGCCATGGCACAGTGGGTTCGTCCGCTGCCGGGGAATTTCCAAAATTTACCGCCCGACGCATGACAAGCACAGCGCAGCACGTGATTGTGAAATTTTCCGGTTCAGATGCTTCACCACAAGCACAGCGCTGGTCAGATTTACTGGTCTGCAAACACTTAGCCTTGAATACGATTGCTGACACGCTGCACGTTGCGGCAGCAAACAGTCGCATTTATCAATTCGGGGCGCGGACTTTTTACGAAGTGGATCGATTCGACCGCCACGGCGAGTTCGGCCGCTCCGGCGTCTGTAGTTGGCACGAGATGAATGTCGCCTTGTTCGGCAAAGCTGGCTCATGGTCTGCTGCAGCCGATGACTTGCTCGAGAATAATTACATCGCACCAGAAACGCGCGGCCAGATACAACTTTTGGAACTTTTTGGCCATTTAATCGCGAATACCGATATGCATGACGGGAATCTGGCATTCCAGCCAAACCTGATGTTAGCGCCGGCCTACGATATGTTACCGATGTTCTATGCACCACAACGTGGGGTTGAATTGCTTGATAGAAAATTTACGCCAACTTTGCCAAGCCCAAGAGAACGCTCCGCGTGGCTACAAGCTGCCGCGGCAGCCGCCGTGTTTTGGCATCGTGCGGCATGCGATCCAAGGATCAGCGATCGCTTCCGCACGATTTCAGCAGCGAATGCGCAGCAAATCGAAAGATTAATCAGCTCGCAGCGTGAGCAATAATTTAAGCAGTTTTAATCATTGAGCCGCGTAATCATATACTGCACGGCCGCGGTAATTTCCGCATCAGTGCAAGTGCTGCAGGAACCGCGCGCCGGCATGATTTTGTAACCGTGGATGGCGTGCTCAATCAGACGCGTCGGGCCCTGTGCCAAGCGGGCAGCCCAAGCCGGCCGGTCACTCAGTTTCGGGGCGCCGTTGACGCCACGCAGATGGCATTCGGCGCATTGCATGTTGTAAATCAGTGCGCCAGAACGCGGCCGCAGCTCTGCTGCCGGGGCTTGTGCTGCCAGCGCCAGCAAGCTGGCCGTGTACAGCAGGCTGATGATATTGGGCATATTTCTACCTCCTTGCCATGACAGAATATCGATTATCGCATGCGCAGCGAAACGCCGACGATAGGCTACAATAGCGCCACTTTCCGCCATCCTCTCTCCGACAGATCATGAATAAGCGCGCTTCCTGGGTCGATTATGCCAAAGGCTACGGCATTGTGCTGGTGGTCTATGGTCACGTCAGTCGTGGCTTGTTCAACGCCGGTCTGCTGCTCGATGCGCCGCGTTTCACGCTCATCGACAGCGTGATTTACAGTTTTCACATGCCGCTGTTTTTCTTTTTGTCGGGTTTGTTCTTCATTCCATCTTTCAACAAATATGGCCGGCCTGCGCTGCTGAGGGAAAAAGCCGGCAGTATTGTCTACCCCTACCTGGTCTGGTCGCTGCTGCAAGGTTACATCGAAGTGCTGTTGTCGCGCTATACCACCGCGCATGTCAGCTCGAGCGAGGTGTTGGCGCTGCTATGGCAGCCGCGCGCGCAATTTTGGTTTTTGTATGTTTTATTTACCTTGTTCGGCTTGATGGCGCTGCTGTATCGGCGCCCGGGCGCGGCCGTGTTGCTGCCGGCCGCCGCGCTGCTGGCCTGGATTGCCCACCTGCGGCTCAGTTTTCCATTTCCGCTCGATTTCATCGCCACGTATCTGTTGTTTTTTTGGCTGGGCACTGAGGCACTGCGTGTGCAAGCTTGGCTGCAAACACATGCGCTGGCGGCCACCTTGCTGTGCGCTGCGGCCTTCGCGGCCTTAGCTTACTGGCTGCATGGGCCGCTGGGCTTGCGCTATACCAGTCCGTCACTGTTGCTGCTGCCACTGGCACTGAGCGGGATCGCGCTGGTCTGCAGTCTGGCCATGCTGTCGACGCGGGCCGGCCGCGCCTTGCACTGGCTGCAATTGTGCGGCCGGTATTCGATGACTATCTATCTCATGCATATCTTGGTCGGCAGCGGCGTGCGCATCGTGTTGCAAAAATTCTGCGGCATCGATAACAGCGCCCTGCACTTGCTGCTGGCTTGCGTGATCGCGTGTGCGCTGCCGATAGGGTTTTACCGGTTCAGCCAGCGCCATGCCGCGCTGACTTACTGCTTTTCTCTGCCGCCTGCGCCGTCAGCCAAGCTGCCGCATCCATAGCGGCAATGCGGCCTTCGTCGGTCGGTATCACCCAGACTTCCTGGCTGCTTTCAGGCGCATGTATGGCGGCGATTTGTTCGCCGCTGGCTGCGTGATTTTTAGCCGCATCGATTTTCACCCCGAGATAGGCCAGACCGCGTGCGACTTGTTCACGCAAGGCGGCATCATGTTCACCGATACCGCCGGTAAACGCCAATACATCGAGCCCCTGCAAACAGGCAGACAAGGCTCCGCTTTCGCGAATGATGCGGTAAGCGAACAAATCGATCGCGGCGCCTGCCTCTGGCCTCTCACTACGACGTAGCATGCGCATATCAGCCGAGATACCGGACATGCCGAGCAAGCCAGATTCGCGATACAGCAGCGTTTCTATGCGTTTGGCATCCCACCCCGCCTGCAGCAAATGCAGCAGCACGCCAGGATCGAGCGCACCACAGCGGGTTCCCATCATCAAGCCATCGAGCGCGGAAAAACCCATGGTGGTGGCGATACTGCGGCCGTCACGCATAGCGCATACACTGGCACCATTGCCGAGATGGGCCATCAGCACGCGCTGGCTGGCGCGCGTGGAATGCTGCGCCAAGCGGCCCGCCACATAGCGATAGGATAAGCCGTGAAAACCGTAGCGGCGAATGCCGGCCGCACGTAAAGCCAAGGGCAGCGGTATGGTGGATTCATTGACTGGCAGGGTGGAATGAAAGCCGGTGTCGAAACAAGCGATTTGCGGCAGCTCGGGGTAAGCTTGTTGAAACGCCCTTACCCCTTCCAGATTATGCGGCTGGTGCAGCGGTGCCAGCGGTGCCAGCTTTTGCAGATAACTGCTGACCTCGTCATCGACCGGCAGCGAGGCGGCATAGCGTTCACCACCATGGACGATGCGGTGGGCTACGGCGACGATATCGATGCCCGTACTGTGCTGTGTAATCAGGCTGCGCAAGCTGGTCAGGGCGACGGCAAACAATTGTTCAGGATCGGCCGCCGCGAGTGGGAATTGTTCGCGGCCGTCGGCGCTGTCCAAGCGTATCGCCGGTGTGCCACCGGGTTCGAGACCATCGACCAAACCGGACAAGACGGCCGCATCAACGATGGCATGGTGCTGTGGATAAAGCGCGAATTTAATCGATGAAGAACCGGAATTGACGGCCAAGATAGCGCTGCTCATGGCGCATTTTTCCTGTATTCATGGGCCAGCAATTTCACCAATGCGGCCGAAGCCACGCGTGCGCTGGCACCGTCGGCGCGGCTGGTCAGGGCGATCGGCACGCGCGCACCGAGCACGATGCCGCAAGTGGCAGCACCGGCCAGATATTCAAATTGTTTGGCCAGCATATTGCCCGATTCGAGGTCCGGCACCATCAGGATATCAACCTCACCGGCCACTGCTGAAACAATCCCCTTGACGCGCGCAGCTGCGGCCGAGATGGCGTTATCGAAGGCCAGCGGGCCATCGATAATGGCACCGCTGATTTGACCGCGATCGGCCATTTTGCATAAGGCGGCCGCATCGATGGTGGAGGGGATTTTCGGGTTGATGGTTTCGAGTGCAGACAGAATCGCCACCTTTGGCACGGCGATGCCGAGGGCATGCGCGAGCTCGATGGCATTTTGCAGAATATCGGCTTTTTCGGCCAAATTCGGCGCGATATTGAGCGCCGCATCGGTCAGCAGCAAGGCCTTGTGATACATCGGTGCATCGAGATGAAACACGTGCGACAAGCGACGCTTGGTTTTCAAACCGGCGCAATGTACTACGGCTGACATCAATTCATCGGTGTGCAGACTGCCCTTCATCAAGGCTTCGACGGCCCCGGCGGCGGCCAGTTCGACGGCTTTGTCGGCGGCCGCATGGCTGTGCGCGACATCGATGATTTCAATGCCGGCAAGGTCGAGCCCGGCTGCGGCTGCCACGGCTTGCAAGCGGGCTTTTGGCGCGATCAAGACAGCAATGATGAGGCCGGCACGGGCGGCGTCGAGCGCGCCCTGTAAAGAATCGGCATCACAGGGATGGACCACGGCGCAGCGCACCGGGGCCAGCTGGTGCACGCTGGCGATCAAGGCTTGTTGACGCGCGCCGAGGTCGAACAGGGCTAAGGTCGGCAAACTGCTGCGCGTGCGGCGTACCGATTCAGTCGGTGCGATCACCAGCGCGTTACCGGCGACTACCGTGACACCATCTTGATTAATGATATGACAATCGAGCGTGACGCGTTTTTTCAAATCATCCTTGCTCACCACAGTAGCCGAAATGGTCAAGACATCACCGATGCGTACCGGTTTGGAAAAGTGCAGAGTTTGTTCGAGATAAATCGTGCCGGGCCCCGGCAATTGCGTGCCGAGTATGGTCGAGATCAAGGCCCCTCCCCACATGCCATGCGCAATCACGCCGTGAAACAGGGTGTGGTCGGCATACTCGCTGTCGAGATGGGCCGGATTGACATCGCCCGAAATAGCCGCGAATGCCAGGATGTCGGCCCGCGTAAGCGTGCGCGTATGGCTGGCCGACTGGCCGATGTAAATATCGTCGTAGATCACATTGGCAATCACGGCTTGCTCGTTCTGCAGCGGATAAACGGGGTTGTTCATTGAATGCTCTCGTGGATAAGCGAAAAAAAAACAGGCGGGCGCAGACGGCGCGTTCAGTTAACGATGTGGTAACCACCATCGACATACAAAGTTTGCCCGGTCATACCGGACGAGGCATCGCTGATCAAAAAAGCCGCCAACTGACCGATTTCAGCCAAACTGACCAAACGCCGCAACGGTGCGCGCTGCGCTGCTTTTTCCATCAAGGCATCAAATTCCAGCAAACCGGACGCGGCCCGAGTCGGTACTGGCCCGGGTGACAACGCATGCACGCGCACGCCCTGTGGGCCGAGTTCGACGGCCATGTAGCGTACCAAAGATTCCAGTGCGGCTTTCACCGGTCCCATCAATCCGTAATGCGCCACGGCTTCGTCGGCACCGAGATAACTCATCGTGATCAAACTCGCTGTGGGACTCAAGTAAGGCTCGCAACACTTAGCCAATTGCGCGAACGAATGACAAGAAACTTGCATGGCGCGGGTGAATCCGGCAGCGGAGCTGTCGATCACGCGGCCATGTAAGTCTTCGAGTGGAGCCCAAGCAATAGAATGGATCACGAAATCGATTTGACCAAATTGTGCCGCCGTTTGCGCGACCAAGGATGCCAGCGCCTTGCTGTCTTCCACATTACAGACAATTAATTTTGCGTCCAGTTGCACCGCCAGCGGAGCGACGAAGCTCAAGGCTTTTTCATTTACGCAAGAGAGCACCAATTCTGCGCCCTGTGCATGCGCCACCAAGGCGCAACCGTAAGCAATACTGTGCTCGTTAGCAACCCCAACGATGAGGCCGCGTTTGCCACTCAATGTACGTGTTTCTGACATGGTAAAAATCTTTCTTCGATTAAGCGAATTGCTGTTTGAAGCGGCTCATCGTAATGCCGCTGATCACTGCCGCGATGCCGCCGATACCGAGCAACATCGGCCACAATACCGTCACGCCTGCGCCTTTCATTAATATGCCATAACTGGCATTGGTGTAGTAATACAACGGTGATAAATACATCCCCCAGCGCATGACGTTCGGCAATGCCTCGGGTGGCGTCCAAGCACCGGATAGAAACATCATCGGTGCCAATAATAAAATCACCATCATGCCGGCTTGCGCCATATTGCGCGTCACGGTGGCGATCAATATACCGAGCCCGGCCAAGGTACTGACGTACAGAGTCGTGACGGAAAAAAACAGCCAGACACTGCCATTGACCGGAATAGCGAACACCGGCACCAAAATACCGAATAAGCCGAGTGCCGTTCCAGCCAGAATCACGGCGAGCATCGCAATGATTTTAGGCATCATAATCTGCCAAGGTGACAGCGGTGAGACAAGCAATTGTTCTATGGTGCCACGCTCTTTTTCTCGGACCATGGCGGCGGCCGGCAAGAGCATGGCAAACAAGGTCACGACATTGAGCAATTCGGAAATACCCATGAACCAGGCATCATTTTGATTCGGATTGAACCAGACGCGCGTGGCATTGTTAATCAGCGGTATATCGACGCTGCCCTCAATACTACTGATACCGAAACGCTGGGCCGCCTGCTCCAAGCCATAGCGTGCCACGATCTGGCTGGCATCGATGGCAGCCAGAAATCCCTGCACCGAATTGGAGGCGTCGATTTGCATTTGCACTGAGACGCCATCGCCGCGCGCCAGCGCGGCACCGAAGCCGGGCCCGATATCGAGTACCGCCATGGCCTTGCCGTCATCGAGTAATTGCTGGCCTTGCGCGGCCTCGTGCAGCGCACCGATCCAGTGAAATTCCGGTGGCATGAAGCGCCCTGCCAACTCGCGCGAGGCGGCACTGCGGTCGAGATCAGACAAGGCCAGTGCCGCATGGTTGAGTGCAAACGAGACCCCCGAAGCGGCATTGTAAATATCGGCGGAAAAAGCGTAAAGCACGAACACCAGCAGGGTCGGATCGCGCAATAGTTGCAGCAATTCTTTCCATGTCATGGCTTGCAGACGACGCCACCACACGCGTTGAAAAAGGACAAGCATAATGTCGCGGGCCTCAGTGAGCGGGACGTTTGTGAAAGGCCAAAAAACCGGCGGAAAACAGGGCCACGGCATACAAGGCCAACACCAACAGATCACTCCACAAGGCGGCCACGCCTACCCCTTTGAGAAAACTGCCGGTGGCGATTTCGGCGTAATACATGCCCGGTAACAGATGGGCAATCACAGCGGCAATCGCCGACAAAGAAGGAATCGGAATGATCATGCCGGAATACAGCACGGCCGGAACCACTGTGACAATCGCCGTGCCCACCATCGCCGCCACTTGGGTGTCGACTACCACCGAGACCAGCAAGCCGATGCCGGTGGTGCAGATCACATACAACATGGTGGCAAAGGTGAAAAACAGCGGATCGCCCTTGAATGGCGCGCCGAACAACAGCAAGGCCATGGCCGTTAACACCGCGGCATTGAGCATGGAAATGGCGACATACGGTAACAGCTTGCCGAGCAAATATTCGCCGCGTGTCAGCGTCGATGCGTAGACATTATAGATCGCCCCCGATTCCTTTTCTCTGACCACGCCGAGTGCGGTTAAAAACGGCGGCGACAACATCAGAATGACCATGATCAGTTTCGGTGCGAGCGACCAGATGCTTTTGACTTCTTGATTGTACAAGTAACGAGTTTCCAATTTCACCGGCTGCAGCAACTCACGCAAGCGCCCTTCCGGCAGCCCGCTTTGCGCGGAAAAATATGCCGCCAGATGATCGAGATTGACGGCAGCATTGATCGCCGTGACATAGCCTTTCGTGGTCAAGGCGCGAAATGGAAAGGTGCCGTCTATCCAAGTCTGTACATCGGTGCTCTTACCTGCCTGTAAGCGCGCACCGAATTGTGGTGGAATGATGATCACGGCGCGCAGGGTATTATCGATCAGCAGTTGTTCCAGCTCTTGCTGACGACTGGCATAGCGGTACAATGAAAAATAGCGCGAATCACTGAATTTGTGTGCATAGTCGCGCGACATCACCGATTGGTCATAATCGACGATAGCCAGCGGAATATGTTCGACATCGAGCGAGAGGCCGAAACCGAACAACAGCATGAGCAAGGAAGGTACAACGAAGGCGAGTACGAAAAACAAACGGTCGCGCACAATTTCACGCCACTCTTTGTAAGCGACTACCCGGATACGTTGCAAATTCATGGCTTTTCTCCGCGTGCCTTGGCGTCCGCCGTTTCCAGCGCCGTGACGATCTGTACGAACACATCTTCCATCGCCAAGCGCCGCACCCGGATATCGAGTCGTCGGCCACCATTGAGCAAGCGCTCGATAGCCGTGATCTGAGCTGCCGGATCGGACAACAACACATGGATGCGCGCACCGAACAAGGCGGCACTGACATAGCCGGCTTGCTGCAGCAAGTCGAGTGCGGCAGCAGCAGCGGGCAAGCGAATTTCATGCAATTGACCGGCGTCGCGCTCGACCATCGCTTTGAGCGCATCAGGCGAGGCATCGGCCACCACTCGACCAGCATACATGAGGGCGATATGGTCACAATGCTCGGCTTCCGACATGTAATGAGTGGTCACCAGGATAGTCACCTGTTCTTCGCGCGAGAGACGGAACAAGACATCCCAGAATGCGCGTCGACCGAGCGGATCGACGCCGGAAGTCGGCTCATCGAGAAACAAGACTTGCGGGCGGTGTATCAGCGCGCACCCGAGCGCGAGCCGCTGACGCAAGCCCATCGGCAAGCTGGCGGTGAGCTGGGTGCCGAAGGCGCGCAGGCCGGCCATATCGAGTATCCAATCCAAGCGCGCGGCGGTTTCGCCACGGCTGAGACCGTAAATGCCGGCGTACAGACGGATATTTTCAAGCACAGACAAATCAAGATAAAGTGAAAATGCCTGCGACATATAGCCGATGCGTTCGCGAATCTGCCGACCGGCGCTGCGCATGTCGGCACCGGCCACGCTGCCGCGTCCTGAACTCGGTGTGAGAATACCGGTGAGCATTTTGATCACCGTGCTTTTACCGGCCCCATTGGCACCGAGCAGTCCGAAAATTTCGCCTTGAGGAACTTGGAAACTGACTTGATCGACCGCTTTGAAGTCAGCGAACACGCGACTCAGTTCTTGCGCGGCGATCGCCAGCGTCGGTGTGTCGCCAGACACCGACGTCACGACTGCCGGCACGGCTGCCGGTAGCGCGGCAGCCGGCGGCGGTGTCAAGCCCTGTTGCCGCAACAAGGCGATGAATACATCTTCGAGTTCGGCTTCGAGCACCTCGGTGTTTTGCTGCGGTATACCTTCGAGGCAAGCGGCGATCAGGCCGCGTGCACGCGCCGTGTCATCGCCATCGACAAACACGCGTAACTGCCGACCGAGTGCTTCGATTTGTGGAAATTGCCGGGTCAAGCGATTGACCGCTTCGAGTTGCTGCTGCGGCTCGCGGCACTCGGTACTGACGATCACACCGGCGGCCAAGGCACGCAATTGTTCCGGCTCGCCGGCAGCGAGAATTTTCCCGGCATGCATGAGCGAGACACGGGAAAAACGACTGGCCTCATCCATATACGCGGTGGAGACCAAGGCGGTGATGCCTTTTTCTTTCAACAAATGCGCGAGGATACTCCAGAATTCGCGGCGTGAAACCGGATCGACGCCGGTGGTCGGTTCATCCAGTATCACCAGCTGTGGTTCATGTATCAAGGTGCAGACGAGGCCGAGTTTTTGCTTCATGCCACCCGAGAGATTTTTCATCGGACGGTCGCGAAAGCGTTCGAGTCGCGTACTGCGCAACAAGGCTTCTTTGCGACTGCTGAGTTCGGCAGCGCTGAGCAAACGCAAACCACCGAAGTAATCGATATTTTCTTCCACCGATAAATCACCGTAGAGATTTTGTCCCAAACCTTGCGGCATGAGGCCGATGCGGTGTTTGATCAATTCACTGCTCTGCTCGCTGTTTATCAGTTGCGCAAATACGCGCAGCTCGCCACGGTCATGCGCTAACACCCCGGCCACCGCCTTGAGCAAACTGCTTTTACCGGCCCCATCGGGGCCGATCAAGCCGTAAATTTCACCGACCTCTACCTGCAGGCTGATGCCATCGAGCGCGACGGTGCTGCCATAGGCTTTGCAGAGCATCCGCAAGTCGACCACGGGGGCATCGGCCGCCGTTAATTCCAACGCGGTTTTTGCCATGCTACCCCCTCTTGCCAACGCACTACGGCATCGGCCGGAATACCGGGTGTGAGTTGATGCTCGGGGTTGCTGACGATGTCGAGTTTGACGGCATACACGAGCTTGACACGTTCATCGGTAGTTTGTACTTCTTTAGGAGTGAATTCGGCACGCGCCGAAATGTAACTGACACGCGCCTCATAAAAATGTTCGGGGCGCGCATCGGTATAGATTCGCGCCGGCAAACCTAGCCGCAGTTGACCGATGCGCGCTTCCGGTACATAGACTTTCAAATACAGATGATCGAGATTAACCATCTCCAACACCGATCCGCCCGGCATCACCATTTCGCCAGGCTCGCGCAAACGGCTCAATACCACGCCGGCGGCCGGCGCATGAATCACCAAATCGCTGAGCACGGAATTGGCTTCGCTCAGCGCGGCGGCAGCACGCTCGCGTTGCGCCCGCAGCGCGTTGATGTCGTCGTCGCGCGCACTGACTTTGTCACTGCCAAGGCCAGCTTGAACTGCGCCTTGTCTGGCGCGTCCCAGCGCTTGGCCGGCAGCAATGAGATCAGCTTGTGCCACTTGCCACGCCAAATCAGCCTGCTCGGCGCGATGCAACTCGATCACGCCACGCGTATATAAATCATGATTACGTTCGGTATCGCGCTGAGCTTGATTGGCCAGCGCCTGCGCTTTGCTCAGCATGGCTTGCGCTTGACTGACCGCGGTAGCGGCCAGCGCCACGCCGATCGGCACTTCGCGTCGGGCGATGGCGACATTGGCCTGTGCCGCATCGAGCTGGGCTTGGCTGGCATTGAGTAATTGCCGCGCTTGTTCCACCTTGGATTGAAAACTCTGATCTTCGAGCTGGGCGACGATGGCGCCGGCATTAACGCTGTCGCCTTCCTTGGCGAACAGCGCACTGATACGCCCCGGATATTTAGCCGCCGCCACGATGCGTTCGCCCTCGATGCGACCGCTGGCGGCGATCAAGCCCTCGGGCAGTGCGCGACTTTTTGCCAAGTAGTAAAACAAGCCGCCGGCAATGACAACGACTGCGATGCTCAATAATACCGGTCCGATCAATTTTTTCTGATTTTCCATTTTCTTCTCCGGGCAGGGATTACAGCGTGCCTGCCGCATACAGTAATTGCCAACGACTCAATTCTCTATCCAGCAGCGCATTGTCGCGATTGCTGCAGGCTTGCAGCCGACTGCTGACGGCATCGAGCACTTCACTGGCCGGTGCCAAGCCGGCGCGATAACGTTCCTGCGCCAACTGCAAGGCTTCTTCGGCTTGTGCTACGGCGCTGGCAACGAGCTGTATGCGTGCCGCGGCTTCCTGTTGCTGTAACCAGGCTTGATGCACTTGTAAAGCGATACGCTCCGCCGTGTCGCGCTGCATTTCCTGCACGGCAGCGGCATGCGCCGCCAATTGGGAGGCTTGGGCACGAATCAGGCCGCCGTCAAACAAGTCCCATTTCAGCACCACGCCCAACCACCAACCCTTGTCTTGCGCTAAGTAGCGATTGTCCAGTTTGGCATAGCCACCGCTGAGGCCTATCTGTGGCAAATACCCAGCCCGCACACTGGCCGCTTGTTCACGATAAGCCTGGCTACGCGCATCGAGCTGCTGTAATTCCGACCTTTGTTCGGTGGCGCTGTGCAGGTAGGGAGCGAGGCTGCTGTCGCTGGTCGCGGCAGCCGAAATATCTTGCAAGTCCACCGGCGCAGCGTAGGCGCGGCCGAGCCAGCGGTTATACGCGGCACGCGCGAGTGTGAGCGCATTGTCTGCTTGCAGCGCCATTTGACGCGCATTCGCCGCAGCCACCTCGGCCGCTAACAAATCGCGCCGTGGAACATAGCCATGTTCGAACAGTTCTTGCGCATCGTGGCGATGGCTCTGCAGCGCGGCCAAATAAGTGCGCGCCACGCTGTCACCATGTTCGGCTCGTAACACCGCCAGATAGGCGCTGGCCACCGCCAGTTTGAGTTCGCTGCGCGTTTGTCGGACCTGCGCCTGACTGGCACCGGCCTCGGCTTGGGCAGCCGCCACGCCATGGGCAATTTTTCCACTCGTCAGCAGCGGCACCGACCAGTTGAGCGCGCCATAATAGGCAGAATTCTGGGCAAACGGCAACGTCGCCCCCTTCAAAAAGGCTAAGGCCGGTAAATCAATTTTCGCCGCCGGTTCGCTTTGCGTGCGCAGGTAGCCGGTCTCCATACTCAGCTTGGGCAGATAATTGGCACGCGCGGCCCTGACTTGGTCAGCGGCCGCCTGTTCCTGATATTGCGAGGCCAGCAATTGATGGTCTCGCTGCAATGCCACATCCCAAGCTTGCACCAAAGATTCTGCCGCATAGCTGGGGAGGCTGACGAAATTGATACAGATCAAACTTACCGCGAATATCCGAAAAGAGTGGTACTTCGACGTTTTTTTAACTGTAAAACAGTGACTGCTGCGCGCCGCATTATTCAGCGATGACTGCATAATCAGCATGGCATACACAGTGGAGAAAGCTTTTTTCATATCAGCGCCTATACAATTCATCACAGTGTATTGCTGCAAGCGCACAATCGAATTGATCAGAATCAATTTTATTAACTGTGAAGTTTGTGACAATCAAAGTTCACCCTGAAAGGAATGCAGATGAAGTCCCAGCAATCCACTGCCGTTATCGCGGCCGCGAACGAACACCATGCCTTGCCCGACGCCGCCAATTGCGATATCAGTGAAGCCGCCGCGCCACCGCATCCGCTCGATGTCGCATGGCAAAATCAGGTCGCCAAGTTAACCGGTGGCGTGTCGCCGACCAGCGTGAGCTTGGCTTGGATGGATTGGTTCTTGAATTTGGCTAATTCCCCGGGCAAGCAAATGGATTTACTCAAACTGCTGCAACAGCAAGCCAAAAACTGTTTGCAGCCGGCACCGATCGGCGCGGCCGACAGCCGCTTTGCCGATGCCGGCTGGTCGCAATGGCCGTACCAAGCTTTTTCTCAAGCGTTTTTGCGCACTCAGGATTTCTGGCAGGCAGCCACCTCGGGCGTGCGCGGCGTCAGTGCCCACCATGAAGATGTAGTCAGTTTTACGGCGCGCCAATTACTCGATATGGTCGCGCCATCCAACTTCCCGTGGTTGAACCCGGAAGTCTTGGCCGCCACCCGTTCCAGCGGCGGTAAAAATCTCGCCTCCGGTCTGCTGCACATGATGCAAGATCTCGGGCTGGAATTGCCATCGCAAGATGGTCAAGCGCAAACCTCGACGCAATTGGGCTATGAGCCGGGCCGCGAGGTGGCGCTCACGCCCGGTAACGTCGTGTATCGCAATCACCTCATCGAGTTGATTCAGTATGCACCGCAGACCCCTACCGTTCATGCGCAACCCTTGTTGATCGTGCCATCGTGGATTATGAAATATTACATCCTCGATTTGTCGCCACATAATTCCATGGTGGCCTACTTGGTAAGTCAAGGGCATACGGTGTTCATGATTTCTTGGCGCAATCCGGGCCAAGAAGATCGTCAGTTGGGGATGCAGGATTATCTGCGCAGCGGTTTGTTCGACGCACTCGAACAAGTCGCCCACATTTGTCGGCAACCGGTGCATACAATCGGTTACTGTTTAGGCGGCACGCTGCTGGCGATCGGCGCGGCGGCGATTGCCGGCAAACGCATCAGCGCGCCGGCACAGTTGGCCAGCGTGACGCTGCTGGCGGCGCAAACCGATTTCAGCGAGCCGGGTGAACTGGGCTTGTTCATCGATGAGAGTCAATTGGCGATGCTCGATGCGCTGATGTGGAAACAAGGTTACCTCGACGGTAAGCAAATGTCGGGCTCGTTTGAATTACTCAATTCGCGCGACCTGATTTGGTCCAAGCTGATGCGCGAATACCAGCTCGGTCTGCGCCAGGAACCGAATGATTTGATGTCCTGGAATGCAGACACCACCCGCCTGCCCTACCGCATGCACAGCGAGTATTTGAAACATCTGTTTTTGCACAATGATTTGGCCAAGGGCCACTATGAAGTCGACCACCATGTGGTCGCCTTGAAAGACATCAAATCGCCGATGTATGTGGTTGGCACCGAGCGCGACCATGTTTCACCTTGGCGTTCAGTTTACAAGATCAATGTGTTGGCCGATACCGAGATCGAATTCGTGCTGGCATCGGGTGGACATAATGCCGGCATCGTTTCGGAACCAGGCCATGCGCGCCGCAGTTTTCTGTTTCTGCCAACGGCCATGCGCAGCACTGCCTACCATGATCCGGAAGCTTGGCTGCAGCAGGCGCAGCGACAAGATGGCTCGTGGTGGGAACACTGGCAGCAATGGCTGCTGCAACACAGCACGGCAAAACGCCTCAAGGCCGTGCCGCTGGCAGCACAACCGGAATTGGGCACGGCACCGGGTAGTTATGTGTTTGAGAAATAAGTGAGCAGAGGCTGAGCGCGTCACGAACCTTCGGCCGCGCTCGGTGCACGGTTGGTCGCGACAAACATTCTGGCGTGATCGCGTCCATTGGCTTTGGCCAGATACATGGCGTGATCGGCGTGCTGCGCCAGCATCGCGGCCTCATGTCCATGTTCCGGATAAAGGGCAATACCGATACTGACGGAAATATGGTAGCTGCAGTTTTCAATGACAAACGGCTGGCCGACTGCGTGACGGATTTTATCGGCCAGCATCAGCGCGGTCGCGCTGCTGCCGACGTCGGTAATGAGGGCAACGAATTCATCGCCGCCGATGCGGCCGACGGTATCATTGTCGCGTACCGCGCGCTTCATACGCACCGCCACCTGCTGCAAAATGGCATCGCCGATGGCGTGCCCGTGATTATCATTGATCGGCTTGAAGCGATCGAGATCGATGAACATCAGGGCCAGCATACTGTCATTGATCTTGGCAGTGATCAGAGCTTGCGCGAAACGGTCGAAGAACAAGATACGATTGGGCAGATTGGTCAAGCCATCATGATGTGCCATGTGTGCCATGCGGTCGCTGGCTTCTTTGCGTTCGGTGACATCGAGTTTGACCGAAATGTATTTGATCACTTGCCCGTGCTCGTCGCGGATCGCGGCAATGTGTGCCTCTTCCCAGTAAATTTCACCTGATTTACGGCGATTGATCAGCTCACCCGACCAGACTTTTCCTTGTGCCAGACAAGCCCACATATCCTGATACGTCGCTATCTCGGTCAAACCTGATTGCAGCATTTTCGGAGTACGTCCGATTGCTTCTTCGGCACTGTAACCGGTCTCTTTGCAAAATTGCGGGTTGACATATTCGATGCGGGTATCGGCGGCGGTAATAACCACCGAAGTCGGGCTATGCTCGATCGCCATCGACAACAATTGCAGGCGCAGTTGATCCTTTTTTCCCGCAGAAAGACTATGCGCAAGACGTCGGTTGACGCGCAGTATATAGAGCAGCAAACACAAGGCCAGGAAGACCAAAAGGCTCAAGCCGGCGACTTTTCGGTACTCAATGAGCCGCTCCGTGAGCGTTTCCTGATGATACAAAAACCCCTCCAAAGGAAAATTCTTCGGCAACATACCAAGGCTGGCGTAGGCCTCGGCAATATGGCGCCAACGTCCCGGATTCATGTAGCCGGGTGCGATCAAATCGTGACGCAACAGAGCCAGGGTTTGGGCCGCTTCAAATTGCAAAAAGTCTTTGCGTCCCGGTGTATCGTGGAGATTCGGATACGACTGCAAAATCAGGGAGATCATTTGATCAGGATGGGCCGCGGCATACTCCCAACCGCGCAAACTGGCGGCGCGAAAGGCCGCCACACGTTCCGGATGGGCGCGGATCTGCTGCTCGGAAGTAAACAGGTTATCGCCGTACACATCGATGCCATCGGAACGTGGGGTGTAAATTTGGTAGGGAAAATCAGCTTGCTCGAGGAAATACGGTTCCGTGGTCAGATAAGCCGAGATGGCATCGGTGCGACCGGCAATGAGATCATTGACGTCAAAGCTGTGTTTTTTCAGCTGCAATTGCGTGCTCGAGATGCCCTCGCTGTTCAAATACGCCAGTAATTCTTCCGACTGCGGTTCCAGCATCACACGTTGACCGCCCAGGTCCTGCACACTTTGGGTAGCCGAGCGACGGCGCGCCACCAACACTTGTGCCCACAGAAATGCTGAAGTTGACAAACAAATATTTACATTTGCAAGCGTTTGCGAATCCGGCTCAGCGCTTCCGGCGTCACACCAAGATAATGCGCGAGGTCGCGCAATTGAATCCGTGCCGCCATGTGCGGGTAGCTATGTAAAAATGACAGGTAGCGCGCTTCCGGTGCCATCGTCAGTAATTCACGTTCGCGCTGCTCTTTGCGCACGATATGCGCACTGAGCAAATGACGGATCGCAGTTTGCCAGGCCGGATACCGCTCGATGAGCAATTTGACGGCGGCATAGTCGACTTGTTCGATCTCACAATCTTCGATTGCGGTGGCAAAATAATCGGTTTTCAAACCGGCGATGAGCACATTCGGACAAGCAAAAAAATCGCCCGCGCCGATGAAGGATTTAATCCACTCCTGCCCGGCCTCGCTCAGGTAAGTGAGTTTGACGATACCACTGCGCAGTACATACACATACGGTTGCCACTGACCGGCGGCAAACACATCGCTGCCTTTGGCGAAGCGATGCACTTGACAGGCTGGCAGCAAGGTTTCCCAATCGGGTAAAACGCAACCAGCCGCATGCTCCATTAACATTCGCGTTTCTTGCAACATCTCCACCTCAGCGCGCCGCGGCGGGCAGCAGCGCTTGCAGCGTCGGCCACAACAAGTCCGGTGCCAGCTTGCGCATGCAATCGTGATGTCCGAGCGGACAGTCACGCTGCTTGCACGGCGCACACGCCAAGCGCAGCGAAAAGCTTTTGGCACCCTGAGAAAACGGCGGCGCATGATCGGGATCGGTAGAACCGTAAATCGCCAGCACCGGACGATTGAACGCCGAGGCGATATGCAGCAAGCCAGAGTCATTACTGACCACCGCTGTGGCAGCCGACAACAGCGCCAGCGCCTGAGTCAAACTGGTTTGCCCGGCCAGCGCATGGACCTGTGGACAGAGCGCCTTGATTTCCGCGCACACCTCAACATCCTTGGGTGAACCGAGTAAAACAATCTGCGCTTGTGGGGAGTGCTGCCAAATCAAATTGGCGAGTGTAGCAAAGTGTTCCGGTGGCCAGCGCTTCGATGGCCCGAATTCGGCACCGGGACCAAAGCAAATCAATTGTTCGTGTTCCGACAAACCGAGACTGCGCAATGTCGTCAGCCTGGCTTCCGGTGCCAAGCTCAAGACTGGTGTCGGCAGCTTTTGATCGAAGTGGGCAATCGGTGCGAACGCCAAAGCAGCATAAAAATTCACCATGGCGCGCGGCTGCCCGGGTTCATCATGGTGCATGCGATTGATCAGGCCGTAGCGACTCTCACCTAGGTAACCGACCCGCAGCGGAATGCCGGCAAACCACGGCAACAGCGCGAATTTCAAAGTATTCGGCAAAATATACGCAGCGCTGTAGCCGCGTCGACTCAAGGCGCGCGCAAAACGCCAACGCTCGCGCAGCTGCAAGGCGCCGTGCCGGAACGGCGTTTCCAGCACCTGATCGACTTCGGCCATCGCGCGCACCACCGGCGCTACCCAGGCGGCGGCCAGCACATCGATGGCATGCTCGGGATGCTGCTGCTTGAGTAATTGCAGCAAGGGTTGCGCCATGACGGCGTCGCCTATCCAATTCGGCGCAATGACCAACAAGCGCGGTTTGGTCGATTCTGCGGGCAAGCTCATAGGAGAGGTATCGGGTAAGGAAGTGGGTAACATTTGCCGCGCCCTATTTGGCAAACTGCAGGCGATGCAAATTCGCATACACGCCGTCTTTGGCCAGCAATTCCAAATGCGTGCCGATTTCACTGATTTCACCACCGACCAGCACGACGATGCGACTGGCCCGCTCTATGGTCGAGAGCCGATGCGCGATCACCAGCGTGGTACGGCCCTGCATGAGGCCGTCGAGCGCTGCCTGCACGGCACGTTCCGATTCACTGTCGAGTGCCGAGGTGGCTTCATCAAGAATCAGGATAGGAGCGTCTTTGTAAATTGCACGCGCAATCGCCAGGCGCTGACGTTGGCCACCGGACAGGCGCATGCCATTGTCACCGATCAGGCTATCCAAACCATCAGGCAAATCGCGCACCAAATCAGCAAGATGAGCGGCCTGCACGGCGGCGCTGATACGCGCGCGGTCAGGTGTGCTATCGCCATAGGCAATATTGGCTGCGATGCTGTCATCAAACAGCACCACATTCTGGCTGACCATGGCGATTTGTGCACGCAGGCTGGTGAGTGAGAGCGCATTGAGTGACTGCCCGTCGAGCAAAATATCGCCCGAGGTAGGCGCATAAAAACGCGGCACCAGATTGACCAAAGAAGTTTTGCCACCGCCGGAGATACCGACGAGTGCGATTGTTTCGCCCGGCTGTATCTGCAGGTTGATGTTTTTCAGCGCTTCCTGTTCTTGCTCAGGATAAGAGAAACTGGTCCGTACGAATTCCAATTGGCCACGCGCGCGCGCTGTCAGCGTCGTGCCAGCGGTCGGTTCCGGTGCGGTATCGATAAGCGCGAACACCGATTCGGCCGCAGCCATACCACGCTGCAGCGGACCGTTGAGATCGGCCAGCCGTTTAAGCGGTGTCAGCAGTAACATCATGAGGCTGACAAATTCGACAAAATGCCCCACCGTGGTGGCATCTTTGGTCGCCTGCGAGACTGCCACCATAATCACCACGGCCACCGCCATGGCGGCCGCGAGTTGGGTCAAGGGTGTGGTCGATGCCACCGCCACCGTGGTACGCATGGCATAACCGCGCAATTTCTCATTCTTGGCATCGAAGCGTTGCTGCTCATAGTCATGGCCGCCGAAAATCCGTATCACCTGACTGGCGCGGGTCGCTTCTTCTATCACCTGGGTCAATTCATTATTGACCTCGAGCTGGTTCTGGTTGAGCTTGCGCAGCCGTTTGCTCACGCCGCGCACCAGCAACGCCATCACCGGCATCAGTACCAAAGCGACGATAGTTAGCTGCCAATTGCGCCACAACAGCGCGGCCAACAATACCAGCACCGTGAGCGAATCGCGAAACAAGGTAGTCATCGAGACCTTGAGCATCTCGACGATTTGCTGGGCCTCGAACATGATGGTATTGATGATGCGGCCACTCGATTCGGAATGATAAAAACTGATCGGCACATGCAGAATGCGATCAAAAATCCGCGCGCGTAACTCATTGAGCAATTTGGTCGACACCCAGCTCATCAAGTAACTGGTGGTAAAGGTGCACAAACCACGCAGCAGAAAAATGCCGATGATGGCGACCGGTACCTTCCACAAGGCGAGATGAAAGGCATCGCCACGAAAACCGTGATCGAGAATATAACCCAAAGCTTTAGGAAACATCACTTCAGTGCTGGCGGTACCTAACATGGTCAGCAAAGCCCACCAGACGCGACCGCGATACGGCTGCACCGAAGCCCACAAGCGCCGGAACACGCTCATTGTTTCTGCATTAATCAAACTCATTTTTTGACATCATTTTCTGTAATAAGCAGCCCAGCTGCCTTGTTGCATCTTGCCGCAACAATTTTTTTCCGTCTGATCGGGTTCAAGAGCGCCGCACGCCGGCCAAGGGCAGCGCCAGCAAGATCATGCAGGCCATGGCGAACACGCCGTCGCGCAGTATCGCATTAAACATCGCCCCCAGCATCATCGCCACGCTCAGCATCGCCAACAGCATGGCTTGCTCACGCTGGGCCGGCAGGGCGCTGCGCGCCATGCGCCAAGCCAGCGCCAGTTGGCTGATCCAGATCGCCAGCAAAGCCAGTAAGCCGAACACGCCGAGTTCACTCAGATACAGCAAATAATCATTGTGCGGCGTACTCATCGTGGCGCTGCTTAAACCGATGGCGCGCTGCCGATATTGCGGCATCCAGGCAGCGATGCCATAGCCGCTCCACGGTTGCTGCGCAATCATGCCGGCAGTAATCCGGTAAATTTCCAAGCGCATGCCATCTTCGCCGACTTTGCGTCCGGCCGAAAAATCGCGCAATTGTTGAACGCTGCAAACGGCACGAATACGCACCACATCCCAGGGTGCGACCTGGGCATCATTGATGATACAGGTAGCCGGTGGCGGCATGCGCAGCGCGTACTCGGTGGCTGCGCCGAGCGCGAGCACTAAGGCCAGCGGCAGCGCCAGACTGCGCCACGAGCAC
Source organism: Undibacterium sp. CCC3.4 (assembly GCF_034347425.1). Taxonomy (GTDB): domain Bacteria; phylum Pseudomonadota; class Gammaproteobacteria; order Burkholderiales; family Burkholderiaceae_D; genus Undibacterium. The sequence continues at coordinate 203,305 of NZ_CP133779.1, forward strand.
CGGACATTACGCAAGATCATCAGCGCGGCCATGGCCAGAAACAGCAGGCTGGCGGTGCGGGTTTTGGACAGCAATACCAAGGCCGCAATCACATAGACCAGCGCCAGCAAGCGCAGCCAGCGATGATCGCTGCGTAAGCGCAGTTCATGCAACATCCAGCCGGCCGCCAGCGCCAACAAAATACCAAGCAGTATCGATTTATTCCCGAGGTAATGGACATAACTGCGAAACAGCGTGTTGTCGGGTAGCAGTTGGAAAAAATTCGCCACGAATAAACTCGCAGCCAGCACGGCACCGGCAAAAAATACATGCAGCGCGCGGCGTTGCCAAGCACCGGCTTCGAGCGTCAGAAACGGCAGCAGCAGCAAATAGGTTTGGTAATGGCCGAAACCGGACCAAAATTCATCGTTCGTCACCAACTCGCTATGCTGCAGCAAGGCGCTGATCGAGCTGACCGCAGTCAAACTCAAAATCGGCCACAACAAAGGATGCTGCTTCAGCCGCTGCCATTTAGCGCGCCAATCGCCGGCCGCCAGCAGTGCCGCGTAAAATAACAAGACGCCGGCATACATCAGTCCGACCGGAAAAAACAAACTCAGCGGCAGCCAAGTCAGAATCTGCTGCGGCCAACGGTCAGCAGACGATGCGCCAAACAAACCGGGCTGATTACGGGGTACATTCAAGCTCATGATTTACGCGTATTCAATGATGACATTCTGCGGCGACAAATACTCGCCCAGACATAAACGCAGCTTATCGTCGGGATTGACGCGCCACTGATCAGATAAATACAATTCGGCGCTGGCATGCTCATTGCGATAACGGATCAGCACCGGACAGCCATCATTATTAATATGTGGCTTCAAGATGTCTTGCAGTTTTTTCAAGTCAGTCTGCGCCGTCAGGGTCAAGCGCAAACCTTGCGAGAATTGCACCCGGGCGCGCCCGATATCCATCACTTTTTCAGCAGAAATACGCAAGCCACCGGAAAAGCGATCTTCCGACACCTTGCCCATCACGGCGAGAAATTCATCTTCTTTCAGCAGTGACTTGAACTCTTCCATCAGTTCGCTGTAGACCGTGATTTCCACTACCGCCGTACTGTCGTCGAGCGTGACAATCATCAGCTTGCCGCGTTGTGTCATTTGCGTGCGCACTGCGGTGATGATGCCGCAGATCAGACGCAGATCGCGCGAGGGTTCAAGTTTGGCCAGCGTGGTCTTGATGAACTGGCGTACTTCCGGCGCATACGAGTCAAACAAATGCCCGGACAGATAAAATCCGAGTGCCAGTTTTTCTTCGGTCAAACGTTTTTTGTCCGACCACACCGGTACTGTGATGTATTCGGGCGGCGGGATCAAGTCATCATCGTCACCGAACAAACTGACTTGGTTGGCCGCGGCATCGGCCTGATCGGCGGCTTCGATCGCCAACGATACGGTGGCTAACAAAATCGCACGGTCTTTACCAAGGCTGTCCATGGCACCGGCACGTATCAGCGATTCAATCGTGCGGCGATTCACCTGGCGCTTATCGACGCGTTTGCAAAAATCGAACAAACTGACGAATGAGCCGCCCGCTTCACGCGCTGCGACAATGTTTTCGATGGCATTTTGCCCCGAGCCTTTGACTGCACCGAGACCGTAGCGAATCTGGGTCGAGCGCTTGCCGGCTTGCCCGACCGGCACGAAGCGATAGTCGGACTGGTTGATATCGGGTGGCAGTAGCGTGAGCTTGCACACATCGAGTGCGTCTTCCACCAGAATTTTGATCTTATCGGTGTCATCCATGGCCAGCGACATATTGGCAGCCATGAAGGCGGCCGGAAAATGCGCTTTCAGATAGGCGGTGTGATACGACAGCAAGGCATACGCTGCCGCATGCGATTTATTAAAACCATAGCCGGCGAATTTTTCCATGAGATCGAAAATCTCATCGGCTTTTTCCTGTGGCAAACCATCTTTGGCCGCGCCATCGCGGAAAATCTGGCGATGCTCGGCCATTTCTTCGGCTTTTTTCTTACCCATCGCACGCCGTAACAAATCGGCGCCACCGAGCGAATAACCGCCGACCACCTGAGCCATCTGCATCACCTGCTCTTGGTACACCATGATGCCATAGGTTTCGGACAAAATACCTTCGGTGCGCGGATCGGGATAATCGAAACGTTCACCATGCTTGCGTTTGCAAAAGTCCGGAATCAAATCCATCGGCCCCGGGCGATACAAGGCCACCAGCGCGATAATGTCTTCAAAACGATCGGGCCGCGCATCTTTGAGCATGCCCTGCATGCCGCGGCTTTCCAGCTGAAACACGGCGACCGTTTTCGCCTTGGTCAGCAACTCATACGAGGCGCGGTCATCGAGCGGCAGCTTGGAGAGATCGAAATCAGCCAGCGCCGGGTCGAGCATTTTGATATAGCGGACGGCGCGGTCGAGGATGGTCAGGGTGGTTAAACCCAAAAAGTCGAACTTCACCAAGCCGACGGCTTCGACGTCGTCTTTATCATATTGCGAAACCACGCCGGAATCACCGCCCTGCGTGTACAGCGGGCAGAAATCGGTCAACTTGCCCGGGGCGATCAGCACACCACCGGCATGCATGCCGATATTGCGGGTGATGCCTTCGACCTGTTGCGCCAGGTCGAGCAAGGTTTTCACTTCTTCTTCGTTTTCCTGACGCTCCGCCAGCAAGGGTTCTTCGACGATGGCTTCGGCAATCGTTACCTGCTTGCCCGGTTTGAAAGGGATCAGTTTCGACACGCCGTCGCAAAACATATAGCCGTAATCGAGCACCCGGCCGACATCGCGAATCGCGCCTTTGGCTGCCATGGTGCCGAAGGTAGCAATCTGCGATACCGCATCCTTGCCATAACGGTCTTTCACGTACTGGATCACGCGGTCGCGGCCTTCCTGACAGAAATCGATATCGAAATCGGGCATGGAAACGCGTTCCGGGTTCAGGAAGCGCTCGAACAGCAAATTGTATTGCAAGGGATCGAGATCGGTAATCAGCAGCGAATACGCGACCAGCGAGCCGGCACCGGAACCGCGACCCGGTCCGACCGGCACGCCATTGTTCTTGGCCCATTGTATGAAATCGGCCACGATCAGAAAGTAACCGGGGAAACCCATCTTGATAATGGTATCGGTTTCGAACTTCAGACGCGCTTCATAGCGTGCGCGTTGTTTCTCGCGCTGTTCGGCATTGGTAAATAATTGAGTGAGGCGGAATTCCAAGCCGCGACTGGCTTCGTGCACCAGAAAATCATTGATGCTCATGCCTTCCGGGGTAGGAAAATCAGGCAATTTCGGCTTGCCGAGCTCGAGCGTGAGGTTGCAGCGTTTGGCAATTTCTACGGAATTATGTAATGCGCCCGGTAAATCGGCAAACAACAACTGCATTTCCGCTTGGGTCTTGAAGCATTGCTCATCACTGAAGCGGCGCACGCGCCGACCATTGGCCAACATATCCCCATCAGAAATACAGACACGCGCTTCATGTGCGAGATAATCATCCTTACTGATGAATTGCACCGGATGGGTGGCCACCACCGGCAACTGCAAACGCCCCGCCAGTGCCACGCTCGCGCGTACCTGATGCTCGTTATTAGGCTGCCCGGTACGTTGAATTTCCAGGTAGAAATGGCCGGGAAAAATCGCCGCCCAGCGCGCGGCCTGCTGCTCTGCCAAATCGAGGTTGCCATTATCGATGGCCACGCCGACATCGCCGAAATGGGCACCGGACAAGGCGATCAAGCCGCCCCCCAGGCCCTGTTCATGTAATTGTTGCAACCATTCGTAACGGATTTCCGCCCGACCGCGATGTTGATTCGTCAACCAAGCTTGCGACAGCAATTCACACAACTGCAAATAACCGAGGCGATTCTTGACCAGCAACAGCAGCCGAGTTGGCTTGTCACGGTCGACTTCGTTGGTAATCCAAGTGTCGCAACCGGCGATAGGCTTGATACCTTTACCACGCGCGGCCTTGTAAAACTTCACCATGCCGAACAAATTAGCCAGATCAGTCAGGGCCAAGGCCGGCTGTTGATCTTTGGCAGCCGCCTTGATCACGTCGTCGATACGCACCAAGCCATCGACGATCGAGTATTCGGAATGCACGCGCAAATGCACGAATTGCGGGTCATGCGGTGCCAGAACCGGGTCGGCAGCGGGAGTAAGAGTTAATTCTGTAGTCATCCCGCTATTCTACAGCGTTGCCGATTGAGTTTTAAGCCTTACGCGCGTCGGACTGCAATTTGTCGGCGGGAACAGGCGGGGAAATGCCTTACCTGGCCTTTTGCCGCACTGCGTAAACAAACGCGCCATCTGCGCCCTGCTACGGTAAAATGCCAGACCAGCCCCTATTGATGCAAAAATATGCTGATTATGTAACAACAGCATACTCATCTCAGTTAACGTTACCAGTAAAAAGCGACCCATTTTCATGAGTAAAGACAGCCACCACAAAGAAGATGCCGCCAGCGCGGCACCCGTATCGAATTTCCTGCGTGCAATCATCGATCAGGATCTCGCTGCCGGCACTTACCAGCGGCCAGGCTTGCCAGCAGTGATCACGCGCTTCCCGCCGGAGCCGAATGGTTACCTGCACATCGGTCATGCCAAGTCGATCTGCCTCAATTTCGGCTTAGCGCGTGATTACGCCGGTCGCTGCCATCTGCGCTTCGACGATACCAATCCGGAAAAAGAAGACCAAGAATACGTCGACACCATCATCGACAGCGTGCGCTGGCTCGGCTTTGACTGGCAACAGAACGAAGTCGCACACTTGCACTATGCCAGCGATTATTTCGACCAACTGTATACCATGGCCGAATACCTGATCGGTGCCGGCCACGCCTATGTAGACAGCCAATCGGCCGCCGACATGGCGAGCAACCGTGGTGATTTTTCCCGTCCCGGCGTCGATTCGGTCTTCCGCAACCGTTCTGCAGCTGAATCGCTGGATTTATTCCGACGTATGAAGGCCGGCGAATTCAAAGATGGCGAACACATCGTTCGCGCGCGTATCGACATGGCCTCGCCGAATATGAATCTGCGCGATCCGGCGATCTACCGGATTCGCCACGCGCACCATCATCGCACTGGCGATCAGTGGTGCATCTATCCGATGTACGATTACACCCACCCGCTCTCGGATGCGTTGGAACACATCACGCACTCGATCTGCACACTGGAATTTCAAGACCATAGACCATTTTACGACTGGGTGATCGCACGCTGCGTCGAAGGCGGCTTTTTTCAGCAACCGGTACCGCACCAGTATGAATTCGCCCGTCTCAATCTGACTTACGTCGTCACCAGCAAGCGCAAACTGCGCCAATTGGTGGAACAACAAATCGTCAGCGGTTGGGATGATCCGCGCATGCCAACCATCGTCGGTATGCGTCGGCGCGGTTACACGCCGGAAGCCTTGCAATTATTTTGCGAACGCATAGGCGTGACACGCTCAGACGGCTGGATCGACTACAGCACGCTCGAAGGCTGCCTGCGCGATGACCTCGACCCGAAAGCGGCACGCGCCACCGCGGTACTGCGCCCGCTCAAACTGATCATCGACAATTTCCCGGCCGGTCAGCAAATCGCCTGCAGCGCCCCAGTCCACCCGCATCATCCGGAACGCGGCAACCGCGATTTCACCATCAGCCAACATCTGTGGATAGAACAGGAAGACTTCATGGAAGTGCCAAGCAAGGGCTACTTCCGCCTGTTCCCTGGCAACAAGGTACGCTTGCGTTACGGTTATGTGGTCGAATGTATCGGCTGCGATAAAGATGAAGCCGGCAATATCATCGCGGTTCATTGCAATTACTTTGCCGACAGTAAATCGGGCACCGAAGGCAGCGCCAATTACAAGGTCAAAGGCAATCTGCACTGGGTGAATGCGGCCGATGCCATCGAAGCCGAAGTAAGACTGTATGATCGTTTATTTACCGATGCGACACCTGATGCCGGTGGCAAGGATTTCATGAGCTTGCTCAATCCGGCAGCCTTACAGGTAGTGCAAGCCTTCGTCGAACCCGGTCTGCACGATATTGCCGCCGATACGCGTCTGCAATTCGAGCGCCATGGTTACTTCGTCGCCGACCGCATCGATTCCACGCCGGGCAAGCCTGTGTTCAACCGCATCACCACGCTCAAAGACAGTTGGGCGAAGTAAGGTCCTATCCTACTTACATTTTGTAAGAATGTTGCTCTTGTCAAGCAGGCAGTCACGGCGCAGAATTGCCTGCTTGATATTTTTATTCGGAGCAATTTATGCGCGTGTCCTTTTCTACTCTCACCACCCTCTGCTGCGCCTTAGCGATCAGCATTAGCGCTGCCAGCGCGCAAACCATCAAAATCAAATTGCAGCCGGGTTTATGGGAAGAAAGCAATACAACGCTGATCAATGGCCAAAACTTGCAAGAAATGATGCGGAAACAAAGCGGTGCACCGGCTGCTGGCAAAAATGAAACTTGCTTAACGCCAGCCCAAGTCAACAAGGGTATCGATTTGGCCGACATCAAGAATAAAATTGCCGAAAATGCCAAAGGCTGTAGCGTCCATGCGATTTCGGCCGATGAAAGCGGTGGCCAATTCGAGCTCCAATGCAGTAGTCCAGAGGGTTTGAGCTATCAAGGTCACGGCCAATACCGCGTCAAAAACGACAAAGAGTGGAGTTTCACCATGCAAGCAGATGGCAAATTGCCTGGTGCGAGCAACAAACTCAATGTGCGCGTCGAGCAAGTCGCGCATTGGAAAAGCAGTCAATGCGGTAAAGTCGCCGCGCAGCAATAACTACGCGATAACTGTTCGGTCGGGCTACGGGGTATCGGCTACAATGTCATACTCCCTGCAAAATTCTGCAGCCAACCGACACATACCCAATGAAACTCTTGTTCCAACTGCTGCGTGCAGTGCTAGGCCCGGTCTTGCTGCTCAAAGAACGCCTGACTGCACCGACCGGCATCGTCCGCACGGTCGCCGAACAGGCACGCGTCGATGCAGAATGCGCCGACTTAGCGCTGTATCAATTCCGTACCTGTCCGTTTTGCATTAAAGTTCGGCAGCAAATGCGTCGCCTGTCTTTGAGCGTCACTTTGCTCGATGCCCAGCACTCGGCCGCCAATCGCCAAGCCTTACAGAGTGGCGGCGGCAGTACCAAAGTGCCGTGCCTGCGTATCAGCGCAGCAGACGGCTCGGTGCGCTATCTGTACGAGTCGAAATCGATCAATCAATACTTGCAACAGCGCTTCGGTGCCACCTCCGGCACGCCGCTGTCTGCTCCTTTATAAAGCCACGCCCTTGTCTACTATTCCTGAAGAATTCCCCGCAACCGAAGTCGATGCCGACGCCAGCATCCGCGAGCCACGCTTATGGCGCGACAAAGGTTGGACCGCACGCGTGATCAAGAATGATGATGATGAAGGCTGGGCGGTGGCGATGAGCATAGACGGCGAAGCCGAACCCGCGCTGGTCGGCCCTTGGACCATGGGGCGCGACAAGAAAAACCCCAAGCCGCTCGATGCCAATGCCTTCGGCACCTTGATCAAAACTGCCCGTGAAGTATTACGTCGCCATGAGCAGCAATTGCATGCGCAATTACATAAAACGCTGATGGTCAGCACCGACAGCGCCGACTACAAAATCATGCTCGACATCGTGCCCGATGAAGACGAGCCGTATGCCTATCTGCGCGCCGAAGACATGGCTGGCACGGAACTGGCCAAGGTCAAGGTAGCACCGACATTTCAACTCAAGCGCCAAGCGGCGCTGCAATGGATCGCCGCCGACTTTCGGCGACCCGACTGAAACGATCAGTTCATGACCGGATGGCCGTTGACGATATGTACACGGTCACCTTCGCGGTACTCGGGCGCAGCACTCAGTTGATAGCTGCGCTCATGACCATTGTCCAAGCGTACCCGTACTTCGTAGCGCGTGGTGGTATGGTTGCGTTTTTCCAAAGTGTTACCGGCAAACCCACCGCCAACCGCACCGGCTACCGTCGCCAGTTTGCGGCCATCACCACCACCGACTTGATTCCCTAATACCCCGCCGAGCAAAGCACCGGCAACCGCCCCCAAACCACTGCCCTGTTCAGGTTGTTGCTCGAACGCGCGCACTGAGGCGACCACACCGCAACTGTCACAAACCGGATGAGTGCTGCGTGCCGGCGTCGTGTTTTGCGCCTGCTGTTGTGACTGCTGCTGTGGCTGCGACTGCGTTTGCCCCGACAAGGCCGATTGCGAAGATGTCAACTGATTGCCGCGTCCATCATTGCCAGACGCAGTATTTTGCGCACTCGCGTCGCTGCTCAGCGCCGCCGGATTGACTGCATCGCCAGGTTTCGGCGTGCCGTTTGAAGTCGGCAGCAAACCGGTCATGGCGGCAACACCAACCAGGCTGGCAACGATGACAGAAACAGCGGCACCGGCAAGCAGCGGGTGAATACGACGTGGAGTAGGTGAATCTGACATGGCGATATCCTGTGAACATTACATGAGCGTGATGCCATGCATTCTGCTCTCTATAACGCGGCAAGCAGGTAATTCGTTGACACAAGGAAAATATTATCCAGATGCAGCGCGCTCACAAACCGCTGCGCCTCAGCAGCATGCGCCGAAATGCCGCGAAGGCCTTGGCCATGATCGCGGCTTTGTAGGGGAACACCGCCGGCGCATCACAGTCGTGTATCCAAGCGCCATTATCGACCTCAAACACCAGCAATGCCCCGCTCTGCGTCTCGCCACAATCGAGTATCAAGTAATCGAGGCCTATGCGCTCAGCAATACTGCGCAGTGCCTGACTATGACGTTGGCCAAAATCGTCGTCAAAGCGTTCCATCACTTGCTGCTCTTCGGCGCGGCCAGCCGGATTGTGCGCCATGTCGGCCGATTGATAGTGCAGCAACCAGTACTCACCAATCGCCAGATGACACAGGTACGGCACCCCCTCGATAAGGGCGATGCGGTATTTGCGAAAGCAGCCGTCGGCACTGCGGTAATCGACATACTCGGCGACATAAAACTGTGCGCAGGCATGGTACTCGAGCAGATACGCCTGCCAAGCCGGCAGATCATCGATTTTGCGTAAGCCGAGACCGGCATGGGTGTCGAGCGGGCGCACGGTCAGCGGAAAACGCGCCGGCGCGGGCGCGTTGCGCTGCCAGCGCACGGTAGCTGGCATGTGTAAACCGCTGATATCCTGCAGCAAAGCGGCGGCACGGTCACGCGCGCAGCGGCGCACTGCGGCCGGATGATTCAAGCATGGCCGTGGCCACGCCTGCAGCATTTGCTCTATACGATCGAGCAAACGATTATTTTTTTCTGATTCACCCAAAGCGACGATACAAATATCATGTTCGGGCAACGGTGACGGCAATTCTTCGGTGGCGCTGACAAATACCAAGTCGACGCGGATATCACTATCCTGCACCAGAAAATCGACCGGCAGGTTGTCGAGATTATCGCCCGGTCCCATCCATACCAATAAACGAACTGCTAGCTTGGCCGGATCGGCGATGCGAAACAGTTGCCGATAGCTGAGCGCTTTGGCTTGCATTTCCAGAGCATGCGACATCTGCCCCAGCACCGAGAGCAAATAAAACCACCGCATATACAAGTTACCGGGATCCGTCTCGTCAGTGACGGCTTCAATTTCCTGCAATAGCTGCGGCATCGTCAATCGGTTCAAGGCCGCCGCCGGCGCAATCGCGGCCAAGGCCAGCGAAGTCAGCGAAGGCACCCATGCCGCTGAGGCTGCTGATGGCATCGATGCCGGCTGGTTTTGTTCTTGCATCGCGCTTGACTCCTGTTGGTGGCGGCGGGAACGGCCATGGCATGGCGTTCGCCAAACCCGCATTCATTGTACAATCGGCTGCTTCGCTCCGCCTTGTCATTCCAAGGCCACGCGCCTGCTTATGTTTCTATCATGTCGCAAAAAAAATTCAATCCGGTCTTCAATTCCTATCTGATTTACATCGGCGTGGCCATCGCCTCTGCCGGCGTGGCGCTGTACACCCCACTGATCGTGTCAGAAACCGGGAAACATTTTTCCGGCTTTTGGGCGGCCTCGATTCTATTCGGCCTCAACCTCGGACGGGTACTCGGTGCCTTGGTGGGCAGCCGTTTCCCTAAGCTCGCCAACCATCCGCTGATCGTCTCCGGCAATATTCTGCTAGAAGGTGTGGCGCTGTATTGCATGGCATTTCTCGGCCAAGCATGGGCCTTGGCCTTGTTCGCCTTACTGGCCGGCTTAGGCTCGGGTTTGTCATTTCCGGGTTTGAAAAATTATCTGCTCAAACTGCGCGAACTCGATCAATCTTCTCTGTTCAGCCGACTCGCCTTCGCTATCCGCACCGGTCTGGTGCTCGGCTACCTGACCGCCAGTTGGGTGCCACACGACAGCTTGCAATGGGTGTTTCTGATCGTGCTCATCACCTTCGTCGCTTACGGTTTATTCATGCTCGTGGCCATGCGCGCGATTACGCGCCATGAAACCGCGTACCTGTCCGTACCGGAACAGCAAACGGCTGCGCGCAGCACGCCAGCGCACGAGCACCGCCCCACAGCCGGCACCAATGCTGCCAGCACAGCCGAGCCGGCGCGCCTGCCGGCCTTGTTCTATCTGTCGAATGCGATGTTCTGGTGTTTTGCGATACAGCCGATGATCGGTTTCAGCCTGCATATTCCCAAATACACCCCCGACCTGCCGGTTTCCACCCCATTCTGGCTGGCCGCGCTGGTGATTATTTTTTTCCAGATTCCAATTTCCAAACTTGCCATTCGCACGCGTGATCATTTCCGTTTTCTGCGGATTGCCTATGTTTGTCTGTTCGTCAGCTTTGTCATCATGCTGCTGTTTAATCATTCGGCTGCGGCGGTGATCGTGTCGGCTATCTTGCTGTCGTTTGCCCAAGTATTTTACGGTCCCTCGCTCGATGTCCTGACCGCCCGTTTTGCCGATCGCGTCGGGGCCGATACCGGCCGCCTCATGTCGCAGCAGATGCTGTATCAAAGTATGGGCAATATGGTCGGCAGTCTGGCCGGCGGCATGCTCTTCGATCTGGCACAAGCACTGCGCTGGCCCAGCTTGAACTGGGGATTGCTGGCAGCCGGCAGCATGGTGATGCTGCTGTTGAGCCGAACAACGATACCCGAGTTGTATCGGCATGCCGGTCGCGGGCGCGGCCAGCATAATCACTGACATCCTCGCCGACCTGACCTGGACGAGGCTGGTCGCGCATCTGGTCAGGCTGCTTCGCGCACCCGCATTTCGATGTGCAGCCCGGCAGCCGTCGCCATGTTCACCAGTGCATCGAGGCCGAACAAGTTGATCTTGCCGCGCATCAGGTCAGAGACACGTGGCTGGGTCACGCCAAAGAGCTTAGCCGCTTGCGCTTGGCTCATCTCGGTGCGAGTAAGGTGGTTCTTGAGCGCCGTCAGCAGGACGGAGCGCAGTTTCATATTTTCCGCTTCTTCCGGGGTGTCCTCGATAGCATCCCAGATGCTGGCAAATCGTTGCTTGCTCATTGGCCTAGCTCCTTCAATAAGTCACGGTAACGCTTGGCAGCCAAGTCCAGATCAAGCTTACTGGTCTTCTCTGTCTTCTTCTTAAAACAGTGAAGCACGTAGACGGCATCAGCGAACTTGGCAACGTAGATGACCCGAAACGCCCCGGCAGCATCCCGAATCCGAATCTCCTTCACGCCTTTGCCCACGGTATTCATGGGCTTCCAGTCGTCCGGTTCCTGTCCGTTCTGTACTTGGTCGAGCTGATCAGGAAGCAACGGAACAGCCAACCGGGGTGGTAAGCCCAAACCGGCTTAGCGTGCTTTAAAGTCCGTTTTCTGAGACGACCCCATTCAGGTCAGTCTGCCGGTCAGTCTGATAGGCGGTATATTTGCGCGCATCGCCACGCACTTTGTCGACTGGATATTTACGTGCATTGGCGGTGATTTTTTCATCGATGGCCGCGATCAGATCGACATCGAGTCGGTCTGCCAGCATCACCAAATACGACAAGACATCGGCCATTTCTTCGCGCACCGCCTGGTATTGTTCGGCCCCTAATTCCGGCTTCTCGCCGGTTTGCAGCCATTGAAACGGTTCGAGCAATTCAGCCGCTTCGACGCTTAATGCACTGGCCAGATTTTTCGGTGTGTGAAACGCTTGCCACTCTCGTTGTTGGGCGAACTCGCGCAAGCGCAGGCGCACGCAGTCCAAACTGTCGGGGGAATTGGTAGGTTGATTCACAGGGCTCCTCGATTGGGTGGATTTGAAAATGTTGCGCCGCAACAACGAGCACAGTAACAACACCGACTGACCCGTTGATTCATGCCGCACAAAAAATTTTATTTTACTGCAAACGCAGGAAGGCAGCCATAAATCATGGTGGAATTGCGCCCTGCCTATGCCGGGCAATCAACATCAATGCTGCGGCGCAAAATAATTCCGTAGCGGTCGGCGCGATACAAGGGTAAAATCGACAACAGGCTATCGGGCGAGAAATGTTTGCGTAACGCATCGATGGCCAAGAAGCTACGCTCAATCTAGCACCGGTGCAAATCGGTGCGACCTTACAGCGATAATGCCAACCCGGACTTCATTGCGCCACCATGCAGCCCAACCCCAGGAGATGTTATGCCCTTGATTTCGCCGCACCTTCCAGCCATCACCCACGAACAAATCGAAAAACAACTGACTGCCATTGCCGCGCTGTCGAGTACCACACTGGGAGGATGGGAAAAAATTATTGCCCTTAACTTCAACTTGGCACGGCTGGCCTTTGAGCGCGCCACAGCACGCTCGGCGCTGTTGTGGTCGGCCAGCGATGCGCAGACTTTGCTGAGCAGCGCAGAACATCAACCACCACTCGATAGCTTACTGGCCTACGGACGCGAATTGGCCGAGATTGCCGGTGCCACGCGCGAGCAACTGTTGCAAGCTTTGGCAGCAGACAACACGGCCGTCAGCTCCGCTCCCTTAGCGCGCCAGCCGATACCGGCCGCGCATGAAGCCGTGGCAGTGGCAGCCGTCGTAGCGGCCGCGCCAGTGCAGAACCCAGTCCCACAGCAAACGCAATTGACGCTGCTGCGCGAAGTGCCTGAAGCCCCCGCTGCGGCCAAAGCAACTAAGGCAAAAGCAGCGGCGACGCCAGCCGTAATTGTCGCCAAGCCGACTGCCGCCAGCACAGCGCCGGTGGCGCCGAAAAAACCGCTGAAAGCACCGGCACGCAAAGCAAGTGCCAGCACAGTCAGCGCTGCCCCAGCGAAAAAACTTGCCGTGGCAAGCAAAACGAAAGATACTGCGCCCGCGCCAAAGCCTACTTCCACCTCAACTAAGGCCAGCAGCAAAACTGCCACAGCGGCCCCAGGGCTGCCAGTAGCAGCAAAAAAACCAGTGGCCGCAGCGAGCCCAGCAAGCAGCACAGCAAAGACTGCGCCACGCCGCGCCGCCACAGCGAGCAAATCAAGCCAAGAAAGTGAAAAAAAAGCAGTGAAATCAAGTACACCACCCAGCCCCACACAGCCAATTGACAGCACCAGCGCCGTCGACAGCACTGCCAGCGTCAGCGTTCCGGTCAAAAAATCGGCCGTAAAATTTCCTGAAGCCCTGACCAAGAGCTTGCAAGCCGACAAGCCTGGCTTTCCTCAAGTCGGCGGCAGACCTGCATTCAAGGCAAAAACCAGCCCGGCTACCGGCGCGAAAAAACGCGTTCGCCAATAAAACGAATTGCTGACATCACACAGCGGCAGGCTCAATATTGAGCCTGCCGCTTTTTTTTGTGTGCGATTCTCGACACAGTCCCGCATCGCAGTTCAGATATAATTTTTATGAATGCCATTAAAACTGAATATAAAATTGATATAAAACGACTTTATTTAATAAAATACTGTTTCCTAATAATTCACATTTGCTTGTAAGCTTTTGTGTAGGCAAGCCGACCAAGTAACTGTAGCATCCGAAATTGCATTACCCCTTGGTTCTTGGCCCTTAGCCTGCTTACCTTTATTGGAAAATGACATGACATCTGCATCCCTCACACGTACTCTCAAACAAGTTCTCAGCGCCTCTGTCTTGGCCGCCACAGCCATGGCTGCCGCACCGGTCGCGGCAGTCGCTGCTTGCGCTCCGAAATCTGCTTGTGCTGGTAAAAAAGGATGTTGCGCAGCAAAAACATCTTGCTGTGCAGCTAAAAAAGGCTGTTGTGCTGCCAAAAAGCCTCATGCTAAAAAACACGCCAAAAAAGCATGCTGCGCTGCGAAAACTGGCTGCTGCGCCGCCAAGAAGTAATCTTGCCCACGCCGTCGCGCGCTGATCCGCGACGGCATCATCGGCCGATGTTTAAAGCTGCCAAGAAGCAACCACGATGACTCCAGACTTACCGCGCATGCTGACATTTCAACGCGACTGGCCGGCCGCTTCCGCCGCAGAGTTGCGCTTGGCTTGGAAGGCGGCCCAAATCGTGGTGGCGAGCGTGCACACGCTGAGCTTGCAAGGGCTGCAGATCGTACAATCGGTGCTTGCCGACGCCGAATTTCTCGAATGGCAGCACTACCCCGCTGAAGATGTGCGCGACAATCGACGCGCCTCACAATATTTTTACCACGCCCATCCCGGTTTGCAACGCCCTTTTGTCGAGCACGGGCATTTCCATTTATTTGTACATGCCCAAAGCTTGGGCTTACGCCGCGCTGGCCGCGCGCCCTCGCCAGCCCATTTACTCGCCGTTTCCATGGATGCCCGCGGCATGCCGACGGGGCTATTTACGGTCAACCGCTGGGTCACCAAAGGGGCTTGGCTGAGCCGTCAAGAATGCGCCCTGGGCTTGCAACATTTCCAGATCGGTGCGCGCCACGGCCAGCGTCCGGTCAATCAATTTCTCACCGCCTTGTTGCGCCTGTATGCGCCGCAAATTGAACACTTGCTCATCGCCCGCGACGAAGTGCTGGCCGAACTCGCGCACGGTCGCAGTAATCGTCAGGTGTTTGCCGATAGCCGCTACGAAGTGTTGTCGTATTTGCCGATCGATTTGAGTACCGATATCGAACAATTGGAACGCGCTGCTGGAAATATTTTGTAAGTCAATCTTGGTTCTCGGCGACTCATTGCCATCATCTGTATTTTTCATAAGGAGCATTACCATGGCTACTCGCCGTACTACGTTTTCCCTGCGTTTGCTGTTGAGCACCCTGCTGCTGGCTCTGACCAGCAGTGTTTTTGCGGCCGCGATCGCGCCGATTTTTTCTACCCAGGCTGGGGCAATCCGCGGCTATGATCCGGTTGCCTATTTTACCGAGCACCGTGCCGTTAAAGGTAAGACGCAATTGGTGTATCGTTGGAACGAGGCGGACTGGCATTTCAGTAAAGCAGAAAATTTGGCCGCCTTCAAAGCCGATCCGGAAAAATACGCGCCACAGTATGGTGGTTACTGCGCCTATGGCGTAGCCCAAGGGTATACGCCGGAAACGGATCCGCATGCGTACCAAGTACTCAATGGCAAGCTGTATCTGAATTTAAGTAAGGTGGTACTGAAACGCTGGCAACAGGATATTCCCGGTTACGTGAGCGAAGCCAACCAAAACTGGCCGCAATTACAAGCCGGCACCTATGTAGAGAAATAACTCAGGAAAAACTTGATGACGACGGCCCGAACACGGCCCTCCGCCATTACAGCAACGGTGGACGCATCTTGAGCGGACCGACCAAACGCGAAAAAAACAACTTGGGGATTTTTTTGTGCACGCCCATGTGAATCAGGCAGGCACGCAGATCATCATCGCCACGCAGCGTCAGCTTGAGCTTGCGGCAAATCCGTTCGCGGTATTTGTCGATGCGTTCAGGGCCACGTATATGCGCAGCCGGGCGATGCTGATTGAGAAAATCAGCGATTTGCTGGTTACTCCAATTGAGCGTTAAAAGAAAACAAATTTCGTGTTCATAATCAGTCAAGGTGACGTCACCCAATACCAGATGGCGATGCACGCCTTCGAGCTCGCAACCCATGCCAAATTCAGTAAGATAATTCGGCACCAGCGCCAAAAATTGGCTGATATTGATTTCCTGAGCGGTATAGATCAAGCCTAGTATCGATTGAGAGGCATGGTGCTTAAGCGGATATTTATCAAACAGTCGTGCCTTGAGACCATCGGCATATTCGTGCACACACAGTTTCGATACTTTTTTATAGATATTGCGACCATCGAAAAGCGCGATGTCTGACTCGACAAAGGCGGCAGCGAATTGCACCGTTCCCTCGCACGGCATTTCATCATCGAACTTGCCACCCACTTCGGCACCATGAGACAAACCGACGATTTTCGCATACGCATCGGTAGCGATCAGATGCCGTGATTCGATGTCTTTGGCACCGAAAATAAATTGCGTTCGAAATGAAAACAAAGCGATGGTTTTCTTGAATTTCTGGATGAACAAATTTTGTTCAGAAGAAAAGTTTTCCGGTGCTACCAATTGATATTCAAGCATAATCGCTGGCTCCTGTTTCGGTACTCACTGCATGTTGCCGCTGCACTTGATCGTGGCTTAGCTCGAGCGACCAGCAAAGCCCACATGGCGACGGACCATGATCTTAAATTTAAGATCATGCAAAACAAGCATCATCTTATTGAACGAAGCGAGGAATTTTACCGGAGTGAAATACGAAAATATGTAGGAAATTTCTGAAGTTAAAGCAAAAGAAGCGCAATCGAGCAGCGGACATCAAAAAATTGTTGCCTAAGTGCATATTTTATCTATGCAATATCAGGTAGACTCTGGTTATCACTAGGACAGCAACGATCACCACTACTAGGCAATGGAAACCGACATGGCATCAGACCATCACGCGCGCGACATCATCAAACGCAACCATATTCATGTGCTCGGTGACAGCGGCCCGGTACTGTTGTACGCCCATGGTTTTGGCTGCAATCAAAATATGTGGGATCGTGTGACCCCGGCCTTCCTTGGCACGCATCGCCAAGTCTTGTTCGACTATGTTGGTGCCGGTCAATCTGATATCACCGCCTTTGATGCCAAGCGCTATGCCAGTCTCGATGGCTATGCCCAAGATCTTCTCGATGTGTGCGACGCGCTAGGCTTACACAGCGGTGTCACCTTCGTCGGCCATTCCGTCAGTTGCAGCATAGGTATGCTGGCCGCGATCGCGCGGCCGGAATTATTCGAGCGCTTGGTACTGGTAGGCCCGAATCCATGCTTCATCAATCACCCGCCTGATTACTGCGGCGGCTTTGAAACGGCCGATCTGGAAGGCTTGCTCGATCTGATGGACCAAAATTACATAGGCTGGGCCAATTACTTGGCACCGGTGGTGTCGGCACAAGGTGAAGCGCATGCGATCACCACCGAATTATCCGACAGTTTTTGCTCGACCGACCCAACGGCCAACAAAGTTTTTGCCCGTACCACTTTTTTTTCTGACAACCGCGCCGATCTGCCCAAAGTCACGCGCCCTTGCCTGATCCTGCAGCACGGTCGCGACACCTTGGCACCATTAAACGTGGGGGACTATGTACACGCCCATCTGGCCGACAGCCAGCTCAAAATACTCGATATCGAGGGGCATTGCGCCCACATGAGCGCGCCATCGCTGGTCGTGGCCGCGATTCGCGACTTCATCGACCAATAGGGCTGACACACTACCTATGTCTGCTTTCGATCCGATACCCTGTCCGATTTTGGTGACTGATGAGGGCGGCAAGGTCATCTCGCTCAATCAGTGCCTGCTTGATCTGGCCGGCGGTGCCTTGGCCGATTGGGCGACGCGCCCGATGGAAGCGCTGTTTCCCATGCCGAGTCGTATTTTCTTGCAAACCCATGTATGGCCGATGCTGATGCGCGACGGCCGCATCCAAGAAATTCGTTTGCAACTGCTGGCAGCAACGGGAAACCGCATGCCGGTATACGTCAACTGCCAAAAAACCAGCCAAGCCGGCGTCGATCACTACACCTGGTTGTTCTTCATCACCTTTGAGCGCAGCCTGTACGAGCAAGAATTACTGGCAGCCCGCAAAAGAACCGATGAATTGCTGGCTCAAACCATAGAAAACGAACGCTACATACGCACCATTACCGATGGCATTCCCAACATGGTGGCATATTGGGATAATGATTTGGTTTGTCAATTCGCCAATCAGCCGTATGCGCAATGGTTTGGACTAAGCCCGCAAAACCTGTTTGGCATCTCGATGGCGACACTGCTAGGTGCGCCACTGTTCAAGCAAACTCAGCCACACATACAAGCGGCACTGGCCGGCAAAACGCAAGAATTTGAGCGCATGACCCCTGCTGCTGACGGTAGTACCGTGCACAGTTTGGCGAATTACATACCGGATCGCGATGCCAGCGGTTTGGTCAAAGGTTTTTTCTCGGTGGTGACGAATATTTCTGCGCTACGCCAGGCCGATACCGCGATCCGCCTCTCGGCCAGCGTGTTTGAAGCGACCTCGGAAGGCATCATGGTGACCGACACTCAATCGATCATCCTCTCGGTCAACCAAGCTTTTACCAGGCTGACCGGCTACCGCTCTGACGAGGTAGTCGGAAGAAATGCCAAAATCCTCAATTCCGGGCGCCACAACAGTCTGTTTTTCCATGACTTGTATGCGGAATTGAGAGCCAGCGGACAATGGAAAGGCCAAGTCTGGAGCAAACGAAAAAATGACCAGGTCTTTCTCGAAGAACTGTCGATTTCATCGATACACGATGAGGCCGGCACGATTACGCACTACGTCGGCGTGTTCGAAGATATCACCAACCGCTGGGATAAAGAACAGCAAATACAAAGGATGGCCTTCCACGACCCGCTGACGGATTTGCCGAATCGGGCCTCGTTCATGCTGTTACTGAAGCAATTAATTGCTATCGCCAGCCGCGAAACGCGCCAAATCGCTTTATTGTTTCTGGATTTGGATGGATTTAAGGCTGTCAACGACCGTTGGGGTCATGACATGGGTGACCATGTACTGAAAACCGTCGCAACGCGCCTATCTGAGCAATTGCGCGATGCCGACACGGCGGCACGCCTGGGCGGCGACGAATTCGTGGTGTTACTCAACCAAGCCGACAGCCATGAAAGCGTGAGTAAGGTTGCGGCGCGCCTGATTGCCGCCGTCAATGCGCCGATAAACAGCCATGCCGGCTCACTGCAGGTCGGTACATCGATCGGTATCGCGGTGTTTCGCAACGATGAACAAACCCCGGAACAATTACTCAAAGAAGCCGACAGTGCCATGTATTTGGCCAAGAAAGCGGGTAAAAACAGCTTTTCTTTCGGCCTGGCAAAAGCCTGAAGCGCACTCATACACCATCGTCGGAGCGAAAGGCTGGGAGTGTTGTCGTGACAATTTAATGGATCGCCGCAAACGGGCTTTTAGTCAGCATCACGTTTTCAGTGCTGAAAACGAAACTGGGTTCCCGCCAACAGCATGCGGGCATACTCGTCAGGCGCTGCTTTGCTAATTGGTCCCGCCGGCGGGAATCGAACCCACATCTTACGCTTAGGAGGCATACGTTCTATCCATTGAACTACGGCGAGACACGTGGTCTGCTCCAACGAGCGAGCAGCACAAGCGCGCCATCTTACCTGAGCTTGACGTAACAATCAATTGAGCGCTGTCGTGGCGACCCCGGTCTGGCGTACAATACGGGTTTTCTCTCATTCCGTCCGGCCGACATCGCGGACCTCACAGGTATCACAGGTATTTATGGCAGTTATCTCATTAAGCGATGCCCAATTGGCATTCGGTCACGTTGCTCTGCTCGATCACGCCGAGTTTTCTCTCGAGTCGGGCGAACGGGTCGGCCTGATCGGCCGTAACGGCACCGGCAAATCCTCTTTACTCAAGATCATCGCCAAAACCTCGAAGATCGATGACGGCTTGCTCGTCATGCAGCAAGGTATCAAGATCGCCTATGTCGAGCAAGAGCCGGTATTCGATCAAACCGTCAGCGTCTTCGATGCCGTCGCTTCCGGACTGGGTGAATTGCCAGGTCTGTTGCAAGAATATGAAAGTCTGACCGGCCAATTCGGCGGCGACAATGACGAAGCCCTGATGGATCGCATGCACGAGATTCAGCTCAAGCTCGATGCCGCCGACGCCTGGAACCTCGGGAATAAAGTCGAAACCACCCTCGACAAGCTCAATTTATCCAAAGACGCCATCATGTCAACGCTCTCAGGCGGGATGAAAAAGCGCGTCGCCTTGGCGTGTGCCTTGGTCAGTGCGCCCGATGTCTTGTTGCTCGATGAACCGACCAATCATCTCGATTTCTCATCGATACAATGGCTGGAAAGTTTGCTCAAAGATTTCAAGGGCAGCGTGCTCTTCATCACCCATGATCGCAGCTTCCTCGACAATGTCGCTACCCGCATCCTCGAACTCGATCGCGGCAAGCTGACTTCCTTCCCCGGTAATTTCACGACTTACCAAACGCGCAAAGAAGAGCAGCTCGAAGTCGAAGAAGTGGAAAACGCCAAGTTTGATAAATTCTTAGCGCAGGAAGAAATTTGGATACGCAAAGGCGTCAAGGCGCGCCGTGTGCGCGATGAAGGTCGAGTCAAGCGACTCGAACAATTGCGCGTACAACGCGGCGTGCGACGCGACCAACAAGGTCAGGTCAAGCTCGATGTCAGTTCCGGCGAACGTTCAGGGAAAATCGTCGCTGAAATGGAAAATATCAATAAGTCTTTCGGCGATAAAGTCATCGTGCGCGATTTCTCCAGCATCATCATGCGTGGCGATAAAGTCGGTTTGATCGGCCAAAATGGTGCCGGTAAAACCACGCTGCTGAAAATGATACTCGGCCAAGATCAACCCGACAGCGGCATGATGAAGCAAGGTGCACGCTTGCAGATCGCGTATTTCGACCAGATGCGCGCCCAGCTCAATGAAGAAAGCAGTCTGGCCGAAACGATCGCACCCGGCAGCGACTGGGTTGAAGTCAATGGTCAGCGCAAGCACGTGATGTCGTATCTGGGCGACTTCTTGTTCGCCCCGGAACGCGCGCGCTCGCCGGTCAAATCGCTGTCCGGTGGCGAACGCAATCGCCTGCTGTTGGCGCGTTTGTTCGCCAAACCGGCCAATGTGTTGGTACTCGATGAACCAACCAATGATCTCGATATCGACACCCTGGAATTGCTCGAAGAATTACTCGAAGAATATACCGGCACGGTATTTTTGGTCAGCCATGATCGTACCTTCCTCGATAATGTCGTCACCCAAGTGATCGTCGCTGAAGGCGATGGCCAATGGCGTGAATTCATCGGTGGCTATAGCGATTGGGAACGTTATGCCAGTTCGCAGGCGGCGAATAAAACCAGCAGCAAGAATGAAACCAAAAGCCTTGCTACGCCAGCAGTGGCCAGCGCCGCTGGCAAAAGCAAGAAGCTCAGCTACAAAGACCAGCGCGAACTCGATGAATTGCCAAAGCTGATCGCAGCACTCGAAAGCGAACAAGCGGCCATCAGCGCCAAGCTGGCCGCCCCTGATCTGTATAAAAACGGTGCCGATGCAGCCAATGCACTCAACACCCGCTTTGCCGAGCTCGATGGGCAGTTGTTACTGGCCTTGGAAAAATGGGAAGAAATGGAAGCCAAAACCAAGGCTTGATAGCCAAGCACGAAGGAACAAAAAAAGGGGAGCATCGCTCCCCTTTTTACATGAGGATCACACAAATACCGGCTCCATCTCCAAGCGCACACCAAACCGCGCGACGACATCGTCTTGCACCGCCTGTGCCAAGGCCCTTACCTCCGCACCACTGGCATGGCCGCGATTGACCAACACCAAAGCTTGCTTCTCATAAACGGCCGCGCGACCGAGGCTACGCCCTTTCCAGCCGCATTGTTCGATCAACCAGCCGGCTGCCAATTTATAGCTGCCGTCGGCTTGCGCATAGCTGACCAACTCGGGCCAACGCTGCAGCAAGGCGGCGCGCTGCGCCGCCGGCACCAAGGGGTTTTTGAAAAAGCTGCCGGCATTGCCGATAACGGCAGGGTCGGGCAACTTGGCGCGCCGAATCGCGCTGATGGCCGCGCTGATTTGCGCGGCCGTCACGTGCGGCCCCAGCGCTGCAATACTTTGCTGTAAATCGGCATACCCGAGTTGCGGCTGCCAGCGCCGCGGCAAAGCCAGCGTCACACTGACGATGGCCACGCGATCGCGCAAAGCTTGTTTGAAAATACTTTCGCGATAGGCAAATTGGCATTCGGCACGCGCCATGATGCGCCACGCACCCGTGGCGAAATCATAGACTTCAAGTTCGTGCAAGACATCTTTGAGTTCAAGCCCATAGGCACCGATGTTTTGCACCGGTGCGGCGCCGACGGTGCCGGGAATCAGCGAGAGATTTTCCAAGCCAGCCAAACCGTGTGCCAGCGTCCACTCCACCAAGCCATGCCAGCTTTCACCGGCGGCCGCTTGGACGTAGGTGAAGTCGCTGTCTTGCGCGCAAATTCGTATGCCTTGCAAGCGCATATGCAGCACCAAAGCATCGACTTGGTCGGATAAGACCAGATTACTGCCACCACCGAGCAGCAAGCGCGGCAGTGCAGCGAGACGGGCATCGTCGTGCAAGGCCACCAACTGGGCACGTTCAGAAATGGGTAAATACAGCTTGGCGCAGGCTGCAATCCCGAAGGTATTGAAGCTTTGCAGCGAAACATCGTGAGAAAGCGGGAGAAAAGTCGTCATATGCGTGAAATTATAACGCTTAGGCTTTGCAGTGGCCCGGCATTTGATAAAATGGGGAACATTGAAAGACTAAATAGGAATCCTCATGCCCTCATTCGACACCGTATCCGAAGCCAACATGGAAGAAGTCAAAAACGCTGTGACGCAATCCAATAAAGTCGTCGCCAACCGTTTTGATCTCAAAGGCACCAGTGCAAAAATTGAACTCAAGGAAAAAGAACGCGAAATCATTCTGTTCGGCGATTCCGATTTCCATCTCGATCAAATCATCATCGAAGTCACTCAAACTTTGGGCAAACGCAAAGTCGACGTGCGTTTTCTCGATATGGGCAAAGTAGAAAAAATCGGCGGCGACAAGGTCAAACAAGTCATCAAGGTGAAAAATGGTATCGAGAGCGATGATGCCAAAAAAATCGTCAAAGTGATTAAAGAAAGTAAAATCAAGGTGCAAGCAAGCATACAAGGTGACGCTGTGCGCGTAACGGGTGCCAAGCGCGATGATCTGCAAGAAGCGATGGCGATGCTGCGCAAAGAAATCAAAGATTTGCCGCTGGAATTCAATAACTTCCGCGATTAAGTCTTGGTAGCCGGCGCGATGATAGCGAGTAAACCAAGCCCACTGCGCAGCGCTGGCACGCTGCTGTGCCTGTTGATGCCAATGGCAACAACAGGCACAGCAGCGGCGAGCGAGGTCGGCTTGGTCGGTCTGTTTCCCGGCAAAGCGATTCTGGTGGTCGACGGTGCCGCACCGAAAGCCTATGCAGTCGGCAGCATGCTCAGTGCCGATACCAAATTGCTCGCGGCCGATCGCGATTCCGCCACGATCACCAGCAATGGTAAGTCTTACCAATTACAGATAGGTCAGAGCGAGCACCGCGCAACGGCCAGCGCGCGGACCAGCGTGATCTTGCAGCAAAATGAACATGGTCACTTCATCGCCGCGGCCACGGTCAATGGTGTGGCCTTGACGATGATGGTCGATACCGGTGCGAGCTTCGTCACCCTGCCGGCGGCCGATGCCAAACGTATGGGTATCAATTATCGCAGCGGCAAACGCAGCTACTCGAACACGGCCAACGGTGTGGTCGGCACGTATATGATCAAGCTTGACTCAATTAAAATCGCTGACATGGAATTGCATCAGATTGACGCTGCCGTGATTGAAACCGGCTTGACAACACCACTGCTAGGCATGTCGCTGCTGAACCGACTGGACATGCGCCGCGAAGGCGAACAAATGACGCTGACCAAACGTTTCTGAGCACGCACGCGGCGCTGCTCAAGATGCGCGTTTCCAAGTGCGCAGCGACCAGTAGCACAACAATAAAACCAAGCTGCCGTGCGCACTACCTCTACCCACCCGCGCCAGCATACTGAGCTCACTGCCGGCATGCAAACACAGGTGCCCGGCGATAAACAGAAGGAACACAATTACGCCGGCAACAGGCAGATAGCGGCTGTCACGCCACTTCGGTAGGCACACGAACAAAACCAGATTATTCAAAGCGATCAGCGCAAAGAAAAAAAGTTCACGGTACATGAACGGCTCCCGAGGAAATACATGTCAGTACCAAGCTTGCACCTGACTCGCCGCACCGCCCATCATGCCAGCAGCAGCCCCACCAACGACGCTGGCAAAGTGTCGATTTAAGTGTTTTTTGGCAATATTTTTAAAATTCCCAGCAAAGCTCTCACTGGAATTTTATCGATATTGTCATCACAGTCAAATAAAACTTGCGTAGGAATTTTCTGAAAAAATCGGCCCCGGCGTACCGCGCAGCGCAGCATGCCAAGGCCAGATACAACAACTTAATGGATCGTCGCAAGCGACGATGGAAAAGACTCTGGAAGGGGTTTGCATCCCCTCTCATCGCGTCGCTCCTTCGTCGCTCACCGGCCAAAAGAGGCTGTCGCAAAAGCCTGATGGACGCTTTTTTTACACCTGAAACACCGTATACCTCGTCATTCCCGCGTGCTTTTGGCGGGAACCTAGTGTCGTTTTTTACACTGAAAATGCCACAATTTCTGGCATTTTCAGTTAACCACGAACGCCGCTGGATTCCTGCCAAATGCGCGCAGGAACGACGTTACGGGCGGTTAGGGTAATGATGCAGACTGAAAACCCTTTTGCGACAGCCTCTGAAGGCCGGGGTTTCAAACCCTAGTCAGATTGTTGATCAAGCTGCCGCTTGCAGCAAACGGCGTTGTTTAACCGCTTGTGCCAACTCTTCCAACACCGTCACGCTGTCTTCCCAAGCGATACAGCCATCGGTCACTGACTGGCCATACACCAATTCTTTTCCAAGCACCAGGTCTTGACGGCCGGCCACCAGATGCGATTCAATCATGACCCCAACGATACGACTGTCACCGCCAGCGACTTGACGGCTGATATCGCTGCACACCGGAATTTGGTTGGCCGGGTTTTTAGAACTGTTGGCATGCGATGCATCGATCATCAAGCGCGCAGCCAAGCCGGCTGCAGCGATATCTTTGCACGCTGCATCGACGCTGGCGGCATCGTAGTTCGGCGTTTTTCCGCCGCGCAGTATGATGTGGCAATCTTCATTGCCATTGGTGGAGACAATGGCCGAATGGCCGCCCTTGGTCACCGACAAAAAGTGATGCGGCTGCGATGAAGCCTTGATGGCGTCGACCGCGATTTTGACATTGCCATCGGTACCGTTTTTAAATCCTACCGGGCAGGACAAGCCGGAAGCCAATTCACGATGGACTTGCGACTCGGTGGTGCGGGCACCGATGGCACCCCAACTGATGAGATCGGCGATGTATTGCGGACTGATGACGTCAAGATATTCTGTACCGGCCGGCAAACCGAGTTCGTTGATATTGAGCAGCAATTCGCGCGCGATACGCAAACCATCATTGATGCGGAAGCTGTTATCCATATACGGATCGTTGATCAAGCCTTTCCAGCCAACCGTGGTGCGCGGCTTCTCGAAATACACACGCATGACGATTTCGAGTTCACCGGCAAAACGGCCACGCTCAGCCGCCAGACGGCGCGCGTACTCCATGGCAGCGGCGGTATCATGAATCGAACACGGACCGATCACCACCATGAGGCGATCGTCTTGTCCATGCAAAATTCTGTGCAGCGCGGTGCGCGCATTGGCGGCTGTTTCCGAGGCTTTGTCGGAGCAGCCGAATTCGCGGATCAGATGCGACGGCGGCAACAGTTCTTTCATTTCGCGTATGCGTAAGTCATCAGTGCGTTGCATGTTTTCTCCAGTTAATTGCGGATAGTGTTCAAAAATAAATCGTCAGTCTTCATTCAAAATCGATGGCAAAAAAAAACCGCCGGTAACGGCGGTTTTTTCAGAAATTCGGTTCGGCTGTTTTTCTTTGCACGATTACCTTCTTCCGTCCGCCTGAGGCTGGGAATAGCTAAAGTAAAAAAAGAAAAAATGTGCGAACTTCATAAAATTAGGAGCTGATCTCGGTTGTCGGTATTTAATTCTGACAAAGTGGTCAAAATGATGCTCTGATATTGCATTAAAACGCGGCAATTAGCAAGGGCAGATTAGCGATTTGAGGCAATTCATTTTATTTTTTCCAGAGTGCCGGTGGTTCCGGCGGCAGATCGTTCGTGCTGTCGGGATACACATTGATGATCGGTGTGCTCTTGGCTACCATGCCAACGGAAGGAGCATGGCGCGCGATCCACTGCCGCATCTCCTGCAGATTAGCGGCGATGTCGGCGCGTTGCGGACTCACGCGCACGGCACGCTCCAGCAGTGCCAGCGCCTGTTCATACTCGCCCTGAGCCGCATAAGCCAGCGCTTGGTTGTTGAGCGCGGCCCCATCAAAGGGGTTTTGTTTGGCCGCTTCGGAAAATTTCTTGCTGGCTGCCAAGTTATCGCCTTGCGACAACAAGACCCGGCCTTCGCTTTGTAAATCAGCCGCCGCTACCGGCAAGAGTAACGCGGCGAATAAGCAAGTACAAAGGCGTATCAATGTATGGAGAGTCATACCTAGTTTCCCTGGTAATACGGTTTTGGTGCGACCGGAGGAAATGCCACCGGCCCGCGGCGCGGCTCGAAGGTGTAGCGCAGATACAGCAAGGCGGCGGCATCGGTGAAATCACCGGAGTTATCGACCGAGAGGCGGCCACCGAGCGCAAATTGTGGCGTCAGCAGGTATTCCAGCGCAGCCCCGAGTTTATATTGTAAGCCGGTATGCGAAGCAGCGGCATAGGTACTGGAAAGATTGCTGCCGGGATTAGCGGCGACAAATAGTTCCAAAGCCGTCTGATCGGCACTGACGAGCGGATAATACGGTGCGGCATCGCTGCGGAAATGCTGGATACCGATCGCAGCGCCAAGCTGGTAAGCCAGCTTGCCAGAGCGACCACTGACTTCCACCGGCAGATTGAGCGCTACATACGATTGCGGGCTGAAGTAGCCGCCATTGCCGTAAGTGAAATTCTGTAAGTTCTTTTGATAAAACATGCTGGTCAAGCCCAAGCCGGTCGTGACCAACATATCGCTGCGGCGATACGCACGCCAGTAAATGCCACCGCCCAAATCGAACACGCGGTTGCTCAGCACATTGGTGCCGCTCAGACGCGCCAAGCCGGCACCGAGATACAGCCCGCCTTCGGGGGTATCGTAAGCCGTTTCCAGACGGACACCATTCTTGCTCACCCCGCCCCAGCTCAAGCCATACAGACTGTCTTTTGCTCCGGCATAGGAGAGGTAACTGTCGGTGACTGAGCGGCGGGCCACCTCGATGCTGTAATTCCAAGACTCAATCTGATCGCTCCAGCGCAAGCCACCGACGACGGTGCGGATAGGAAAGCCTATCGGACTACTGCCGAGATCGGCCTTGAAGCCGCTGAGCTGATAACTGAGGCTCAAGGCCACGCCTTTGGCAACTTGGCTGATGCTCGCCGCGTTCGATAAACCTTGCTGAGCCGCAACGCTGGTCAGCGGTAATTTGGCAATCGTCGCTTGGCCATTGATCACCGTATTACGGCCAAACAAACCGGCCACGCCGCTATCGTTGAGGTTTAGCGTCCCGGCATCGACCAGTACCGGGATGATTTTCAAACCAAATTGACCGGCCGAGAGGGTGGAAAGCTGTACTTCGAGTGGGGTTTCAATATCCTTGAGCTGCGACAAGCCACTCTGGCCGCTGCGCGCACGCGCGGCCAAGCCCAGCGTGACCTCCGAGCGATTCAACGCTGACAGATCATCAATTTCTTTGATCAAAGCGGCTTCTTCCGGGCTCACCGAACTGCTGTAGCCTTGGCTGTAGCGGCGCGTCGCGGCGCGGCTATTGAGTGGACTGGCGACTGAAGCTGACACTGGAGCTGCAGTCGCAACTGGTGCCAAGGCTGGTAGCAAGGCCGGAGCGACGGCATTCAGGCCAGAGCGCGCTGCGCTTGGTAAGCTTGGCGTGATTGCCGGGTTTGGCACGATCAGTAGCGGCGCTACACTCTGCGGGGCCACGCTGGCGGCCGGCAACACTGGCACGCTGAGCGGAGCCGGCAGCGGCGCGACGGCCGCTAGCCGCGCGCCAGTTGGTGCCGGCGCAGCGCTTGGCAATGCAGCCGCAGGCAAGTTCGCCACCGCGTATTGCGCGGACAATTGCGGCACTTGTTTCAGCTGTGGCCCAGCGGCTGGCGGCGTGCTGCCGGCAAGCGCGAAGGGATTGAGTTTGAAATCATTGGCCACCGGCACCGTGGCGACCAAGCGCAGTCCATCCACGCCGCGGCCGGCCAGCGGACGGCGCGCTTGTTCCAGTGCCAGCGCTCGTTTGAAGTAGTCGAGTGCGCGGCCATTCTGACCACGCGCACGCGCGACATTACCAGCCAAGGCAATGAAACGCGGATTATCGGGCTGCAAGCGCAGTAATTTTTCCAGCTGTTGTTCGGCACCGTCATAATCTTTCAGCGACATGGCAGCGAACAGCAAGCCTTGCAACACTTCCGGGTTATTCGGTTCAGTCTGTAACACTTGCAAATACAGAGTTTTTGCAACATCGGCCTCACCGGCCGAGGCATAGATGCGCGCCAAGGCCAGCAAGAGCAGCGGGTCTTGTGGTTCGCTGATCAGCAAGGGCTGTAAATAGGTATAGGCAGCGGCATAATCGCCGGCCTCACGGCTGCGTTCCGCATAGCGCATGGACAAAGCTTTTTGTAATTGGCGGAATGTGCGCACCTCTGCTTCGCTCAGTTTCGGCAGCGCCGCTACCCTGCGCATGACGGCATCGAGCTCGGCTTCTTGGTTCATTTGCATCAGCGTGCTGCCGTAGGCAAGCAACAATTCGGCGCTCGGCTTCGGGCTCTCCTGTACCGCCTGTCGCATCATCGCCAAGCCGTGCTCGGCGTCGCCGAGGCGGATATACAGCGCCGCGACTGTGCCAAGATATTCAGGCTCTTTGCCAGCGGCAGCTTCGATCGCCAACAGAATTTTGTTCACTTCGGCGCTGTTGCCGCGGGCGCTCAACAATTCCAAGCGATCCAGCTGTACGTGTATCCACAAGCGCTTCTGCAAGGCCAATAATTCGCCCTTACGCGCAGCGACCGGCACGCGCTCCAGCGTCATCAAACCTTCCCACCACAATTGCTGCATTTGACTGAGCAAGGCACTGACATACAGGGCTTCGGGATCCGGTTTGGCAACATTGGTGAGGGCATCGAGCAAGGCTTGTGCCTGCGCAGGCATATTTCTCTGCAAGTAGATTTTGGCCAGAGACATACGCAACCAAGCATCTTCCGGTTTGACCAAAATCGCATCTTCAAGCGCAGCTTGGGCGCCGTTGAGATCACCGGCAGCCAACAAGCGTTTCGCCGTGGCAGAAAATTCTTCGGCTTTCAAATTAGCCAAAATGGCGAAATGGCGCGGCAACATCGATGGGCTCAGCGCTTCCAAATCTTTCAAACGCTTTTGTAATACATACACGCCGATCAAGCCATCGAGCGCACGCATATTAGTTTTGTCTTCGTTGTAGACCTGTTTGAAATTTGCTTCGGCACCGGCCATATCATTTTCAGCCTGCAAGGCGTCGGCCAATTGCAAAATCCCGGACGGCTCTTTGCCATTGAGGGCTATCGCTTTGCGCAGCAAGGCGATACCTTTAGCGCTGTCGGCATCTTCGAAGGCGCTGCGCGCCTCTTCGATGATGGCCCAGTAATTGGCGCTGTCATACGCTTGGTGCCAGTTGGCTTGGCCCTTGGCACCACCGAGACGTGTGGCTTGCAGCAAATATTTTCGCGCCGCGATGAATTCTTCTTGGCGCATTTTTACTAAGCCCATGCCGCCATGACCAACCGGATCTTTAGGATGGCGTTTGATGAGGGTTTGAAATTCTTTTTCCGCCAAAGCCAAATCATTGGCATCGAGCGCCTTAAAGCCGGCCGAGGAAATATTGACCTCCGGCGCTTTGCTACGCTCCGGCTTATTGCCGGTGCGGCGACTTTCGAGCGCCGTTTCTTTGCTCTGCCGTGCCAATGCCGCGAGTTTGTCGGCGATGGCTTGGTCGCCCGGATGACGCTCCAAGTAAGCACGGAAAAATTTACTGTTGCCCGCTTCCAAACCCATCCAGCTCAACGCCTGACGCCAGGCGGCAGTGGCAGCCGTGGCCACTTCAGGCTTGCTGCTTAAACTTTCCAACAAACCAAGGCTGCTGACTCGGCTGACTTGGCGATAACTGAGTACTTGGGCATAGGCCAGCGCATAGCGCAGGTTGGCCGGGGTGTCTTTACTGAGTTTTTCCAAGCCGCGCTGGGCTTCGTCATAGCCACTCTTGGTACCAGCCAGTACTTGATAATATTCGAGCGCCGCATCGCCCTTGAGGCGACTCGGATCGCCGAGCAAACGGAAACTGTCGGCTGCCGCCTCGCTGTCGCCTTGGCGCGCCAAGCGTCGCGCATCATCGAGCTGACGGCCGGCGCTGACCGGTCCGCGCCGCAGCGCCTCTTCCACCAAGCGCTGTTGAGAGGCACTGGCATTGAGACTGCGTAATTTGGCCAGGCAGATTTTGGCTTGCTCGGGATTGCCGCTGCGCGCAGCTTGCATACCGACGGCAACCAATGCCTGAAGATTGTCGGGATCGACCTTGAGCAACTTGGCCCAGGCATCGGCGGCATGGTCATCGCGTCCGCGCTGCTCCCAAAATTGTGCTTGTTCCAGCAATTGCTGTTGCAGGGTTGAGGTGGCGAAGGCGCTTGTGCCTTCCATCGATATTGCCAAAAACGCCAGCGCTATCGCTTTTCGTTTGAAAACCATGCATTTCACCCTGTTGATTAAGCAAATACTGCGATGAGCAGGCGCAGCAGCGCGGCGCTCTATTGCTTCAATTCTACTACGCGACCGCCTCGCGACGGCCGCATAAACGTGTCATTTATTCGACATCTTGCCCGGCCTGCAAACGCTGGGCTGCTTTTTTACGCAAAAAGCGGAACAACATCGTCGCGGCAATCAGCGAAGCGAGCAGCAGGAAGATGATCAGCAACACAGGTTGTGTCGACAAAGTCCACTTCACCCAGGTCCATAATGGCAAGCTGCCGACATAGTAGGTATCGCCGATCAAGACATGCTCGATGTGATCGCCTTTGACCAGCACCAAATCACCCTGAAACTTGCTGCGTAAATCAGGCTGGGTCAAGGCATCGGTCAAATCGCGTAAATGTTCTGCCGCACCGGCAGTAAGCACCACGACACTATGTTCACTCGACAAGGGTGAAGCAAACTGCATCATCGCACCGAAGCCATTGCCGGTCTTGGCCAACATCTCACCGGAGCGGCGTTCGACGTCGTCGATATCCTTACCATTCCAACGTGCCAAGTAGCGCATGAATCCGCGTGGCAATTGCAGATGATTGCCCGTCTCATCCATGCTCAGCGGCATATAGCTGGCCCATTGCTTGAGCAGGGCTTGATTGCCATTGGTGGCGATGATGATCAAATCCTGGTCGCTGTGTTTCTCGACATCGCTGCCACGTATCACCGTGTTGTTGGTTACCGGATAAGCGGTCGACTCACCCATGCGCCCCATGAGATTAAGGTAGGTTTCGATTTCTTGATTGCTGGCGCGATCAGGCATGACGATGGCGGTACCGGAGAGATCGGCGTATTTGGTGAACGGAAAGCCGGCGTTGGCAACATAGGCCAAATTCGGATAGGCAGCGTAATGCGGCATGTTGGAAAAATCGATGGTGGAATCGGAATCGATGGCCGAGCGTACATTATCGAGATACACATCTTTACAGGCACCCTGTTTCGGGTAATCGTAAAAGAAATGGAATTGCAATTGATTTTCCGCGCCGATGCGGAAGATTGGCAATTGCACTTCTTCTTGGGCAAAACGATGACCATCCTTGAAGAATAACATCACCGATTCTTTGATCTTGCCTTTTTCAATTTCTGCGCCCGATAAAGACAAAGCCCGCACGAAACCATCATTGATACCGATGTTGAGGGTAGACTTATCGACCGATGGACGCGGCGTGAAACGATAGCGTAAATCGATAGGCACGCCATCACGTTGCCAGGTGAACAGATCGGGTGCCACGCGCATATTGATGCGAATTAAATCCGGGGTCAGACCACTGACTTGCAAGCTTTCCAGCGGCAACAGTTCACCGAGCTTAACCGCACGATTGGTCGGCAGCCAGTTCGGCGCATCATAGGCCAAGCGGGCATGCGGTTCTTTATAGTTATTGATGACGGCGCTAGGGCCGGACAATACGCTCTGACCCAGAGTCAGCGCTTGTGCCGCAATTTTCAATTCATTTTGATCGCGCCCCAAGACCAACAAGAGTTTGGCTTTCGGATTGGCTGGATTGGCGACGACCATCAAGCTCGGACCATTTATGACCGGTAACTGTATCCCGACGGGTGCTTCTTTGCTGGTGGCAAAGACGATCGCATGCGTTTTAGGTAAACCTTCGCTGGCGACCGGAAAACGCGCGCCACGGTAAGCCGCAAGGTGGCCGAACCACGATGCCACCACACCGGCATTACGCAGCATCTCGAGTGAAGCCTGGGCCGGCATAACAAATGGCAATTCTAACAAACGCGCATCGCGCTTATCGAAGAAGGGGCCAGGCAACAAGGCCAGATCATTCGCCAGCTCGATAGGACTGACCGTCAATTCCAAATAGCTGGTATTGCTCAGCTGTGCCCACAGGCTGGAGTGATACGGATCTTCACATTCGCGTGAATAGTGGCCGATGAGTTTAAAACTGAGTTGATTGAAATCGGTAAAAAAGCGTGGATCGATCACCTCGTCGCGGATGATGCCTTTGGCGGTTTCTCTTGGCAGCGGCACCACGCTGATGAGTTCATTATTCACCGACACTTTAAGATGCGACAAATCGGGCAGCAGCGCCGGCGAATACGCCAAGCCGTAGCGGATGCGCGCTGCCGTGATCACTTCATCACTGCGCACGGTAAATGGAAATGAGCGCTCACCCTCAATACCGCGCAATTCGATGTTACTGCCCTGCCCCATTTGTTTGAGGCTGAGTTTATAGATGGTCTGGCCGCTGACCGGGCCAGCGACGGCGGTCGCTACCGTAGTTGCGGCCGTTGCCGCCGTTGCCGCCGTCGCATCGGCGGCCGCGGCCGCGGCCGCTTCGGCTTGGTGACGCTTCGATGCAGCGTAGGCTTGCTCAGGTACGCCCGCCGTCAAGCCGACAGCGATGGCGAGGGCAGCGCCGGTGGCGCGTTTCCACGGCCATTTGATTTTATTTTTTTTCATGATCGTCGTTTCCGTTAATATTTTCTGTTGTTCCGATTGCGTGTCCCAATATTGCTTGAGGCCGGTGCCAAACCGAGTGAATCCTTGAATACTGTGAAAAGCAATTTCTTTCAAACCATTGAGCGGTTGATCGATATTCCGGTTTTCCGACCAATTGAGCCAGACATCGGCGCGCCCTATCGTACAACTGATCAAATCCATTTCTTGTTGGATGCTGAGTTCAAGAAATTGCACGCTGAGAATATTTTGCTTGGCAAAAATCGCTTTGGCGGGGAACAGGCATTCACCACTGGTGCCATACAGTGACACATGCAGTTGTTCATTCTTTTTCATCGCAAACCCATCGGGCACGCGCAGGGACATGCCGCCCATGGAAAAATCTTCGGTCTGGCAAACTACCGAATGGCCATTCTCCAGCCGCAGTGTGGCGTTCAGATAGGCCCGCACGCGATGGGTGCGGCGCACCTGCTTCGATTCCGTCGCCACGGCCAAGGTGGCACCGAGTATGACCAGGTTATAAATGGTCCAGAGCATATTCAAAATCACGGTATCAAGCTCGTAGGTATTCCACCAGATCGCTCGCCCGATGCCGATCAAAAAGCCCAGTACATTCAAGCCCAGCATCACCAGATACGGTTTCGAAATCACCCAGTCGAAATGCTCTTCCTGTACTAAACCACCCTTGGCGGTCACGTTGAAGGTACCAAGCTTGGGATTGACCAGCGCGACCAAGGTCGGGCGAAAAATATACCAAGCCAGCGTGGCTTCATACACTTCGGCCCAGAAGGAATGGCGGTGCGCGCCCTGAATGCGCGAGTTGGTTAAATTGGCATGTAACAAATGCGGCAGCGAATAGGCGGCAATCGACAAGGCCGAAGCTTTAATGATATGCACTTCGAAAAACAGATAGGAAATCGGCGCCAGCAAAAATACCATGCGCGGCAAACCATAGAAAAAATGCAGCATGGCGTTGCTGTAGCAGAGTCGTTGTCCGAAACTCAGTCCCTTGCCGAACAAGGGATTATCGGTACGGAAAATCTGCGCCATCCCACGCGCCCAGCGTATCCTTTGCCCGACGTGGGCAGACAAACTTTCAGTCGCCAAGCCAGCCGCCTGCGGTAAAGACAGATACGCGGTGTTATATCCACGTCGCTGCATTTTAAGCGCAGTATGGGCATCTTCGGTCACCGTTTCGACGGCAATACCGCCGATTTCTTCCAGACAGGAACGACGCAAAATAGCGCAGGAACCGCAGAAAAAAGTGGCATTCCAAAGATCATTGCCATCTTGTATCAAACCATAAAACAACTCGCCTTCATTGGGGACGTCACGGAAGGTTTGCAAATTACGTTCGAACGGATCGGGTGAGAGAAAATGATGGGGTGTCTGCACCATCGCCAACTTCGGGTCGACCAAAAACCAGCCCATCGCATACTGCAAAAACGAACGGGTAGGCATGTGATCACAATCGAAAATGGCGACGAATTCGCCCGAAGTGCGCTTGAGTGCTGCATTGATATTGCCGGCCTTGGCATGTTTATTGTCAGCCCGGGTGTAGCATTCCACACCTAAGCTGGCTGCCAGAACGGCAAACTCAGGACGACGCCCATCGTCGAGAATAATGATATTGAGTTTCTCGCGCGGCCAGTCTATCCCCATGGCCGCCATCACGGTCGGCTTGACCACGCTGATGTCTTCGTTATACGTCGGAATGAACAAGTCGATCACCGGCCAACTGCTGACATCGGCCGGCATCAGTACCGGTTTGCGCTTGAGCGGCCAAGCCGTTTGCACGTAGCCGAGCAACAGTACCAGCCAAGCATAAACCTCGGCCATAATCAGCACCAAGGCGAAAAACAAGTCGAGCAGATTCTCTGTGCCTATGGTGTAATTGATGCGCCAGTAAATGTAGCGGCTCGTCGCGCTGACTGAAAACATCACCATGATGAGCGACACCAAGGTGCCGGTATAGCGTCGTAAATACAGCGCGATACCAAACACGATGGCGGAAAAAAAAGCTTGCAGCGGCAATTCCATAGGAATGCTGATGGCGGTCCAGTACAACAAAGCCGCCACTAACAAGGCCAGCGCGCGCGGCACTCTGCGTTCCCAGCCGGGCCAGTTGACCAGTGCCAGGCCGAGTTCATTGAGCCGTCCGTACAAATAGCGAGAATTGAGAATCGAGCGCATCAGTCCACCAATCCGAAATTTTTCTGTAACCAGATCGACAGTTGTTCAACATCATGGGTGGCCGAACTATGTTTGGCATAGTACGCCACCGGCGACTGACAGGCCAGTGCTTCACTGACCGCTTCATCGCGGTGTATCGTTGCCGACACAAAACGCGCCCCCAAATCACTACGCAACATGCCGACCACATCGCGACAAAGTTGCTTTGACGCATCCATTTGATTCACCACATAGCAATAACCAAAAAAATTGCTGCGTTTACCGGTGTAATACGCCAGCAAGGCTTCGATCGCCGGCACCGTCGAGTACGAAGCGGCATCGGCGCGCAGAACCACCAGCGCGACATTGGCGACATTCAATACTTGCTGTAAATAGAGGCTAGGTCCCGGTGGCGTATCGATCAGCAAGACGGCATTGTCATCAAGCTGCATTGCTGCCAGCCGCGTCGCCAACCAGTCCGGCTGCTGACGTATGCCGGCTTCGAACTGGTCGCGCTGTTTCTCGGTGATCGTCCCATATGGTATGAAATCAACGCCAAAGGCACTTTCATACAACACTTCGCGCCAGGGCCGGCCTTGCGCAT
Source organism: Undibacterium sp. CCC3.4 (assembly GCF_034347425.1). Lineage (GTDB taxonomy): Bacteria > Pseudomonadota > Gammaproteobacteria > Burkholderiales > Burkholderiaceae_D > Undibacterium. Next base: position 239,531 of record NZ_CP133779.1, read on the forward strand.
CTTGGCCGGCAATCCCGCCCTGCTGGTCGTAAGGCATGCCAAAATGCAAGCGCAAGGCATTTTGAGGATCGAGATCGAGAACGCTGACACGTGCGCCCAAACGCGCCAGCGACGCGGCCAAATTAGCTGTCACGGTGGTCTTGCCGACGCCACCCTTAGGAGAAATGACAGCAACAATCCTCATGACTGGAAGATTTTTTTGAAAAACGATGACACGGCCGGCTCATTTTGCACAGGCAAGTTCGGTTTGGCCAAACGTGCAAACACGCTGGCCAAACTGCCGGCCTTGGCGGTCGGAGCTGTAGCTTGAGCTGTAGCTGTAGCTGCGGCTGGAGCTGGAGCAGGAGCAGGAGCAGAAACAACACTGCGCACGAATGGCTCGGCATGAAGGGCAGCCACAGCGGTCGCTACGCTCGGTAGCGTGCGCAGCACCGGGCACGCGACTGGCTCAGCCAGCGCTACCTGGTCCGCTTCCGGCTCCGGCTCTGGCAGCGCATGCACGCGCACGTCGCGCAGCAAGGGCCAGCGCTGTTTCGCCTGTTCCGTTTCGGCCTGGCGATTAATTTCTTGATAACCAGCCGCCGATTGGCCGAATTTTTGAAAAAGATTTTTTACGTCATCATCCATAATAGTCACTTGCCCTGTTTCTTTGTGTCGCCCAGAGGCGAGATTCAACGACGGGTAAAATACGCGGGTGTCTCATGTTGTTTTTTTAGCTCATAGACGAATAACTGACCGTCTTCCAACACCGCGCCGCGTTGCACCAAATGCAGGCTAGGGTCCATGCCCAAACCTTCAAACCATTGTGCGTAAATTCCTTCGATCAAAGCCGGCGACCATTCCAGTGCGGCTTCACCAAACGCCGCTTTCAGCGGTGAGGCATGGTGAGCGACTTGCAAACTGTCGGCTTCCTCGATCAACTCGACCCAACCCCAATTCAATTGCGCCCACATCACATTCATAGCCGCCGCCAGCGCCGGCAAACTGCTGCCGTCGGTAACCGGCAAGCTCTGTGCCATGGTTCGACCCAAATCATGCATAAACGCACGCAGCTCGGCCGGTTCGGCTTTGCTGGAAAATTGGCTGGCAAAGGCATGCAAGAAAATTCGCCACTGCTGAGAACACTGCTGTATTTCGTAATATCCAAGGTTATTCATGACTGGATTCAGCTTTTCTTTAATGGAAGTTGTTCTTGTTAAGAGAATATTTTTTATATTACGAACTGTTACAACATGTCTACAACTTTACCACTTGGTATCAATGGCCGTCCAGCAATCTGCAGTACTTAAATGTCAACAATCTATAATCAGGAAAAATTTGCTGAAAAAGCTAAGCTTCCTCATAGCTATCACCGCAAATCACGGCATTTTCGGTGAAATACTCTTACTTTACGGCAACTACCGGTGGACGCGAGTGCTCGCACACACACGATTAACGTGCTGCGACAGGTCAATACTGTGGAGTTGGAAGAGAAAAACACTGGAATTATGCGGCACAGCAGTGTGAGCAAAGCGCAAATTTTATTTTGATTTTAATCAAACAAAAATGACGCGATCTACTTCCTTCCCGCATCGGGGAAGGAAGTAGACTTAGGAAAGACGCGGATGCAAGCCCACGGTACGAATCAAAAAATCGGCAATGGCTTGTAAATTGATGGCGGCCGGATCATGACTTTGGTACAGCACGACCGGGCGTTCGTATGCCAGCGCCTCTTCGACTGCGGCACTATCGGGCACAACGAAGGGCAGCATACGCTCACCAAGACGATCGGCCATCAAGGTCAGCACATCTTGTCCCAGCATGCGCGCATTACTTTGATTGAGCAGATAAGCCGAGGCGACGCTGCTGCCACGGTAGCTCGCGATCAAAGCTTCCATTTCCGGCAGCGTCGAATACGAGGCCGCATCGGCCAGCACAACGACGAGCAGAAAATCGGCTGCCTGCATGGCTTGTTTAAGATAAATCGACGGCCCTGGCGGCGTGTCGAGCAAGACGATGGTGTCAGGGGCTAAATTGGCGCTGTGTAATTTATTTCGCAACCAATCATCGCGCTGTTCGAGATCGCGTTCAAAACGTAGCCGGCGCGCCTCACCACCATTACCGTAAGGCACGAAGCTGCCAGCAAACGGGCTGACATGGCTAACGCCGGCCAAGCGTGTGCGGTTACCGGTCAAGGCGCTGATACCTTTGCAATCATTTTGGTCGAGCCCGCCCAAGTGCCATTGCAAGGCATTTTGCGGGTCGAGATCGATCGCCAGCACCGGCTGCGCGCGCGCATGCAAGGCCGCCGCCAGATTAGCGCACACCGTGGTTTTGCCCACCCCACCCTTGGCCGAGACGACGGCGATCACAAACATAGTCGATTCCTCCCATCCAGCGCGCCAAGCATCAGGCCGTACCGCCGACCGTCAAACCTTCAATCCGCAGACTAGGCTGACCGACCCCGACCGGCAGGCTCTGGCCTTCTTTGCCACACACGCCGACACCTGAATCAAGGCGCATGTCATTGCCTATCATGGAAACGTGGTTCAATACCTCGGGGCCATTGCCAATGAGGGTAGCGCCTTTGACCGGATAACTGATCTTGCCGTTTTCTATCATGTAGGCTTCGCTGGCAGAAAATACGAACTTGCCGTTGGTGATATCGACCTGACCGCCGCCAAAGTTGACCGCATACAAGCCGTGTTTGACCGACGCCAAAATTTCTTCCGGGTCTTTATCGCCGGCCAACATATAAGTATTGGTCATGCGCGGCATCGGCAGGTGGGCGAATGATTCGCGCCGGGCATTGCCGGTCACGGCGGTCTTCATCAGACGGGCATTCATCGTATCCTGCATATAGCCTTTGAGTATGCCATCTTCGATCAAGGTATTGTACTGGGTAGGATTACCTTCATCATCGACATTGAGCGAACCGCGGCGGTCTTGCAAGGTACCATCATCGACTACGGTGACGCCCTTGGCGGCGACACGCTCGCCGATGCGACCGGAAAAAGTGCTCGATCCTTTGCGATTGAAATCGCCTTCCAAACCATGACCTATGGCTTCATGCAACAACACGCCAGGCCAACCGGGGCCGAGCACGACCGTCATTACACCAGCCGGTGCCGGGCGGGCATCGAGATTGACCAAGGCCGATTTGACGGCTTCATCAGCAAATTTTTCCAGCAAGACATCGGAAAAGTAACTGTAATCATAGCGGCCACCGCCGCCACTCGAGCCCATTTCACGGCGACCATTCTGTTCGGCGATGACGGTCAGCGAAATCCGCACTAAAGGCCGCACATCCGCAGCAATGACGCCATCGCTGCGTGCCACCAAAATCACATCGTATTCGCCGGCCAGACCAGCCATGACTTGAACGATGCGCGGATCTTTGGCGCGAGCGATTTTTTCCAATTTTTCCAGTAAATTGACTTTTTCAGTGGCATCTAATGAAAGCAAGGGATCTTCGCGCAGATACAGATCGCGTCCGTGCACATCTTGCAGACTGCTGGCGACCTTGATTTTGCCATTGCCGCTGCGACCGATGGTGCGGGTAGCGCGGGCGGCTTCGGACAAGGCGCGCTCGGAAATTTCATCAGAATAAGAGAAGGCCGTTTTATCACCGGAAATGGCGCGCACGCCCACCCCTTGGTCGATGGAAAAGCTGCCGGTCTTGACGATGCCCTCTTCCAAGCTCCAGCTCTCGCTGCGGGTGAATTGGAAATACAGGTCGGCATAATCGACCTTATGCGTAAACATCGAACCGAGCACTTTGGACAGAGCTGTTTCATCCAAACCAAAGGGTGTCAATAAAATCTCGCGCGCAATGGCGAGGTGGTTCACAGCGGATTGAACTGTCGTCATGGATATTCACCGATACGAAAAACTGAAAAAAAATTTATAATGCGCCCAACGTATGGGGCATCTGCAATTAGGACATTGTATACAAAGCTGTCGGCACGCACCGTCGATCTCACAAACGACGATGTTGCCAAGCCGGCAGACTGGCCCTGACTTGGGCCAACACGGCCTCATCCAACACGCCGCCGACTACCCCTTCTCCTTCGTCGAGACAAGCCAGCACCTTGCCCCAAGGATCAATCAGCATGCTGTGCCCCCAAGTACGACGACCATTCAGATGCAGTCCACCTTGGCCACAAGCAAGCACATAGCATTGGTTTTCGATTGCGCGCGCACGCAACAATATCTCCCAATGGGCCGCCCCGGTGGTATGGGTAAACGCGGCCGGCACGAGCAGTAAACGGCAGTCGCCCAAGGCCCGATACAATTCGGGGAAACGTAGATCATAACAGATCGACAAACCGACTCGGCCCGCTTCGGTCTCAAAGCTGGCTACCTCATTGCCGGCAACGATAGTGCGGGCCTCTTGGTAAGATTCGCTGTCATTCTGAAAGCCGAACAAATGCATCTTGTCATAACGCGCGCAGCGCTGGCCGTCCGGTGCGTAGACCAGTGTGCTGTTGAGTACCTTGTCAACGGTACCAGACTGCAGCGCAATACTGCCGCCGACCAGCCATAATTTGAGCTCGCCTGCCAGCGCGGCCATAAAACCTTGTAAGGGGCCATGGCCATCGACCTCGGCAATCGCACATTTATCGGTTTCATGCAACCCTAACAGGGCCCAATACTCGGGCAACAAGACCAAGCGCGCGCCCTCAGCAGCAGCTTGACGGATCAAGCGCTCGGCCGTGGCCAGATTCTGTGCCGGATCGGGGCTGGAAACCATTTGAATCGCAGCTAATTTCATCATTCTGTCTTTCCTTTCAACAAATCCGGCGTCGGCGTCGGGGCCATCAGCGATTTCAGATCCTGATGGTCGATTTTTTTGACAATGGCATCATTCCACGGTCCGCTGATCATATATTCAAACGTGAAAGCCCGTGCCAAGGGTTCGCGCAAAAACAATTGCGCTAAAAATGTTCCCAGGCCGATCACCGGATTCACCGCCAAACCATACACCACCGAAGCGGCACCGGCATTAATGACCGGAATCACTACCACATGCAATTGCTGGGTTTCGCGCGCCATATCGGCACTACCACTGATGACGACCGTCGCGTTCACACCGCGCATCTTGAAGTTATCGGTCACGGCCACGCCTTGCTCGATGCGGGCGGTTCCGGTGAGGGCATCAAAGCCGAAGCCTTCGGAAAACACATCACGGAAATCGAGGCTCAAGCGACGCGGCAAAGATTGCATGCTCAATACGCCTAATAATTTCGCCGCACCGGGATCGACTTTCAAAAACTGGCCGCTGGCTAAGTCCAACTGCACCTGACCACGCATGCTGGCAATATCGATCGCGTAAGGCAAACCGCTCCAACTGACATCGCCTTGCAAGCGGCCACGGCCGCCTTTGATCACATTGGCAAAGCCCAGACGATTGAGCAGTTGCCCACTATTGGCCACCTCGAGCACGTAATCGAGCTCGGTGCTGCCAGCCCCGGCGCGTTTGCTCCACTTACCACTGGCCTTGAGTTCCGCATCAGGATTTTTCAAGATCACTTTCGCCAATTGCCATTCGCTCACTCCGGCAACGGTTTGGTTACTGGCCAAGAGCTCAAGCTTGCCTAATTTCTTATCAAACAATTCAAAATCATCGACAATGATATCCAAGGCAGGCAGCTGCGTTGCAGCACTACTACCCAGCATCAAATCACTGACATCAGACGCGGCGGAAGCGGGAATATTGAGTCGACTCAGACGCGCCGTGACCGTACCGGCACGCTGAGAGCTATTCCCATCGCTCCAACTCAGCTGGCCCGATACTTGATTTGAATCAACATTCGCCTGCCACACATTTTTTTGATGCGATAAGCCGACCGTCGCCTGATCAAGTTGCTTGCCGAATAAATGCAATTGCGCCGTCTTTAATGTCAGTGAGCTGACATCGAGATACGGCGCGATATCGACACTGCCGCGACTGTCACTGCCGTTCGCCACAGCAGTGCTCAAGAGCGTGCGCCATTCATCAACATTGAGCAGCGGAGTTTGAATATTCGCCACTATGCCAGTACGAAACTCCGGTGCGGCCACGCCGACACCAATACTGCCGCCGAGAATTTTCCAATTGGCCGTCTTCTCGCTGTCGCGCTGACGTTGATATCTTGCATGCAAGAGGTTACCCAAATGAATCGACCAATCATCCTGCAGTAGATTACCGTTAACTGGAGACAACAGTTCTATATGCAAGGGCACGATGCTGCTGGCAGATTTGCGCAAGGGAGAAGGAAAATTCAATGTCAGCCCTTGCAAGGCGGAATCAATCACAATTTCCGACGTTTGTTTTTTGACATTAACAGTAGTCACATACCGTGTCGCACCGCTGATTTTATCAGCCAAAGGTGCACGCACCGAAGCCGGCAGAAATTGCAGCAAACCTTCGGCGCTGGCGCTGCCGTCAAGCCGCACGCGGATACTCTCATCTTTTTGAGAACCACCACTGACTTGCAGCGCGCCACCGAGCGCATAGCCCTTAAGCGCACCGAGATTGACCCCACGTTCGTTGAATTCTATCTTACCATTGGCAGCCGTGACTTGCGGCAAACCCGGCTGTAATTGCACATCGTTATTGAACAACTGCAGTTGTCCCTGCACTTTGGCATCAATCAAATGGCGCAGTGGCAATTGCAATTTCAAGTGCAAAGCGGCCGCGCCAGCGCTCTTGGTTTCGCTTAAAAAGTGACTGAGCCAAGCATCAACCGGGCTGGCACCGACATAATTAAGCATATTTTGCAAACTGCTGCTGACTTGACCATCAATCGCCAATACCGCATTGGTACTCAGTAAATCCGGAATCACCGCACTCACCTTGTGCAAATCCGCGCTCAGCGTACTGGCGCTGTTGCCATCGATTTCCATGCGGGCGCGGTCAAATGCAAAATTCCCTTGTATCGCCTCAATCACCGGCCACAACGGCGCTTTCGCTCCATCCGCCAGTGCGCCAGCAGTAAAATCGAGGCGGCCGCCATGAATATTGCCTTTAACTAAGAACTCCCCCTTGCTACGCGCGCGCGCGTCGTTGGCCGAGAACGGAAAATACGCCAAGTCGCCGCGCAAGCGCAACTTCACCTCGTCGGCACGGCCATCGAGAATCGCTTTGGTCAGCCAATGCCGTAAGTCAGGTTCGGCGGCAGTGGGAATGAAGCGATCAAGCTGCTTGAGATCAAATCCATTGACCTGTGCATGCACATCGACCATGCCGGGCTCGCTCTGGCCGCGCGGTCCCAGCATGAAGCGGTGGCTGCCGCTCAGACTGGCATGCATGCCATCTTGCTGCAGATCGAGTTTTGCCACCTGAAATAATAATTGATCAGCACCAATAAATTTCCACTCGGCCTGCATCGTCAAACTCTGCAGCGGTATCGTCGGATCGATGAAGTAACCAGCCGTATTGAATGAGATATCGCGCGCGTCGAGGACAAACTGGCCGCCCTTATCGCTGGCATCAAGATGACCGGACAGATTTTCAAAACCTGGAATCGCCAGCAAAGCGACTTGGGCCGGTTCGCTTGCCGTTTTCGCGCGACTGGCTTGTGCCGCCTGCGCGCGCAGCGATAAATGTTCGAAACCACCCTTGAGGGTATAAGCGGCAATATGCGGATAACTGCCTAGCCAACTGGCACTGAAATTACGCAATTGACCACGCGGCGCGAAATCGCTGAGAACTTGTCGCTGATCAGCCGGCAAGGGCAGATGTCGGGCAAAATTGGCCAGCGTTTGTAAATCGAGGAAGGCCGCTGCGAGTTCGACTCGGTCGGGCTTGCCGTGGCTACCGGGGGTAAATTTTTCCGCCACGCTGGTAGGTGGCAAGACTTCACCATCCCGTGATCGCATGGTCAAATGTTGAATGGCAAACGCATGTCCGGCCGGGCCGAACACGGCCGGCAAGAGCTGCTTGGCCAAGCCGGCGGTTTCGCTGGCCACTACCCGTCCACTGATCACGGCCATATCGAGTAAAGGCAGGCTGGCATCGAGCCGGCCGCGCACGTCGGCCAGTTTGAGGTCGGCGGTCAAATCAGCCACGCGGCCGGCATCGAGACGCAGCCAGGCGCGCAGTGCCCCACTGCCACTCTCGATTTGCGCCGGATAATCGAAATAGGCCTTCATAGCCGCCAGATCAACATAGGCCATGTCGGCGTACACTTCGCCGCTCCACGACGAGATATCGCTGACTTTTTTGGCAAAGGCACGGTGGACAAAATCACCACGTAGATCAAGCGGTGCCGCCAGTGCTGCCGGTGGCGTGGCGCGCAGTGAAAACTGATGATGCCGCCAGCGATTCTGCCAGATCAAATTGAGCGCCGTAAAATGCACGGGGGGCGCTTGTAATTGTTGGTCATTCCAACTCAAGTCACCGTCACGTATCACGATTTGCCTCTGAGCAAGCAACCAATCCAAGCCCTGGCCATCACTATTACCATGCAAATCGATGGAAAAGCCGCCAACCGTCAACTTGCCATCGGCGCTACGTTGCATCGCCAAACTCGGCCGCAACAGCTCGATGCGCTCAAAACGCAAATCCAGCGCTGCCAGTGACCACCACGACAAGGTCGTGCGTACCTCCGGCAGTGCCAGCGCCGGCTTACCCTGCAGATCATGCAATACGAGCTCTTGCAACACCAGTTGCGGATTGAGACCTTGCCACGAAGCACGCAATGCTCCCATCTGTACCTCGCGTCCTATGGCATGGCTGATCAATTGTTCCACTTCGGTTTTGTAATCAGCCACATGAGGCAGCAACAGATAGCGTAAGCCGAGTAACACTATGCAAAAAAGAAAATACAGTATCAGCAAGCTGCGTAACAAGCAGCGCACACTGTGTGCGCACACGCGCGACACACACCGCAACCGGACCAGCAAACGACGGCCGAAGCCAGCGCGCAGCGGCGCAGCGGGAAGTTCTGTCATCATTGCGGGTGTTGACTGCCGTAGGCAGTATAGGTGAGCAAGTTCACCAAAAAATCCGCTGTCGTCAAGTTACAATCCTGTATTCAATTTACACATTAAGGTTACGACATCACTAAGGCGGCGCAATCGCTTAGAATGGAAGCACGGCCAGTCCATGACCGTCTTTTGCCACTCACTTCGTACCGACTATGATGCCTACCCTGCCCGCCTCGTCCGCTGCGTTGACCACGCCCAGTATCCTGATGGCGTCGAATTTTCTGCAGCGCTGGCTACAAGCCGCACCAGATCGGGCGGCAAGTTTAGCCGAATACTCCAGATTATCCTTGAGCCCGACTATTTTTGCTCAGATTTTACAAAAAGATATATCCCAGGGCGCCACACTCAACCAGGCTATGCGCCGTTTGCGCAATCTGCTGGTGTGCTGTCTGATACGGCGTGATCTCGAAGGCGCGGCGGATTTACGTGAGGTAATGATAACAATCAGCGACTTCGCTGATTTTGTAGTCAGCCAGCATCTCGCTGCCCTCAGCAGTGAAATGCAAAGCTTACACGGTAAGCCTGTCGGTGCCGACAGCGGCAAAGAACAGCAACTGATCGTGCTGGGCATGGGCAAGCTCGGTGGCCGCGAATTGAATGTCTCCTCCGATATCGATCTGATTTTTTGCTATGCCGAAGACGGCGATACCGCTGCTGGCGAGGGACAGCGCGGCTTATCGAACCATGAGTACTTCAACCGCCTCGGTAAAAAACTGATCGCCGCGATTTCCGAAGTGACGGCCGACGGTTTCAGCTTTCGGGTCGATATGGCGCTGCGTCCCAATGGTGGCTCCGGTCCGCTGGTAGCGAGCTTCGGCATGGTCGAGGAATATTTTTTGATACAGGGACGCGAATGGGAACGTTACGCTTGGGTCAAAGCGCGTGCCTTGACCGGGTCAGCCGACGACATCGCCGCGCTGGAAAAAATCATCGTCCCGTTTGTGTATCGCCGCTACCTCGACTACGGTGCCATCGATTCCTTGCGTGCCATGCACGGACAAATCCGCGCCGAAGTGGTGCGTCAAGAAACCCGTCATCCGGAACGCAGCAATAATGTCAAACTCGGCCGTGGCGGCATTCGTGAAGTCGAATTTCTGGCCCAAGTATTTCAACTCATACGCGGCGGCCGCGATCTCAGCCTGCGCGACCGCGCCACCTGCGCCACCTTGCACACCTTGGCTGACAAAGGCACCCTCGACAGCGACATGGTGCAGCAACTATTACAATCCTACACCTTTCTGCGCAATCTCGAACACCGCTTGCAATACCTCAACGATGCGCAAACCCATACCTTCCCAGTCGCACCTGGCGATCAACAACAAATTGCCGTCATGATGGGCTGTGCCGATGTCGCGCAATTGTTGGCACAATTACAGCCGCATCGCGCCTTGGTCGCCGAACAATTCGACGCGATTTTCGGCGCTAAGGCCAGCAACGAAGCAGAAAGCGAACAAATCGTACTGGCCGCCAATCTGTCAACACCCGAGCAACAAGAGATTCTGAGCACCCAATTGGCAGCGGCCGGCTTTATCGACTCGCTCGGCGCGGCACGGCGGCTGATCGCGACTTGGCAATCGGCAAGAATGCAAGCGCTGTCCGAAGCCAGCCGCAACAAACTGCTGGCCTTACTCAACCAAGCCATCCACCTGGTCGGTCTGCAACAAGACAATCAATTATCCTGCTGGCACCGCCTGCTCGACTTCATGGAAGCGATCGCCCGCCGTTCCGCCTATCTGGCCTTGCTGACCGAATACCCGCACGCGCTCGCGCGCGTGGTACGCATGATGGGCGCGAGCGACTGGGCCGCCGGCTTTTTGATCCGCCATCCGATTTTGCTCGATGAGTTGCTCGACCAATCAGCCTTGCATCAACGACCAGACTGGCATGCCTTTGAGATCGAATTACAGAGCCAATTGCAGCAGCAGGCCGGCGACACCGAGCGGCAAATGGAAACTCTGCGCGAACTGCATCATGCCCAGCAATTCCGTTTGCTGGCACAAGATTTGGAAGGCCAGATCAGCGTCGAACATCTGGCCGACGACTTGTCACAACTGGCCGACATCATCGTCGCTGCCACCCTGCAAGCAGCTTGGGAAACCATCGCCAGCCGCCATCTGCCGGTGCCACGCTTCGCCGTCATCGCCTATGGCAAACTGGGCGGTAAAGAACTCAGTTACGCCTCCGATCTCGATGTGATTTTCCTCTACCAAGACGAGGATGCCGAGGCACCGGCCAATTATGCCAAGTTGGCGCAACGTTTCATCACTTGGATGACTTGCCATACCCCAGCCGGCATCCTGTTTGACATCGACATCGCGCTGCGCCCCGATGGTGCCAGCGGCTTACTGGTATCGTCCTTAGCCTCATTCGCGCGCTATCAAGAACAATCGGCCTGGCTATGGGAACATCAGGCGTTGACGCGCGCGCGCTGGTGTGCCGGCGACGCCACCATCGGACTAGCCTTCGAACAGATGCGCCATCAACTGCTGTGTCGCGTGCGTGAGCCACAGCAATTGGCGCAGGAAGTGATCAAAATGCGCCAAAAAATGCGCGACGCCAACCCCGCGCAAGACCACTATTTCGATCTCAAACACGCTGCCGGCGGCATGATCGATATCGAATTCATGGTGCAATATCTGCTGCTCAAACATGCCCACGACTATCCACAGTTAAGCGCCAATGTCGGCAACATCGCCCTCTTGCAACGTTGCGGCGAGCTCGGCTTGATACCGCTGCAAGCGGCGCAAGACTGCGCAACAGCCTACCGGCTATTACGCCGGCTGCAACACAGCAGCCGCCTGCAAGGCCAAGACCGCGCCCGCGTCGCGCCGGAAAAAGTGACTGCCGCAGTGACCGCCAGTCAGCAGTTGTGGTTCACGCTATTTGGGGAAAACAAGCGGGCAGACGCTTAGGGAAGCGCGATGTTGAAAGACGTTTTGAGAAATGCTATTCAACAACTTAATGGATCGTCGCAAGCGACGATGGAAAAGACTCTGGAAGGGGTAGGCAGCCCCTCCCATCGCGTCGCTCCTTCGTCGCTCACCTGCCAAAAGAGGCTGTCGCAAAAGGGTATTGAGTCGGTATCATTACCCTAACTGGTGGCCACGTCATTCCTGCGCGCTTTTGGCAGGAACCCAGCGGCGTTCGTGGTTAACTGAAAATGCCAGATATTATATTGTTTTCAGCGCTGAAAACGACACTAGGTTCCCGCCAAAAGCATGCGGGAATGACGCGGTATGCGGTGTTTCAGGTGTAAAAAAGCTTCCATCAGGCTTTTGCGACAGCCTCTTAACCTGAAGGCTATTGCTTACGCAGGGCGATATTCTCCATCAGGGTCTGTTGACGTTGTAACGGCACCCTCGGGTGCCGTTACTGGAAACTGCTCGTACACTGCGTAGTTTCAGAATTTCGGTTTGGCAGTTTCCAGCCACTTCTTGATGCGGCCGGCATCGGCCAAGCGTGAATACTTGCCCTTGGAATCGAGAAACACCATGACGATTGCACGGCCTTCTATCATCGCTTGCATCACCAAACAACGCCCGGCTTCGTTGATGAAGCCGGTTTTTTGTAAACCGATTTCCCATTCCGGATTCATCACCAGCTTGTTCGACGAACCATACTCGAGCGAGCGTCCGCCCGGATTGACGATGTATTTAGAATCGGTGGAATACTCGCGAATGAGTGGAAACTGGTAAGCGGCATTGACCAGCTTGACCAAGTCTTTGGCACTGGCGCGATTCTGACTCGAGAGTCCATTGGAATCGACATAATGCGCTTCGGTCATGCCGAGTTGTTTGGCCTTGGCATTCATGGCCGCGACAAAGGCTGGGCGCCCGCCCGGATAACTTCGTCCCAGCGCCGAGGCGGCACGGTTTTCCGAACTCATCAAGGCGATGTGCAGCATATCCGCGCGCGACAGTTTGGCACCAATTTTCAAACGTGAACCAGTCCCTTTTTCACGATCGATATCGTCCTCGGTGACTTCGATTTCTTCCACCATATCTTGCTTGGCTTCCATCACTACCAAACTGGTCATGAGTTTGGTGATCGAGGCGATCGGCAGCGAGACATCAGGATTTTTTTCAAACAATACCTTGGAACTGGCTTGATCGACCACATACGCGACATTCGACTGTAAGGCCAGCGCATCATGAGTATGATTGAGGCCAGCGCTGTCGCCCACGGTTGGTACCGCCAGCGCCGCAGCCGCGAGCGGTGCCGCACGGCGCAACAGTACTTTGTGCTTGTGTTTGCTTTTGCTCACTACGGCATGCCGTAACGGCTTTGCAGCAACGGTTTTTACCCCCTTCTTGTGCACGAGCGGCTTCTTACGCGACTCGGCAGCTTGCACAGGAAGTAACATCGCAGGCATACAGGCGATCAGTGAGAGAACAAAAAGGTGACGGGCAAATCTCACTATCGACAACTCCTGAAATAGGGGGAAAACAAATTAACATGAAGTGTAGCAAAAATCGGAAAAATCGCAAGAAAATTAACCACTTAGCTGCATTTATTCAAGCATTGTCTCACTCAATGAAGCGGACAAAATCATCGACGCTGGCCCGTTCCGTCTGCAAACTGTTTTCAATTTTTGTGACATCGGCATAGCCAAGCGACATGCCGCACACCAGCATTTCATGCTCAGGCAAGACCAATTGTTCGGCGATGATGCGGTGATATTGGGTAAATGCTGCTTGCGGACAAGTATCGAGTCCTCTAGCCTTGGCGGCAAGCATAATGTTTTGTAAAAACATGCCGTAGTCCAACCACGAGCCCTGCTCCATGACACGGTCTATGGTAAAAATCAAGCCGACCGGGGCATCAAAAAATGCATAATTACGGCCATGCTGGGCATGCATGCCTTGCTTATTCTCGCGCCCTAGCCCGAGCAAGGCGTATAAATCCCAGCCTACCTTACGGCGGCGTTCCAAATACGGTGTCTTCCAGCTTTGTGGGTAGTAATGGTATTGCTCAGTGTGGGAGGCGGCCACTTCGGCCTGCTGATGCGCCGCCAAGATCGCCGCCGACAAGCTGCTCAGGCGCTCCCCCTGCAGCACGTACACTTTCCATGGCTGGGTATTGCTGCCCGACGGGGCACGCGCAGCCACCTCAAGCAAGCGCCGAATATCCTCATTCGCCACCGGCGTGGGTAAAAATGCGCGCAGAGAGCGACGCGCCAAAATCACTTCATCAACACATTGCTGAACCGGAGAGACAATCATAAGCAAACGCTTTCAAAAAAAACAATTTGCACAGCGAGGCTGCACCAAGACTAAATTGTACAGGAGCAATCCCTCTCTACGGTACAGAATGCGGCCGCTCAAGCGTTTCTAACAGGGTACGAACTGCAGCCGGAAGCGCCACCGCTTTGTTACTGGTCCGATCAACATACACATGCACGAAATGCCCGGCAGCGGCAGGAACGAGGGCATCGTTAGGGAATATGGCTAATTCATAACGCACACTGCTGTTTCCTATGCGCGCTACGCGCAAACCGATATGCAAGAGATCGGGAAAGGAAATCGAACTGAAATACGCGCAGCCGCTGTCGACCACGAAACCGACTATCTGATCGGTATGGATGTCGAGCACACTGTGCTGTATCAGCAAGCTGTTAACCGTCGTATCAAAATAACTGTAGTACTGGACATTATTGACATGGCCATATTGATCGTTATCGATCCAACGAGTCGGCAGCTCAAGAAAATGAGGAAAATCCTGACGCTTAGCTTGGCGCATAATACTCACAAAAAATTGGCAAAAAAATTCGAAGGAACTTGGGTGGCTACCAATTGTACTGCAGTGCCCAGCGGCGGTCGAGGCAGACTGCCTATCCCCGCCTCGTTGGCTTCTTGCCAGCGCTGATCTGCGCTATGATGCAGCCGCTGTCGGCAAGGCTGCCAGCGCGCACATATTGCCAATTTATAATTTTTCCAGATATTGCTGATGAATACACATAACAACACACTGAGCGATCTCACCCTCACCCGGGCACAGCTCGAAGACTTGTGCGCACACGGCGGCGCGCTGCGTTTCGAGAACTGTGATTTCCAAGGCAGTGATTTAGCCCGACTCGATTTGCAAGACTGCCAATTTATCCGCTGCCAATTGGCCGATGTGTCACTGCATGGTGCGCGCCTGGCCCGCAGCGTCTGGCAAAGTTGCCGCGTCGGTCGCGCCGACTTCGGTGCAGCTGACCTGCTCGAAGCGCAATTTCACTCCTGCGATCTGAATAACAGCAGATGGTGCCGTAGCAAGCTCGGCGCGGCCAAGTTTCAAGACTGTAAGCTGACTGGGGCCGTATTTGAAGACGTGGCGCAACTCGGTCTGGAATTCAGCAACACCTTGCTGATCGGCACCTCGATGCGGCGCATGTCGTTCCGTAAGGCAAAATTGGTCGGACTCGACTTTTCCGAAGCCGATTTGTGCGCCTGTGATTTTCGTGATGCCGTATTTGAAGGCGGCAGCCTGCGCGATGCCGTGCTGACCGATGCCCGCTTCGAAGGGGCCGACTTACGCGAAGCCGACTTAGGCGGCCTCAAGCTGACCGCAGCCAAATATTTCAAAGGTGCGACGATTTCCTCGCGTCAAGCCGCCATGCTGGCACGTGAACTCGGCCTCTTGGTGGCATGAACTGAGCGCAAGAATTCATCTCGTGGTCATATTCGCTTGCCATAATCAAAAATTGGCACCTTGCTACACAGAATAACGCATGCTTGCTCGGCAGCGTTCTGCTGCATTGCGCAAAAGCATCTTGACTTTGGGCAGTTTAATATTAGAATGAAAACTATTGCAGCGCACCATACGCCGTTTTGAGGCTGATCTCAACGATCAGCGTCATCGTGGCACTTCTTGTTTGTCTTAATCGCGTTTTCTCAGGAGATCACCATGTTTTCCGTTCCAGAACAATTTTCCGCAGCAAGCAAAGCCAATATAGATGCCCAAATCGCCCTATTTTCCAGCCTCAGCGGGAAAATCTTTGAAGGTGTGGAAAAAATTGTCGAATTGAATGTCAATCTCGTCAAACATTCCTTCGAAGAATCGGCCGCCAGCACGAAGCAATTGCTGGCCGCTAAAGATCCGCAAGAATTTTTTTCGCTCAGCACCGCCCAAAGCCAACCCGGTGCGGAAAAGCTGTTGAGCTACGGTCGTCAGCTAGCCGCCATTGCGACTGACACCCAGACAGAATTTAAACTTGCTGCTGAAACCCAACTGACTGAACATCATCGCAAGATTCGCTCCTTATTTGATGATGTATCAAAAAGCGCACCAGCCGGTTCCGAGCAATTCGTATCGTTTTTCAAGACTGCGATCGACCAAGCCAACGCCGGTTACGAGCAATTGAATCTATCGACCAAGCAAGCGGTCGCGGCGATCGAAGCCAATCTCAACAATACGGTGGCACAAATTTCTCAAGTCACTGAGAAAGCCGCGCCGCGCGCGACAAAAAAATAAAGCCGAAATTGCACTGAAAAAAACCCCGCAGTACTCGCGTACTGCGGGGTTTTTAACGTGCCGTGAGCAATTACGCTTCGCCCAAATACGCGGCCTGCACCTTAGGATCGTCGAGCATATCCTTGGCCAAACCACTCATGGTGATCAGACCGGAATCCATCACATAAGCGCGATGCGCCGCTTGCAAAGCCAATTTGGCATTTTGCTCGACCAGCAAAATCGTCACGCCCTGCGCAGAAACATTGCGCACGACCTCGAAGATTTTTTCCACCATGATAGGCGACAAGCCCATCGATGGTTCATCGAGCAACAGCAAGTTAGGATGACTCATGAGCGCACGCGCCATAGCCAACATTTGCTGCTCACCACCCGACAAAGTACCGGCCAATTGCGCAGCACGCTCTTTCAGACGCGGAAACACGGCAAACCACTTGTCGATATCGTCGTTAATACCGGCTTTATCGTTACGCGTGTACGCGCCCATCATCAGATTTTCCTGAATCGTCATGCGCGTAAACACGCCGCGACCTTCCGGCACCATGGCCAGACGGTCGGACACGAGTTCAAACGAATTTTTGCCGCGGATCGACTGCCCCAGATAGCTGATTTCACCCTCAACTTTGCAACTAGGCAAAGTGCCGGTAATCGCCTTGAGGGTGGTCGTTTTACCGGCACCATTGGCACCGATCAGCGTGATCAACTCACCTTTATTGACTTCAAGCTCGATCCCTTTGACCGCTTTGATGCCGCCGTATGCAACCTTAAGGTTGCTTACCTTCAATACATTCTCAGCCATCAGTGGGCCCCTCCCAAATATGCTTCAATCACGGCCGGATTTTTTTGTATATCCGATGGTATGCCTTCGGCAATCGGCTTACCGTACTCAAGCACAGTAATGCGGTCACACAAACCCATCATCAGTTTCACATCGTGCTCAATGAGCAGCACGGTTTTACCTTGGGCCTTGATTTTCACCAGTAATTCGCGCAAGGCCAGTTTTTCGGTGGCATTCATGCCGGCCGCCGGCTCATCGAGCGCCAGTAATTTCGGGTCGGTCGCCAAAGCGCGCGCGATTTCGAGTCGACGCTGATCACCGTAGGACAAAAACTTCGATGTCCGGTCGGCAAACTGGCCGATGCCAACAAAGTCGAGCAATTCCTGGGAACGGGCACGGATCTCAGCTTCTTCCTTACGCGCCGCAGCATGACGGAAAATCGCACCGAACACACCTTGATGGGTGCGAATATGGCGTCCGACCATGACATTTTCCAACGCCGTCATTTCGCCGAACAGGCGGATATTCTGAAACGTACGGGCAATCCCGGCTTTCGCCACCTCATGCGGTGCCGATGGCGAATATGGCTTGCCATCGAGTTCAAAGGTGCCGGTATCGGGTTGATACAGACCAGTGATTACGTTGAAGAAAGTGGTTTTACCGGCACCATTCGGACCGATCAAGCCGTAAATCTGGCCGGCCTTGATATTAATCCCGACATTCGAAAGTGCTTGCAGACCACCGAAACGCTTGTTAGCGCCTTCGATTTTCAATATTGTTTGTTCAGTCATCTCAATTTTCCTTAAGCTGCCGCATCGTTGAGTTTGGCCATCCGGTCTTCATGCTTGGGCGCGGGCCACAAACCTGCCGGACGATTCAACATCACGACCACCATCGTCAGACCGTACAACAATTGACGCAGTACTTCGGCTTCAATCCAAATTTTTCCAAACAACATCATCTGCACCGGTTCTACGATGTGACGCAACACTTCCGGCAATGCTGCCAGCAGAATCGCACCAAGGATCACGCCAGGAATATGACCGATACCGCCCAAGACCACCATCGCCAGAATCACGATCGATTCCATCAGCGAGAACGATTCAGGTGAAACGAAGCCCTGAAACGAAGCGAACATGGCACCAGAGACGCCACCGAAAGAAGCACCCATGGAAAAGGCCAGCAATTTGATATTGCGGGTATTGAGACCCATCGCTTTAGCGGCGATTTCATCTTCCCGTATCGCCACCCAAGCACGGCCCAAACGCGAGTGCTGCAAACGCACCGACACGAAGACGATGAAAATACACAAGGCTAAGAACAAGAAGTAATACGCATTCACCGACGGCATGGTAAACCAGCCGAAATCGACCGTCGCGTTAGTACCGGCTTCACCGCCGAGCGAGACCCCGAACACGCGGATAGGATCAATCATGTTGATACCTTGCGGGCCATTGGTAAAATTAACCGGAGAATTCATGTTATTCATGAAAATACGGATGATTTCACCAAAGCCGAGCGTGACGATGGCCAGATAATCGCCGCGCAACTTCAAAGTTGGCGCGCCGAGCAAAGCGCCGAACAAACCGGCTAAGGCTGCCGACAAAGGCACGATCACCCACACCGACAAATGCAAACCGTTTTTGGTAATTTCCGGACCGCACACAGCGACGAGGAAATGACCAAGCGCAGGGTAATTATCGATGAAAGATTCCAAGATCACCGCAAATTGCTGTGAACCAAGAATCGCCGCCAGATACGCGCCGACGGCATAAAAGGCGATGTAACCAAGATCGAGCAGACCGGCAAAGCCGACCACGATATTGAGACCGAGCGCGAGCATGATATATAGCAAGGCAAAGTCGATGATACGGACCCAGGAATTGCCGAAATTCGCAGCAATGAACGGAAACAACACTAACACGATACCCAGCATGACAAAACTTGTATATGCTTTTTTCGGGTTCGCTTTGACATCAAATATAGTCGACATTGATCTTCTCCTTAAGCACGATCAGCAACACGCTCACCCATGATGCCGGATGGACGCAATGTCAGTACGATAATCAAAACCACGAAAGCAAAAATATCTTGATATTGACTGCCTAAAATACCGCCGGTCAAATCACCGATATAACCGGCCCCGAGACTCTCGATCAGACCGAGCAGAATGCCGCCGACCATCGCGCCGTAAATATTACCGATACCACCGAGTACCGCCGCCGAGAAAGCTTTCAAACCGGGCACGAAGCCCATGGCGAATTGGGCCGAGGAATAATTAGCTGCCCACATCACGCCGGCAATCGCTGCCAGTGCTGCGCCGATGGCGAAGGTGGCCACAATCACGCGGTTAGAATCGACCCCCATGAGTCCGGCGACCCGCGGGTTTTCCGCAGTCGCACGCATGGCACGGCCCATCTTGGTTTTTTCAACCAACAATACCAGCCCGACCATGGCCAAGGTGGCCAAGGCCAACAAGATGATCTGCACTTGGGAAATCACGGCGCCACCGATCTGTACCGGCACGCTCGGCATGACGGTAGGAAACGATACCGGACTGCGGCCCCAGATCATCATGGCGAAGGTTTGCACCAGAATCGACACGCCAATGGCGGTAATCAAAGGTGCCAAACGCGGGGCATTGCGCAGACGGCGGTACGCGACCCGTTCAATGATCAGGTTGACCGCGATACAGACCGGAATAGCGCCAAGAATGGCGATGATCAACATGGCCATACCAGGCAAACCGGGTGCCACAACTTGCAACAGCTTGATGATGCTGAGCCCAGCCATGGCACCCACCATCAAGACGTCGCCATGGGCGAAGTTAATCAGATTGAGCACACCATAGACCATGGTGTAACCGAGCGCGACTAGGGCATACATGCTGCCCAAAACCAAGCCATTAATAATTTGTTGGATAAAGGTATCCATATTTGCATCTCTCTCTATGAACGAATCGAAATTTCAATCCAGGCGTGGTTAAACTAAAGTAACGATAGAGCTGTGTGAACAGCTTAGGCATTTCCATCAGCAAAAATCATTCCTGATAACGAAAACGGCACCCTTGTTGCAGGGTGCCGCTCAAGTTGTAGCTCGCGCTATCCGAACAGGCACGGCATCATATCGAGAGTATCAATATTACGTGAAATACACATAGTTCATTCTCCTCTTCAACTTTTGGTAAAAGTTTTTTTTAATATTTAGGTTTCTTCAGTATGCCTTGAAGTGGGCGCGATTATACCTAGGCATCCCGTACCGTGCGTGGTGAAAATACCACCGACGCCTACGTACTTTCCACAAGACTGCGCGTCCAGCATACACGCTTTACAAATTTGGTTAAACGCAAAATTTGAAAGTGCGGCAATCATAATCACGAATTCACAAAATAAACTATCGAAAAGCAGCTTAAAAACTGATTTAAATCAAATTCAAGCCAGCTCAGGCGGCATTATTTCGCTTCATTCAAGCCCTTAGGCATGGGGAAGGTGACATGTTCCTCCACGCCTTCCAAGTTGCGCACACTGCGTACGCCCAGCTCACGCAGGCGCGCAATCACTTCCTGCACCAAAATTTCCGGGGCCGAAGCACCGGCCGTCACGCCGATACGCTGCACATCTTGCAGCCACGCACTGTCGATCTCCCCAGCATGATCAACCATATACGCTGCCGCACCGATTTTTTCCGCGACTTCACGCAAGCGATTGGAATTCGAGCTGTTCGGACTACCGACCACGATCACCAACTCGACTTGCGGGGCCATGAATTTCACGGCTTCCTGACGATTCGTGGTGGCATAGCAGATATCGCCTTTTTTCGGCTCGGCGATGAGGGGAAATTTTTGCTTCAACGCTTCAATGATGGCCGCCGTATCGTCGACCGACAAGGTGGTTTGCGATACATAGGCGAGCTGGCCAGGATTATTCACCTCCAGCGCGAAGACATCGGCAACGGTTTCGACCAGATACATACCGCCCTCGCTCTGCCCCATCGTGCCTTCCACCTCGGGGTGGCCATGATGGCCTATCATGATGATCTCACGCCCTTCACGGCGCATTTTGACCACTTCCATATGGACCTTCGTCACCAGCGGGCAAGTGGCGTCAAACACCGTCACGCCGCGCGCAGCGGCCTCGGTGCGCACGGCTTGCGAAACGCCATGTGCCGAAAAGATCAATGTATTACCGAAAGGTACATCAGCGAGATTTTCGATGAAGATCGCGCCTTTCGCCTTCAAATCGCTGACCACATAGGCATTGTGCACAATTTCGTGCCTGACATAGATAGGCGCACCAAATTGCTGCAAAGCACGCTCGACAATTTCGATCGCACGATCGACACCTGCACAAAAGCCGCGCGGCTGCGCTAATAAAATTTCTTTGTCCATGACTTACATAATTCCTATGATCTTGGTTTCGAATACCAGGCTCTGTCCGGCCAAGGGGTGATTGAAATCGAACAGACAACCGGCCTCATCTTGCGCGCGCAAAATGCCGGCAAACCGTCCACCCGAGGGGGCGGCGAAATCGACCAGGTCGCCAACCACGTAATGCTCGCCAAATGCCGAATTTTCCCGTAATGTTTCAATCGACACGCGCTGTATCAATTCTGGATTACGTGCGCCAAAAGCTTGCTCAGGCGATAACTGTTGGGTATGGTGCGAGCCCTCTGCCAAACCGAGTAAAGCGGTCTCGAGTTGCGGCGCAAGTTGTCCTATGCCCATTTGCAAAGTGGCAGGGCTATCGCCGAAAGTACTTAAAATATCGTCGCCATCAAGTGTGGCCAGACGGTAATGGAGCGTCAAGTAAGCGTTGTCAGTAACGAGAAGCGGTGCGGTAGTAGTCATGATGTCAGCCGTGAACAAGTAAGCCGCTATTGTATGTCAGGTCGCCTCGCTTTGGCTGCAAGTGCATATCGCTGCAGACTTTGCTAGCGGTCGATTATTTTCTACGAGCACAAGGAGAGCCTATCCATGTCTATCATTCACTGGCCGGAAACCCAGCGTCCGCGCGAACGCTTAATCCAATGTGGCGCTGCGGCGCTATCCGATGCTGAATTACTGGCGGTATTTCTGCGTACCGGCGTCACGGGCAAGAGCGCGGTCGATCTCGGGCGTGATTTACTGTTCGAATTCGGTTCTTTATCGAAGCTCTTCGCTGCCACCCTCGGTGATTTTTCTGCCATCCACGGTTTAGGCATGGCCAAATATGCCCAATTGCAGGCGGTGCTGGAACTGGCCAAGCGTGCCATCGGCGAAGAATTACAACAGAACGCCACCCTATCCTCACCGCAGGAAGTCCGACACTATCTGCAATTATTGATAGGCCACAAAACCTACGAATCATTTGCGGTATTGTTTCTCGATGTAAAAAATCAACTGATCAGTGCCGAGGAATTATTCCGCGGCACCCTCAATCATGCCAGCGTCTACCCACGCGAGGTCGCCAAAGCAGCCCTGCAGTGCAATGCCGCCGCCATCATCTTGGCCCACAATCACCCCTCAGGTAACAGTGAACCGAGTCGCGCCGACATCCACCTGACCAAAACCCTCAAACAAGCCTTGGCCTTGGTCGATGTTCGTGTGCTCGACCACTTCATCATCGCCAATCCCGAGGTATTCTCATTCGCCGAGCATGGTTTATTGTAGAGTAAACCAAATTGTTAAATTTTAATTTTTAGTAAGACACACTTGTTTTTCGCAAGTCATTGATATTTCATGAGATTTTGTTTATACTCTCATTTTTTCCAATTTCGGAAACTATTAAGGAGCTCATCATGGCACGTGTCTGCCAAGTGACTGGGAAAGGGCCGATGGTTGGCAACAACGTTTCCCACGCTAATAACAAAACTAAACGTCGCTTTTTGCCGAATCTGCAAAATCGTCGCTTTTTCGTAGAAACAGAAAACCGTTGGGTTTCTCTGCGTTTGTCTAATGCTGGTTTGCGCGTCATTGATAAAATCGGCATCGATGCCGTTTTGACTGACATGCGTGCTCGCGGCGAAAAAGTCTAAGCTAATCTACTGTTAGGAAATTATCATGGCTAAATCTGGTCGCGACAAAATCAAGCTGGAATCGACTGCGGGTACTGGTCACTTCTACACAACGTCGAAAAACAAGCGCACGATGCCTGAAAAAATGGAGATCATGAAGTTTGATCCTAAGGCACGTAAGCATGTTATTTACAAAGAAACCAAAATCAAGTGATTGCGGTGCTGTTGTAATAGTAAAAAAACCTCGCCATGGCGAGGTTTTTTTTCGCCCCTTACCACCTCTGCCGGGCAAAAAAAAACGCAGCTGAGGCTGCGTTTCGTTTTTTCAAGCAATTAAGCGTAAGTACGCAAACGCCGTGAGAAATCATGCAGGGTTTGTATCCCAGAGGCTTCGGCACGCGTACACCAGTCCTGCAATTGTTGCACCAATTGTTCACGACTGACTGTCGAGCGCTCCCAAATCAAACCTAACTCTACCCGCATGTCATGCATCGTTTTCAAGGCCACACTATGCGACAAGACCTCTAACAATTGCTGCTGCTGTGGCGCTGCCAATTTACTTGGTTCACGTTGCAGTAATTTTTTGGTCAGCTTCAGGTGAGCCGCCTCAAATTGCGCCTTTTCACGCAAGGCAGCGACCTCATCACGCCACGTACGACGCAAAGACTTGGTATATTTTGCCATCACATCATAACGATGCGTAATCACGGCTTGCAAGGTCTCGAGATCGATCGCTGATTTTAATTCTGCAAACTTCGGTTCCGGCGCGACTTTCTTCACTTTCGCCCAACCGATTATTTCCATGCAGCGGATATACATCCAGCCGATATCGAACTCATACCATTTCGATGACAATTTGGCCGAGGTTCCGAAAGTATGGTGATTATTATGCAACTCTTCGCCACCGATCAAAATGCCGATAGGGAAAATATTGGTCGAGGCGTCGACACAATCATAATTACGGTAACCCCAGTAGTGGCCGATACCATTGATGATGCCGGCAGCCGTAACCGGAATCCACATCATTTGCACTGCCCACACCGTCATACCAACTACGCCGAACAAAGCCAAGTCAATGATGAGCATGAGCGCAACACCCTGCCAACTGAAGCGTGTATACAAATTCCGCTCCATCCAGTCATCCGGTGTGCCATGACCATACTTTTGCATGGTTTCAAGGTTTTTCGATTCGGCACGGTACAATTCCGCCCCTTCGAACAAAACTTTTTTAATTCCACGCGTTTGCGGGCTATGCGGATCTTCTTCGGTTTCACATTTGGCATGGTGCTTACGATGAATCGCCGCCCATTCTTTGGTCACCTGACCGGTGGTCAACCACAGCCAGAAACGGAAAAAATGGCTGGGAATGGCATGCAATTCCAGCGCACGATGGGCTTGGCAACGATGTAGAAAGATCGTCACACTGGCAATCGTGATATGGGTCACGACCATGGTGAAAATAAAGACTTGCCAAGCGCTGGCACGCGTGATGCCATTACTCAGGAAATCGATGACAGTATCAGTGAATGTGCTCAAAATGACATGTACTCCGTAGTTAACGACCCACTCAATACGAGCAAACCGTCGAAAATGATGATCAGTGCGCCCGCATTGTACGCGTTTTCACTGCACTTGCAGCAAATTTAAAGCTGATTGACTGTTGTATCCACAGCAGGCTTGGCCTCATTAATCAAGGTCACCACGCGCTGCGGATAAGGCAGGCAAACTTTCTGCTCAACAACTAACTTCCAAATCGCGCGGTTGACGCCGGACAAGACGTTCGAGCGCCCGTTTTCCGGATCAGCGATCCAAAAACTCACCCGCAACTCAAAGCCATCGGCACCAAACTTCATCAAATACGATGATGGGGCCGGATCCGCGAGAACCCGCTCGACGCCAGATGCTACCTGTACCAGTAAAGGCAGCAAGGCTTCGACCTCGGTATCATAGGCAACCGTGACATCGGCCGACACCGCCACACGGCGACTGCTCAAGGAAAAGTTTTGTACTGGCGTCGAGACCAGCATTTCATTCGGAATCACTGATTCAGCGCCATCCAAACTTTGCACCACAGTATATCGGGTATTGATTTGCGTCACAGTGCCGCTGAATTTATCGACGGTAATCATATCGCCGATCGCCATACTGCGGTCGAACAAGATGATGAAACCGGACACATAGCTGCTGGCAATTTTTTGCAAGCCAAAACCAAGCCCCACCCCAAGCGCGCCGCCGAATACGGACAACACCGTCAAATCAATGCCGACGATGGTTAAACTGACCAAGATCGCCAGCACGATCAGGAAAGCCCGACCTAAACGCGACAGCACCACTTTGAGCGAGGAATGCGCATTCGGCAAAAGCATTAAACGTGCTTCCAACGCCGCGCTGGCCCACAATGCCACCACCATGGTCAGCGCCACGGAAATGCAACCTTCTAAAATATTGAGTAGCGAGATTTTATTTTTACCAAGCGGTAAAACAATCTCATCGAGTGCCGTCAGCAGTTCCGGCCATACTCCGCTGAAATGCAACAACACCACCAACCAAACCAAGCCGGCAAACAGTTTTTCAACCAATTGTAAAAAACTGCCGACTTGCCCGGAGCGTACGAAGGTTTTACGGAAGACATAAAAACCAAATCGTATCAGCACCAGCGAACCGAGTATCGGGAACAACACAGCGAACAAATGGGTATGCTGCCATTGCGACAGAATCGCCCGTCCGGCCAACAAAAACAGCATGCACAGCGCCGGCTCGAGGACGCGCGAAAAACTCGCTACTCCAAGCTGCACGACCGCCGAAGACGGCTGCCCCTTGACCAAGAAATACCGCACTGCCCGCGCACATAACCACGTCAAACCGACACATAGCAACACCGTCGCGACTTGCCACAAAAATTGTGGCTCGCGAAAATCGGTGCCCAAATCAGTGATCAGCGTAGTCAGTGTTTCAGTCGTCATGGCGTTCCCAGTCAGCGGCAGCGCCGCAGGAAGACGCCGCACGCAGTGACAATTTATTTATTACGTTCAAGAATAGCGGCGAAAAAGCCATCGGTATGGTGTATATGGGGGTAGAGCTTCAAATAATCACCCATTTCCAGCACAATTTTTTGTTCTTCCAAGACTTGCGACGCCGGCACTAAGCTGAACTCCGGATGCGCGAGCAAGAACGCTTGCACGATGTCTTCGTTTTCTTCATCCAAAATACTGCAAGTCGCATACACTAAACGACCACCCGGTTTCACCATGCGTGCCGCGCTCGCGAGGATGGAAGCTTGCTTGACATTGAGTTCAGCCACGCCTTCCGGAGTCTGACGCCATTTCACATCGGGATTGCGGCGCAGGGTGCCCAGACCACTGCATGGGGCATCGACTAAAACACGGTCGAGCTTGCCGGCAAGGCGTTTGATTTTGGCATCTTTCTCATGTGCAATTACTACCGGATGCACATTCGACAAGCCGCTGCGTGCCAAACGCGGCTTCAAACGGGCCAGACGTTTCTCGGAAATATCGAAAGCATACAAGCGGCCGGTATTGCGCATGAATGCACCGAGCGCCAAGGTTTTACCACCGGCACCGGCGCAAAAATCGGCCACCATTTCACCACGGCGCGCACCGACCAATTGCGCGAGCAATTGACTGCCTTCATCCTGCACTTCGATCGTGCCATCTTTAAACAAAGGCAAATTCTGAATCGATGGTTTCTTTTGTATGCGCAAGCCTGTGGTCGAATACGGTGTCGGCTCGGTCAAAATCGGCGCTTCGGCCAGTGAGGCGGCGACTTCGTCACGATTGCCCTTGATCGTATTGACCCGCAAATCGAGCGGGGCCGGAGTATTGAGCGCTTCGGCCAAGGCCAAGGCCGGGGCTTCGCCCAAACGTGCGCTTAATTTTTCCCACAGCCACAAAGGAAGATTGGCTTTCATCGTCACATTAAAATGCGAACGATCAATTTGCATCACACGGTCCAACCAAGCCGCTTCTTCTTCGGTCAAGCCGCCGAGTGAATCGATGCCCATCGCATCGGCCAAACCGAGCAAGGTCAGACGGCGCATGGCCGGACCGGAACCCGATTCAGCAAAACTGCTGAACACCGATTTATTGCGTAACAAGCCGTAAATCGCTTCGGCAATCACCCCACGCTCGCGCGAACCGAGGCGCGGATGCTCACGGAAGTAGCGCGACAAGGTGCCGTCGGCAGGGCCGGTAAAACGCAAAATTTCACGCAAAACTTCTTCAGTATGACCAGTGAGGGCCGGGGCTAAACGCATGCTGCTTCCTTAATATTTTATTGTTCTGTTGTAGTCGATGACAGACCACTCGCTTGGTTGATTCTGACAAGATTGTCAACGATTTCAATCTTGCCTTCCACGAACTGGCGTATCGCCTGCGGATAAATGATGTGTTCCATTGCCAGCACCCTGAGTGCCAGCGTTGCTTCGCTGTCTTGCTCCAACACTGACACCGCCGCCTGCGCAACAATCGGACCATGGTCCAATTCCGCTGTCACAAAATGCACTGTCGCGCCATGAATTTTCACACCGGCCTGCAAAGCCTGATGATGAGTGGCAAGGCCAGTAAAACTCGGTAACAATGACGGATGAATATTGAGCATACGTCCGGCATAATGCGTGACAAAAGCCGGCGTCAAGATGCGCATGAATCCGGCTAATACCACCAAGTCAGGTGAAAATTCGTCGATTTTCTGTTGTAGCGCTGCATCAAACGCAGCACGGCTGGAAAATTCTTTGCTGACCACAGCAAGTGCCGGAATACCTTGGTTTGCTGCATAGGACAGCCCACTCGCATCGGCACTGTTGCTGATTACTGCAGCAATCTGAGCTGGCCACTTTTGCGCCATGCACGCTTCGACGACAGCTTGCATGTTGCTACCACGGCCAGAAATGAGGATGACAATCTTTTTCATGGCGGCATTGTACCGCTGACAGGCATGAAGCCCCAAGTAAAAATGGCGACAAGAGCCGATAGTCTACAGGTAAACAGCCGAACGCGCGCTATTCGAAAGAATAAAAGACTCGGAATGCAACCTTTCTATCCGCCCAAAACTCTGCCGCATCGCGAAATACATCGAGTAAAGTTTCGCGCGCCTCGGTATCAAATTTTTGCGTATTGGGCAATTGATCCAGAACAATCACAAAGCCAGGCTGCGGGCCGGCTTGGAAAATCATGTCGGTCAAACAATCAAACAAGGCATCGAAGTTTTTTGAGAAATGCTTGGGAAAACCGAAAGAACTGGCAATTTCAGACAAAACCTGTGGCTTACTTTCCGCATCAAGGCAATGCGCATACAAAAAATGCTGCCCTGCTGCTGCCGCTTCGGCCTGCAGGTCGGCAACACGAAAAGCCCGTATCGACTGCACAACATTGGGTGCCACTTTGGTGAGATCAGACATGTTGGTCTCGCTGGAAGAATCAATCATGGTTCTTGAATACGACGAAAGCTGTCGTAATGGTCATCGGTATAATAATATTCTCCGGCTGGCTGAGCAGCAATAATGCGCCGCGCACCACGATTGCGGGCACGTGGCGTCACGACCGTGTATTCACGATAATAACCGCGCTTCTGCTTAGGCAAACGCGCTTCATAATTGCCAAATACCGCACCATCTTTGGAAAATGGGAACGGGCCGCCCTGCTTGATGAGCAAGAGTGTAGTGCGCGCTTCTGGCGGCAAGCTCGCTATGCTGACCGTATCGGTGGCAGCAAAGGCGGCACCGACCAAGGCGAAAAAACCCACGGCACAGAGCAATTGCAAAAGCCAGCGTCGCAGCAAGCCAGCAGGTAATCTCATCATCAAGCTTCCATGTAAGTAGCAGAACAAGCCCCTAGGAGCCTGAGCGGCAGAACGGAGTCGGCTGCAAAATCATCTGAGCGAGGACAGATTTTTCGCTTCGACTCGTTCTGCCGCTCAGGCTCCTAGATTACGGCTTTGCTGCGCAGGAATCAATACTTTTCAGCGCATCTGCCCGGCAAAAAATGTCAGTACATCGGCGGCCCGTTCACGCGCATCGCGTCGTCCTAAGGCAATCAGTTCGCGCGTATAACTGGCTTCAAACAATAAATACGAGGCAAGCGCCGAACCACGCGCCTCGGTCGCCCCTATACCGCCGAGCATAGTCCGCACCGGCAAAGGCAGGCTGGAAACATGCCGGCTGGCGATATCATCGAGGCGTTCTGATGGGGCAATCACCAGTAAATCGATGGTGTGCAAGCTGGTTTGTGCCAAGACTTCCGGTGGCAGCAAGGCCACCGTCTTATTAATTCGTGTCAACCGTTCTATATCCACCGCCAAACTGTCGAGAAAAATACTCGATAGGGCATGACCCGCAATTTGCGCCAGACTCGGGTAACGCGCCAACTCGGTACGGACCTCCGCCCGTTCGGCCAATCGACCGGCACCGATGATCAAGACGCGCTTGGCACCGAGATGAATGGCCGGTGAAATCGGCGCCAACTGACGCATTGATCCATCACCACAGTAATCGAGCTGCCCACCCCAATTCAATGCCACCGCCGGGAAAATAAATGGAATCGCCGACGAGGCCATGAGATGAGAAACAGCAATAAAATCACGCTGCGACAAGCGCTGACTACGCACCCAAGGTTCGATGTCGGCCAAGGTTTGGTAAAAAGTCAAATGCTGACCGGCCGTGTAGGAAGAAGCCGTTACCGCCAGCGCATGCAAACTGCCATTCTGGAAAGCAGCATCGAGCTGCCTCAAGTCAAGCATACGAGTAAGCAAATCCTGCAAGGGTGAATTATCGAGCAAAGAATTCGGCGGCGACTTGCGCCATTTATTCAACAGCCAACCGAATGACCACAGGGATAGCCAACGTGCACCGCTGCGCATGACGCCGAGAGAATCCGCGCGATACACTTGCCCAGCATCAAAATTTTCCCACACGCGTAGCAATTGTGCGATCGAATCGGCGTAATGATCAGCGCGACAAGCTAAAGCCGTGGCATTGATCGCCCCGGCTGAGGTGCCGCATATGACACCGAAGGGATTTTGCTCAGGAGCATGGCCTGCAGCCTGCAGGATGTCAGCAATTTCTGCCAATACGCCGACCTGGTAAGCGGCACGCGCACCGCCTCCAGACAAAATCAAACCCGTCTCTGCGTTCTTATTCATTTTTTTTTCAATAAAAAAGGGCCGATCGGATCAGTGTAGCAAATTGTTATTTCATTGCGTATAGCGACAGGTCTCTCATTTAAAAAAAACAACAGCCAACTTGCTTTACTTGGGTTGCATACGAATCGCACCGTCGAGACGAATCGTTTCGCCATTGAGCATCACGTTTTCAATAATGGCTTTGGCCAGTTGCGCATACTCATCCGGCTTACCGAGACGCGGTGGGAACGGCACCATTTTTCCGAGTGCATCTTGTACTTCCTGCGGCATACCGAGCAACATCGGGGTTTCGAAAATACCAGGGGCAATCGTCATTACGCGGATGCCGCTGCGTGACAAATCACGCGCCATCGGCAAGGTCAAGCCAACTACGGCTGCTTTCGAAGAGGCATACGCGGCTTGGCCGATCTGACCGTCGTAAGCTGCCACCGAGGCAGTATTAATGATTACACCACGTTCACCTTGTTCGGTAGCGGCGGTTTTAGCCATGGCATCGGCAGCCAAGCGGCACATATTGAAGGTACCGATCAGATTGATATTGACCACGCGCGCGAACACATCAAGCGGATGCGGACCATCTTTGCCGACCGTCTTGATGGCCGGGGCCACGCCAGCACAATTGATCAAACCACGCAGGCTACCGAGACTCGCTGCGGCCGCCACAACGGCCAAGCCATCAGCTTCAGAAGTGACGTCACAGCGCACGAACAAGCCACCAAGTTCGGCCGCCAGTTGTTCACCAGCGGCAACCTGTACGTCGGCCAACACCACTTTACCGCCATTGGCGGCAATCATTCTCGCGCTTGCCGCGCCAAGACCGGAGGCACCGCCAGTGATAATAAATACGCCAGTGTCGATTTGCATGATGTCGCTTTCCTTGGTTTTATATGATTAAAAAGTTACATGACGTTAACGTTAACGTCATGTACTGCTTATTGTATCCAATTCGGCTAGCAATGCGCGGATTAAATCAGTGTGCATATGGGTATGGACAGCAAAAAATCGACTGATGCTAACGAGCCTTCGGTACCACGACGACATCAGGCGGTTCCGCCACCGGTCGAACGATGGGACTGCCATGCATGATAGGCATGCTTACCAAGTTCGGCGCGTGATCTTGCGGGCTCGGTAAGATTGGCACCAGCAATAAAGCAACGATGTTAATAATTTTGATCAAAGGGTTGATGGCTGGGCCAGCGGTATCCTTGTAGGGATCGCCGACCGTATCACCGGTTACGGCAGCTTTGTGGGCCTCGGAACCTTTACCACCGAAATTGCCCTCTTCAATGTATTTTTTAGCATTATCCCAAGCGCCGCCACCGGTCGTCATCGAAATGGCGACAAATAAGCCGGTAATGATGGTTCCCATCAATAAGCCGCCGAGTGCGGCTGGTCCGAGCAAGAGGCCGACGATGACCGGCACGACTACCGGCAACAAGGATGGCACAATCATTTCCCGGATCGCCGACCGGGTCAACATATCGACGGCTCGGTCGTAGTCTGGCTTGCCACTGCCATCCATAATGCCCTTGATTTCCTTGAACTGCCGCCGTACTTCCACCACCACCGCCCCAGCCGCGCGGCCGACCGCCTCCATCGCCATGGCACCGAACAAATAGGGAATCAAGCCACCGATGAACAGCCCGACAATGACATACGGATCAGAGAGTTCAAAACTGCTGGACTTGCCGGCGACATCAAGCGCATGGGTATAGTCGGCGAAGAGCACGAGGGCGGCCAAGCCGGCCGAACCGATCGCATATCCCTTGGTGACTGCTTTGGTGGTGTTGCCGACAGCATCGAGCGGATCGGTGATGGCGCGCACCGCGGCCGGCATGTCAGCCATTTCCGCGATACCGCCGGCATTATCGGTAATAGGGCCATAAGCGTCGAGCGCGACAATGATGCCGGCCAAAGACAACATAGCCGTCGCAGCAATCGCAATGCCATACAAGCCGGCCAGTTGGTAGGCCGCCAGTATGGCCAGACACACCGCCAACACCGGCCAAGCGGTCGACTTCATGGCCACACCGAGCCCGGCGATGATATTAGTGCCATGGCCGGTGGTCGAGGCCTCGGCAATATGGCGCACCGGTTTGAAATCGGTGCCGGTGTAATATTCAGTCACATACACCAACACACCGGTAAGGGCGATGCCAACTGTCGCCGATCCCAGCATTTTCCAACGCATCGCCGCTTCCGGCCATACCAGCCAGGTGACGAGCGCAAAACCGAGCAGCGACAGCACGGCAGTCCACCACAAGCCGGTGTACAGGGCCGCCATGATCTTGCGGCCGGCTTGGATCTTAACGGCAGAACAACCGACGATGGAAGCCAGAATCGATACCGCGCCCAGCAACAAAGGATAGAGCAAGGCTTGCGTTACAGCATTACTGATAAGCAAGGAGCCGAGCAACATTGTCGCGATCAGCGTCACCACATAGGTTTCAAACAAATCGGCCGCCATGCCGGCGCAATCACCGACATTGTCGCCGACGTTGTCGGCGATCACCGCCGGATTACGCGGATCGTCTTCAGGGATACCGGCTTCGACTTTACCGACCAGGTCGGCTCCGACATCGGCCCCTTTGGTAAAAATACCCCCGCCCAAGCGCGCGAAAATCGAAATCAGCGATGCGCCGAAGGCCAGACCGATGAGCGGTTTGAGCACATCGTGCATACTCAGGGTGGCACCGAGTGCATGCGGTGCCGTGGCCAAGAGCAGGCAGTAAAACAGCGTTACGCCGAGCAAACCTAAGCCCACCACCAGCATGCCGGTGATGGCACCGCCGCGAAACGCGACCTGCAGCGCTGCTTCAATACCACGGGTGGCCGCCTGCGCCGTGCGCACATTGGCGCGTACCGAAACATTCATGCCAATGAACCCGCAGGCACCGGACAACAGCGCGCCGATTAAAAACCCGGCGGCGCTCATCGCGCCCAGACCTGGCATGAAGGCAATGATCAAACACAATACCAAACCGACTACGGCGATGGTCCTGTATTGCCGCGCCATATAGGCAGCGGCCCCCTCTTGTATCGCCGTTGCAATTTCTTGCATGCGCGCATTACCGGCATCCTGTCGCAATACCCAGCGGCGTACCAGCAAACCATACAGTACGGCGACGAAACCGGCTGCGACGACGAACCACAGACTTGTTGTCATGTTGACTCTCCCAGTTGTTATGCCGGCGCGCCAATCAGCGCGTCGGTTTTCCGACAACCCGAACGAGTCATTCGCCATACTGCCTGCGACCATGCGATCGGGCACTCAAAGAGCGCAGAGCGAACCCGCGCTTTCCCCCAAAAAAAATGCGAACCAACGGTTCGCATTTTTTTTAACTTACTCAGCCAGCGCGGCAAACGCGCTGTCACGAATCGTTTCTACCGGCCCCACCCCGGCTATCTTGCGATATTTGGGAGCGCCGGGTTGGCCCGACTTGGCCCAGTCACCGTAGTAGCCTACCAGCACTTCTGTCTGTTCATGGTAGACCGACAAACGCTTCATGACGGTTTCTTCCTTGTCATCATCACGTTGTATCAACTCTTCGCCGCTCAAGTCATCGATACCGGCCGTTTTCGGCGGATTGAACTTCACATGGTAAGTGCGGCCGGAACCCGGATGCACGCGCCGACCGCTCATACGATCGATGATCGCCGCATCGGGCACATCGATTTCGAGTACGTAATCGATCTGTACGCCGGCATCCTTCATCGCATCGGCTTGCGGCGTGGTGCGCGGAAAACCATCAAACAAATAACCATTAGCGCAATCGGCTTGCTGCAAACGATCTTTGACCAAGCCGATGATGATGTCATCCGACACCAAACCACCGGCATCCATCACCTCTTTGGCTGCCAGACCGAGCGCACTGCCGGCTTTGACCGCGGCGCGCAACATGTCGCCAGTGGAAATTTGAGGAATATTGAATTTTTCTTTGATGTAATTGGCTTGAGTGCCCTTGCCGGCTCCCGGTGCTCCCAACAAAATAAGACGCATTTTATTTCCTAAGACGAGTTTGAATTTTTATACCCGCACCATCAAGATGCAGGCTGAGTGATTGTTCTATTTATCGTTGTAACACAGTTTCTTTTCACGAAACTTACCACAATTTCGCGCATTCTTGATGTTTTAGCATGGAAGCACTGCCTTTGGACTTGCGTTTTGCGCGTTTTCCAAAAAAACTTGCCTGACCTTTTGCAAATCTTCAAAGGTATCAACGCCAGGTACAGGGCTGGCAGCCGCAATGTGCACCGCAATCGCATAACCGTGCCACAACACACGCAATTGCTCCAAAGCTTCAATTTGTTCCAACGGAGAAATCGCCAGTTGTGGATATTTTCGCAAAAAATCGTTGCGATATGCATACAGCCCGATATGCCGCAGCGGCGCATAATTTTCCGGCAAGCTGGCATGAGTGCGAGCAAAACCATCGCGGTGCCAAGGAATTGTCGCTCTGGAAAAATATAATGCGCGCCCTTGCACATCGAGCACGACCTTCACCACATTCGGATTAAATGCTTCGGCAGCATCGAGCAAGGGATGGGCCGCCGTCGCCATCGGCACCGTCGCGCTGACCAAGGCGGCCGTGGCGGCAATGAGGGCCGGGTCGATCAAGG
Organism: Undibacterium sp. CCC3.4; assembly: GCF_034347425.1. GTDB lineage: Bacteria > Pseudomonadota > Gammaproteobacteria > Burkholderiales > Burkholderiaceae_D > Undibacterium. Next base: position 274,479 of record NZ_CP133779.1, read on the forward strand.
GCTCATCGCCTTGCACATTAACGATGACGGCATCGTCTGGCAAATTCATACGCGCCGCCACTTCGGCGATGCGGTCAGTGCCTGAAGGGTGATCGTCACGCGTCAAGGTAACTGGAATCTGATGCGCCTGGCACACGGCGACGATGGAAGGATGGTCGGTCGCGACCATGATCGCCGACGCACCGGAAGCCAGTGCCCGTTCGGCCGTACGCACCACCATGGGCTTGCCGCCGATATCGGCCAAAGGCTTATCGGGCAAACGACTCGACGCCAGCCGAGCAGGAATAATGACGATGAAACTCATGACGCTGACCTCAACGCTCAGCGATTTCAGCCGCACTCAAGGTGCGCGCTTGGTCCGCCCACATGATGGGGATGTCATCGCGCACCGGAAAAGCCAGTTTGTCGCCATGGCAGATCAATTCCTGCGCGACTTTATTGTATTGCAAAGGCCCTTTACACAAAGGGCAAACCAAAATATCAAGCAAGCGAGCGTCCATGCTTTTTCTCCGAAATCAATTGTAGTAAATCAGTGGCAAATCCTGCATCGAGCTGTGCTTCCACAGGCAGCACCCAGATCCGCGCGTCATTTTTCAGTGCCGGAATTTCCCTACATTTTACTGCATCCTTTTCCGTTATCAGTATGCAATCGGCATCGAGCCCGGCAAAACTGCCGGCATCGAACACATGATGATCACTCAGCGGCAGGCGCGAAAACAGCAAACCATGTTGTTGCAACATAGAAAAAAAGCGCTCCGGATTGCCTATTCCCGCCGCCGCCCACAGCCGTTCTGCCTTCAAACAATCTAATGGCAGGCGCTGCATGGGGCTGGATAACTGATACAGCGCTTGGGCTTGTAACTGCATGCGCCACGCTTCAGCAGGCACGCCCGGAGCGCTGGTCGCATCGGCAGCGCTGTTGAGCACAGTGAAATCGCGCCGCCGCGTCAGCGGCTCACGTAATGGCCCGGAAGGCAACATCCAACCATTGCCGGCACCACGTTGGTCGAACAACATGATTTCTACATCGCGCGCCAGATAATAATGCTGCAAGCCATCATCGGCGACCAAGATATTGATCTCTGGATGCGCCGCCAGCAAACTTTGTGCGACTTGCACACGATCGCGCCCGACCGCCACCGGCACGCCGCTGCGCGCAGCAATGAGCAAGGGTTCATCACCGACTTGCTCGGCTAAAGCATCATCATCAAGCACGATGACGCGCTCAGCTGCCGCGCCGTAACCGCGCGAAATCACCCCAGGCCGAAAACCGGCCGCCTGTAATTGTTGTAGCAAATACATGACCAACGGCGTCTTGCCGGTACCGCCAAGGTAAATATTACCGACTACGATCACCGGCACAGCAAGACGATATTGGCGTTTATAACCAAGCAAAAACAAGGCGAAACGAAACTTGACGATGAATTCAAACACCAGCGCCAGTGGCCGCATCAGCCAGGCAAACACGCCGCGGCGCTGCCAAGCAGCCAACAACCACGCCTCAATACTTGCCTGCATTCAAATTCCATTTCCAAAAAAACACGAGGGAGCGAAGCTCCCCCACTGATATTACTTTAGCCACCTGCCACAGCTTGACTATTTCGTTTTATTACTGGCCTGTGCAGCGAAGGTCACTTTGGCTAATCCGGCAATCCGCGCAGCTTCCAGTACATCGACAACAGATTGGTGCGTGGCGGCTCGATCGGCATTGATGATGATCACCGGCTCAGCAGCCCCCCCCTCCAAGGCAGCGGCCGCATGCTTAAGATCATCGGCCAACGTGGCCGTATCGAGAAACGAGACCGCTTGTTGATTGATTTTATACCGGCCCTGTGCATCGATGCCAATTTCAATCTGGTTCGGCTTGGCTTCCTGCGCCTTGTCGGCGTCCGCCGTCGGCAAAGTGATTTGTAATTCAGTGAAACGGCTGTAGGTCGTCGTCACCATGAGAAAAATCAAAATCACCAATAAGACGTCGATGAACGGAATCAAATTGATCTCCGGTTCTTCGCGCGCTTTTCCTTTACGAAAGTTCATGGTGCTTACTTTCTGGCGCTGTGAACAACATCAACAAATTTGACTGCTTGTTGCTCCATATCTACCACCAGACTATCCACCAAGGCGCGAAAATGACGATAGGCAACTAAAGCAGGCATCGCGATCAGCAAGCCGAAGCCGGTATTATAGAGCGCCACCGAAATACCGTGTGCCAACTGCGCCGGATTGGCACCGGCAGCAGTTTGCGAACCGAAAATTTCTATCATCCCGACCACGGTACCGAACAAACCCATCAGCGGCGCGAGCGAGGCAATGGTTCCCAAGGTAGTGAGAAAAGCTTCGAGCCTATGGGCCACCGCGGCACCGGCTTCTTCTATCGATTCTTTCATGATCTCGCGCGGTGCATGGACGTTGCGCAAGCCGGCTGCCAGCACGGTGCCGAGCGGTGAATTGGCCGCCAATTGATCGATGACTTCGGCTTTGATTTTACCACTTTGATACACGCGTATGACTTCATCGAGTAAGGTCGGCGGTAAGATTTTCGCTTTCCGCAGCGACAGGCTACGCTCGATGATCAAGGTCACGGCAACCACCGAGGCAGTCAATAATAGATAAATGGGCCAACCGGCGGCTTGAATGATAGCGAACAAAACGCACTCCTTGAAAGTTCTGGATTCCAACCCCGCAATGTAGCGCGTTGTTTCGCGTCGGGCAAGAGGTGGAGGCAGAAATTATTGCGCATCCGCCATAATTTAAAATCACAACACGCTGGTTTTGCACATTATCTGTGTGCAAGCTTGTGGATAAGCCAGAGAAAGTGAGCTAAGTAATTGAAATATAACATTTTTATTCGAACGCTCAAGTTTTAAGCAGAATAATGTGCAGAAAAAACTTTCTTTAAAGAATTTTTTTGCCGTCGCTTTTGCACACAATTTGTGGACAAGCTTGTGCACAAGCACCTCGAATCGAGCCTAAGTGATTGATTCTGCTTTGCTTTATCACGATGCAACTAAAATAAGCAAACGCGTTCTTTTTCATTTTTGTTGCCTGATTTTTTTGCACTCCAGCACGACTGTGGATAAGTCTCTATGTTTTACACAGATGATGTGGACAAGACTGTGCAAAAACCCCCGATTTCTCGCTAAGCAATTGATTTATATAAATAAAAATCCGGCGCTTAAAAATACAGCAAATCGCCGTTTATTGCCTCTGGGAAGGAATTTCCAGCACATAGAGAAAGTCCCTTGCATGGCGCTTGGGGATAAGCATGACTTTTTGCACAAAATATGTGGACAACCATGTGAAAAACTCCGTCGAATATCGCTAAGCTACTGATTTATATCATTAAATTCTTGCCGCCTTTTTTTTAAGCACTACGCCATTTTTGCTGTTCCATGCAAAAAATTTCATTTTTACAAACTTTGTCTGTGGATAATGCCAAGGTTCTGCACAATTTATGTGGATAAGTTTGTGTACAAAGAAATTTTATCGCCTTAAGTATATGATTTAATTCAATATAATCATACTGATTAAAAATTAATCAACACTAACTCTTTACTAGATTTGATTAACTAGCTAGCGCTTATGCACTTTTTCTGTGGATATCTTTGTGCATAAGTTGCCGAGATCTAACTAAAGTCATTGATTTGTAACGGTGTTTTCCAACTGCACAACTTATTTGCATACCTTATTTGCATACCTTATTTGTACATGCTTAGATGCACACACTTGCACACCATCAGCTGCATGAGTGCAGCAATATTTGCTACCATAAGCGATTGCTGCACCACAGCTCGCTACAGCTTCTCACTGAAACGCCTCACCTATGCAAACCAGCCCTTGGATACCAACAACTGACACCAGCCCAGCCGTGCTGAGCGTGTCGGCTCTCAATCAGGTCGTCGCGAAATTGCTGGAACGTCACATACCCTTAACCTGGGTAGCCGGTGAAATATCGAATTTCACCCGCGCCAGTTCAGGACACTGGTATTTCACGCTCAAAGATGACAACGCCCAAGTGCGTGCCGTCATGTTTCGCGGCCGCGCCCAATATGCCGACTTCTTGCCACGCGAAGGCGATCGCGTCGAACTACGCGTGCTGGTCACTTTGTACGCCGCGCGCGGTGATTACCAGCTCAGCGTCGAAGCGATACGACGCGCCGGCGTCGGCAACTTGTATGAAGCCTTTCTGCGTTTGAAAGCCGCGCTCGCTGCCGAAGGCCTGTTCGATGCCGCGCGCAAGCGTCCCTTGCCTGCATTTCCACGCACACTGGGCATCGTCACCAGCTTACAAGCTGCCGCCTTGCGCGATGTGCTCACGACCCTGCGACGCCGCGCCGCGCATCTGCAGATTTGGCTCTACCCCACCGCGGTACAAGGCCAAGGTGCCGCCGCCGCGATCGCCAGCGCGATCGCCAGTGCCGAAGCGCACGGTCAATGTGAACTGCTGCTGGTCTGCCGCGGCGGCGGCAGTATCGAAGACTTATGGGCCTTCAATGAAGAAGTGGTGGCGCGTACCATCGCGCATTGCGCCATTCCGGTGATCACTGGCATCGGCCACGAAACCGATACCACCATCGCCGATTATGCCGCCGACCTGCGGGCCGCCACGCCGACGGCTGCAGCCGAACTGGCGCTACGTCCGCGCGCCGACTGGCTCAAGGAATTACAAGCTAGTCAGCAATTGCTGCAACGTGCGATGCAGCGCCTGCAAGGCGAACGCAGCCAGAGCCTCGACCACCTGAGCCGCCGACTGCATAGCCCAGCCACGGCGATTGCCGCCCGCCGTGCGCAATTGCGGCAGGCGGCGCTGCGCTTGCAATATGCGGCGCGCGTACCGCTGCAGCACGCTCGCAGCGAACTGCAGCAATTGCGCCAGCGTTTATACGCGGCCCAACCCGATAGCCACACGGCGCGGCATTTTTTACAACAATGGCAACAACGACTGCAGCAAGGCATGCGCCACTGCCAACAGCAGCAAGCTGCGCAGTTGGCCGCCTTGAGCGCGCAACTGGAAATGCTCAATCCGCAGCGCACGCTGGAACGAGGCTATGCCATCCTCAGCGATCGCCACGGACATGTCCTGCGCAGCACTGGCGAACTGCAGCCCCAGCAAGCGCTGCGCGTCCGTTTGGCCGATGGCAGCGCCGATCTGGGCATCAGCAGCGTGCAAGCAAGTTTAGACTAAGGAATCTGCAAGCTTTCTCACAAAAGCTTACAATAGAGTCTGTTGCGTTTAAGGAAGTGCAGATTTAATCGCAGTGGAATTGACCGCTGCCAATGAGGATGCAATGCAAGGGGTCTTTTGCCGTTCATAGCGAGCTATTGACGGCAAAAGACGACGCAAGTGCGCCTCAGTGGCGGCGGGCAAACCGCTTGGATTAAATCCGCGCTTCCTTAACAATAAACGGACCCTGACGACCGATCACTGACGTAAATTAAAGGACCTACCATGGAACATACCCTGCCGGCATTGCCCTATGCATTGGACGCTCTCGCTCCACACATTTCTCAGGAAACATTGGAATACCACTACGGCAAGCATCACCAGACCTATGTGACCAATCTCAATAACCTGATCAAAGGTACAGAATTCGAAAACCTGAGCTTGGAAGACATCGTCAAGAAATCTTCGGCCGGTATTTTCAATAATGCGGCGCAAATCTGGAATCACAGCTTTTACTGGAACGGTTTGAAACCAGCCGGTGGCGGTACGCCAAGCGGCGCGCTGGCCGATGCCATCAATGCCAAATGGGGTTCCTTCGACGCCTTCAAAGAAGCCTTTACCAAATCATGCATCGGTAATTTCGGTTCTTCCTGGACTTGGTTGGTCAAAAAAGCCGACGGCAGCCTCGACATCGTCAACACATCGAATGCAGCGACACCACTGACTACCACCGACAAGCCGCTGATCACCTGCGATTTGTGGGAACATGCGTATTACATCGACTACCGTAATGCTCGTCCAAAATACTTGGAAGCATTCTGGGCCTTGGCGAACTGGGATTTTGCAGCAGCCAATCTGGCGTAATTGCTGCGTGCCATTGTGGCACGCCCCGCTGAGATGAAAAAAACCTGCGTCATGCTATGCATCGCAGGTTTTTTTTCACCTGTCGTCGCTTGCCGACATGCGATTATGTAATAAAAAAAATTATCCTTTTTCATTCATTGCAGAGACTACGTCGCATGCGCGCCTTTCCTTTACATCGCTATTTACCCGCCATTTTCATCTTTATCTGGGCCTCAGGCTATGTGGTCGCGAAATATGGTTTGCCGTATGCAGAACCGCTGACGTTTTTATGCCTGCGCTATGCCGGCGTGATTATCTTCATGCTCGTACTCGCCATCTGCATGCGGGCCCCATGGCCAGAACGCCGCGCCTGGTTACCGATTGCCGTGGCCGGGGTATTGATGCAAGCAGTCTATCTGGGTGGGATTTGGTCGGCTGTGAAACTCGGTATGCCGGCCGGCTTAGCCGCACTGATTGCCAATATCCAGCCCATCCTGACGGCTGTCATGGGCCCGATGATCGGTGAGCGAATCCGCGGAAAACAATGGCTGGGCTTGGGTTTGGGCATCATCGGAGTCGGCTTGGTGGTGGCCAATAAAATGTCGGTGGTGCATTTATCACTGCACAGCGTAGCGCTGGCGGTGATGGCCTTATTGGCCATGACTTGCGGAACCTTGTACCAGAAAAAAACCTGCCCGAGCTTCGATGTGCGTACCGGTCAAGTGCTGCAATTCGCTGCCTCCTTGCTGGTCACCTTGCCGTTTGCCTTACTGCTGGAAAAACAAGTCATCCTGTGGACACCACAATTTTTTGCCGCCATGGCGTGGTCGATTTTCATTCTTTCCGGCGTCGGCATTTCGGTGCTGTTCATTTTGATACGCCACGGCGAAGCAACCAAAGTCACCAGTTATATGTATCTGGTACCGGCGGTGACGGCCGCCATGGCTTGGCTGATGTTCGGCGAACAATTCACCGCGACCGCCGCCGCGGGTATGGCCGTTGCCTTGGCTGGCGTCGCCTTGGTGGTGCGACCGGGGCGGTCCTAGGAATCTGTCCCATCTGACGCAGGGGCCTGGCCGCTGACGGCAATCGGCGTGTCCGATTACCGTAGCGTTCTTCAACACCCGCAGTAATAATATTGTTTGTATATTTCTATTTCATTGCTGATTAAAGGAAACAAGGCCATGACAGCCAAACCATTCACTCAATATCTTTATTCGCTGCTGCGCCAGACTGGGCAAGAGTGCCGTCAATTACTGTACAAGCTCGCACGTGCCGGTGCCGCCACGCCACTGCCACGGTTTTTGGTCTATGCCATGGCGATCGTGCTGCTCATCAGCTTGATCCCGTTCGCGCTGGCCGTCGTTCTGACGCTGATTGTATTTCGCCTGCTCATCGCCATCTTGGCCAGCAGTCGTCAAGCCAGCACCGAGCACAGCCAGCGCCCGCACTATCTGCATCAGCGCCAGCAATCGAAACAAGCGCCAAATCATCATAATTAATTAAAAGTTGCTTTATAGAATTTTTTTACCTATCCTGTCTGACATCAGGCGGCCATTTAACATTCTTTAACAAGCATGCTGCCGCAGCACGTTTACCGGAGAACTGCCATGGACCGCTTAGCCATCTTGAAAACTCTTGCCGAAGAACTCAACAGCGGCGAGCTGATATTTCCTACCCATCTGGACGCGACGCTCAAACTCAAGCGCGCACTCGACGACCCCGATTGTCATCTCGATCAAGCTACCCGCATGATCATGAATGATCCGCTGCTGGCCGCGCGTACCGTGGCCTTGGCGAATTCGGCTACGTACAATCGTTCGGGCAACAGCATCACGAATGTCAAGATGGCAGTGAGTCGGCTTGGCTTTCGCAGTCTGCGCACCTTGGTCGCGGCGCTGATCGTGCGACAGCTGAATCAACAAGTACGCGACCCTGGCTTGCAAGCCAAAGCGCGTCAGTTATGGGAGCATTCAGCCCATGTCGCCGCATTGGCGCAAGTGATCGCGCGCCACATCACCAAGGTCGACCCCGACACGGCTATGTTTGCCGGCATCATCCATGAAATCGGCGGTTTTTATCTGATTTCGCGCGCCGAAGAATTTCCCGGCTTACTCGATGGTTCGCCTGATATTTGGCTCGCTTACGGTGAACGGGTGATTGCCCGTGGCGTGATCAAACTCTTGGCCATCCCCGATCCGGTGGTGGCGGCAGTTGAATCGCTGTGGCAAGGTATTGCGGCGATACCGCCCATATCGCTGGCCGACACGCTGATCTTGGCCAATGACATCGCACCGGTGGTGTCGCCACTGCATCAAATGGAGAGCCTACAGATCAAGCAAGAAACTACCTTGATTGATTTCGAAGTCGAGGACAGCACTTTGCAGGAAATTCTCAATGACTCCGAAGAGGAAATCAATTCACTCTGCACTGCGCTGCTGGCGTGAACTGATCCGGCATCAGCGCGCAGAGCTGTGGTAATCGCAAGCGACGCTCTGTTCGGCTCAGGTGGCGACCGGCAGCCGCCCGGCAGCCGTGATTTCACCCGCCAACCAAGCACGCATCGCATCCAAGGCTGGCAGCGCAAAACCATAGCTCAGTAAGGCTGGCGCATCGATGTCGAGCACCTGAAATGGATTCCACAATACCAAATGCAGCGCCGGCTTCCAGCTTTGGCGCACGCGCTCGGAATAACGAATCCGCACCGTCGAAGCCAGAATCACAGTCCGCCCATCAGCCGGTAAGCTGTGCCAGTCAAACTCATCGGCCCGTTCGAAAGTGACGGTATCAACATCATATAAACTGGCCAGCATGGCGCTAACCTGAGCGGCCGAAATACCGGCTTCCGAGACGCCGTCGCTGACGACATCGGCACTGATGAGCAAACGCACCTTGCTATTGCGCGCCGGTGCCTGCGGTGCCGCGATGGCAGTCAAGCCGCGCCGCCACGCCTGCGACATCAAGAGATGATCGGCCAATTCAGTCTGATACGGCGTCGCCACACAGGGATAAGCCACAGTGAGAGCGCGAATGCGCGCGAGCTTGCGCTCGATCTCAGCGAGCGAAATCTGCCCCGACAAAATCACTTCGGTCAGTGCCGTCAAGGTTTCGAGTTGAGTTGCGGTATTCCCTAAGGCCATCACCATATCGGCCCCAGCCAGCAAGGCACAGACAGCGGCATGGCCGACGCCATAGCGACCGGCAATCGCATGCATATCCATGCCATCGGTAATGAGCACGCCTTCATACTGCCATTGATCGCGCAGTAATCGATGCAGAATCGCCGGCGACATGGTCGCCGGATAGTCGGCGTCGAGTGCCGGATAAATGATGTGCGCGCTCATCATGGCCGGTGCCTGACGACGCACGGCTTGACGAAATGGTGCCAGTTCCAGCGCCTCTAATTGCGCCAGGCTTTTATCCACCGTTGGTAAGTCGCGGTGCGAGTCGATATGGGTATCGCCATGACCGGGGAAATGCTTGACGCAACAGGCCACGCCTTCGGCCAAACTGCCATCCATCCAGGCCAAGGCCAGCTCGGCGGCACGCTGGGGATAGGCACCGAACGAGCGCTCGGAAATCACCGGGTTATCGACATTATTATTCACATCGAGAACCGGCGCGAAATTCCAATTGAAACCGAGTGACCTGAGATGCCGCGCCACCGCCGCACCGACCTCACGGCACAGTGTCACATCATCGGCCGCGCCCAAAGACATCGCCGATGGTGGCTGTGGGCCCCAGGTAGTGCGTACCACGGCGCCGCCTTCCTGGTCGATGGCGAGCAGGGTCTGTGGCCCCATCACGGCGCGTAAATCGGCAGTCAGGCGCGTCAGTTGTGGCGCATCGATCATATTGTTACGAAACAAGCATAGTGCGCGAATATGATGCGTGCGTAAAAATTCGGCCGCCGCCGCATCGAGACTGGTCAAGGGCATGCGTATCATCACCAGTTGACCCGCCAGTTGGCGTGCCTGCTGCAAGCTCATCTGCGCGTGCTTCCCTGCTTGTTGCGTCATGTAAAACTCCCTCCTTAGCGCGCTTTGAGCGCGCCGAATAAATTAACAAGCTGATCGATTTCGGTACCAGGGCTGATTCAATTTCTCTCGCTCAGCTGGCTCAAGTGGCACGGCTGATCTGGAGCCCATTGTTTTGCCACATGCTGGGAGGAACGTGCTTTTTAAGTATTTGCGAGCTCAATTTTTTCTCCCTCTACATAAACGGCAATGAGCTTAAGCTGAGAATCGAGCACCACCATGTCGGCAAACGCACCGACACGCAGCCGGCCACGCTGGCTTAAGCCCAGATAATCGGCGGCATTGGTCGAGACGCGGCGCGAGGCATCGGCCAGGTCGAGCCCAATGGCGACCAAATTCCGCAAAGCCTGATCCATGGTCAGGGTACTGCCGGCCAAGGTACCGTCGGCCAATCGCACTCCGCCCAGACACTTATGCACGATCTGACGGCCCAGCATATACGGACCATCTGGCATGCCGGTGGCCGCGGTCGAATCGGTCACGCAGTATAACTGCGGAATCGCCCGCAGGGCGGCACGAATGGCGCCGGGGTGGACGTGTAGTAAATCCGGAATGATTTCCGAATACTGCGCATGCGCGAGCGCGGCCCCGACCATGCCAGGCGCGCGCTGATCGAGGCGCGACATGGCATTGTAAAGATGGGTAAAGCCGCGTGCACCACTGGCCAAGGCCGCCACGCCATCCTCGTAGGTGCCGAGGGTATGACCGATCTGCACCACCATGCCGATGGCACACAACTGCCGCACCAACTCCAGGTGACCGGGAATTTCCGGCGCCACCGTGACCAGTTTGATGGCAGCGATGGCATCAAACCGCAGCACTTGTTCGAGCGAGCCGACGCCGGCAAAATCGGGTTGCGCACCGAGCTTGCCCGGATTGATATACGGGCCTTCGAGATGCACACCGAGCACGCGCGCGGTACCCGCTGGACGCTCTAGCAACAGCGGCCGGATCGCCTGTAAGGCCGCTTCGATATCGGCCAGCGGCGCGGTCATCGTGGTCGCCAACATACTGGTGGTGCCATGACGCGCGTGTTGGCGCGCGATCAGGCTGACCGCATCACCAGCTTCCATGGTATCTTTACCACCGGCACCATGCACATGCAAATCGATAAAACCAGGCAAAATATATGGCCCCGCCGATTCCGCCCCACTGCTATCAGCGCTATCAGCGCTATCAGCACTCAGTGCCGTGATGGTATCGATAAACTTTATCGTCCCGTTCAACCAGCCATCGGGCGTCAGAATTTGCCCATGTAATTGTTGATGCACACTCATAGAAACAGCTCCGCTACAAAATCAAAATAATCACTGCGATAGTAAGAAGAGGATAACTCGCTCGCCGTGCCATTGCTTAAATAGGTAAGCCGCGTGCCGGTGCCACATTATGCGTCGCCAGATAAGCCTACAGACTATCGCTCACCGGTTTCGGATTCGGCATAGACAAGGCTGGAATGCTTGCATGTCAGTCTTTCCGGTTTGACTGATCGATATGATCTCGAATCAAAATCAAGGCACCGCTGGCAGAGTCGCCCTTGGCTGGCTGTAGCCGTTGTTGTAGTGCCGGTGGTAAAAAAGGGCTGATCGCCGCAGCCAGTCCGCCGCATACAGCGACCGGCAGCGACTGTGTGGGATCGAGTGCCGCCACCATCAACTCGACATCGCGGCCGGCCTCCAACAGCATGTCGCGCGCCACATCCTGTGTGGCTGCATGCTCGATGACGAGCGGTGCGAGGCTAGCAAAACGGGTTTGCTTGGCTTGTGCCAGCCAAGCGAACACGCCATCTTTGTCGCCGCCACACTGTGCCAACAGCGCCAAAGAAAAGGTATTGGCAGCGGCACGACCATCGAGCACGCGCTGCAAAAAATTCATCGCCCGCATACCCAGCCACGCCCCGCTGGCCTCATCACCGACCGGAAAACCCCAACCACCGACCTCACGCCGGCTGCCATCGGCGTGTAGTACTTGAGCAACGCTGCCGGTACCAAGCGCCACCACCACCCCGGCCTGCCCGGCGTGCGCGCCCAGCAAGCTCGTGTAGGCATCGGTTTCGGCCACTACGAGGCCGTAACCAGGATTTTGCGCCATCAGCTCAGCCGCCCACTGCACATTGTTCACCCCGGCCAAACCACAAGCAAGCGCCAATGCCGCCGCGTGTGGCTGCACCAAGCCGGCCGCTTGAAAGGCGGCCGCAATGGCTGCCTCAATCGCCCTCCATGCCGCCGCCCGTCCAAGCGCAAGGCCGGATGGGCCGGCGGCGGCGCGCGCCAGTTCACGCCCCTGTAAATCAGCCAACACCACACGGGTACCGCTGCCACCACCATCAACCCCAAGCAGATAACGCAGCGCGCCGGGGTCTGGGGTGGCACTCAGGGCCAAGTTCACGGGCAAATTTTCAGTCGAGGAAGTCATCATTGATCTAGGTTTGAGGCACAAAAAACACTTGCCCGGTCAGGGTTACGCTACTCGGCCAGACTGTAAAATTATTCCACCGTGACTGTCAACAGGTATTTAAATGGTATTAATGAGCACTGCTGACAGCTTCTATGTTTGAGCTAACCCAAACAAGCACAGTTTCTCGATCTGACAGGAATACGCGCGGTGGCACAGAAGCTTATACTGTTACTTATATACCGTCCGCTATCAAGGCTCTTTGCATGCCCATCAATTACCTCGCCAAGCTCACCTCACCGCAACGAACCGCCCGGTCGAATCGCCATCTCGGCGTCACCCTGGCTGGCGTGGCCGGGGCCTTGAATGCCGGTGGTTATCTCGCCGTCGGCCAATACACCTCACACATGACCGGCATGCTCTCGTCGGCGGCCGATGATTTGGTACTAGGACGCTTGGTACCGGCATTCGCCGCCCTGTTCATGCTCATTGCTTTTGCTTGGGGGGCCGCCGGCACCGCCATCATCGTCAACTATGCCAAGCGCAATCACTTACGTTACATCTATACACCGGTGTTATTGCTCGAAGCGGTATTGCTGCTTATTTTTGGTCTGATCGGCAGCAAATTGCAGCAACACGCGGTGGTGACGGTGTCACTGACCACGGTTTTTTTATGCTATCTGATGGGTTTGCAAAACGCCCTCATCACCAAAATTTCCAATGCGGAAATCCGCACCACCCATGTCACGGGTCTGGTGACCGACATCGGCATCGAACTGGGTAAGTTGATTTATTGGAATCGTCAGGGCAGTCAAGTACCACGGGATGAAGAAGTCGGTGCCAATATGACGAAATTGCGCCTGCATGGAATGCTGGTCACGGCCTTTTTTGTCGGCGGCGTGATGGGCGCACTCGGTTTCAAACATCTCGGCTTCATATCGGCGTTACCGCTGGCGCTGGCACTGGTGATCTTGTCACTGGCACCGAATTTAAAACAGCAACTCAAGCAAGGAGTCTGAATCAAGCGCTGGCTTCACCGATGCGCGTTCTGCAAACGACGCTCGAGTGCGCGCTGCAGCATTTCAAAGCACCAGCTCAGTAACCAATATACCGCTGCTGCCGCGACATACAAGGGCAACGGCCGAAAGCTGCTGGCAATCGCCACCTTGGTAGCTAACATCAGCTCAGTGACGGTAATGACCGAGACCAGCGAGGTATCCTTGATCAAGCTGATCAAGGTATTGCTCAGTGATGGCACGGCAATCCGTAAGGCTTGCGGAAAAATCACCGCCATCAGAGTTTGACGCCAATTCAGACCGAGACTCAGCCCAGCTTCCCATTGACCGCTGCTGACGGCGGCAATCGCACCGCGTAAGCTTTCCGATAAATAGGCAGCGGCATTCAAGCTCAGTGCCAAAATCCCGGCCACGGTCGCCGACAATTCCAAACCGATCGCCGGCAAGCCGTAATAAATCAAAAATATCTGCACCAACAATGGCGTGCCACGCATCAGGCTGACATACAGCGCGGCCGGCAGTCGCACCAAGCGCCACGCGGACAAGCGCGCCAGCGCCAGCAATAAACCGAGCAGCAAACCGCCGCACATAGAGCTGAGTGCAAACAACAGCGTATTGCCCAAGCCGGCCAACATCTGCGGCGCGGCCGCTTGCAATAATTCGAAGCAATCGTTCATTTTCATCCCAAAAAAAATCCCCGCACTGCGGGGAAACTGTTATACCACGCGCCGTCAGGCGCTGCTTCATTGTGCCGCAGGTGCCTTACTGACATCGCGTCCGAACCATTTGATCGATGCCTGTGCGAGGCTACCATCTTTGCTGATGGCCGCCAATGCCTGGTTGAGCGCCGCCGCGAATTTCGGATTACCTTTCACAAAAGGAATACCATTGCTGGTCACTTCACCGATGGCGGCACCGGCTTTAATTGGCAGTGGCGAATTTTTCAATAAATATGCCACCATCAAACTGTCATTGAGTGCGGCATCAATACGTCCAGCAGCCAGATCCTGCAGATATTCGGGTGCACCCGGATAACTCTTGACGTCGATACCGGCACTGGCCTTGGCACGTTCTTCATAGTTACTGCCCTGTGCCACGCCGAGCTTCTTGCCCTTCAAATCGACCAAGCTGGTAAAGCTGCGCTGTTCATCTTTGCGTACCACCAGTTGTGCCGCCGACAAGGTATACGGAGTAGAAAAGTCAAAACTCTCGGCGCGCTTAGGCGTGATGCCGACTTGATTGACGATGACATCGAACTTCCCAGCCGACAAGCCGGCCAAAATACCGCTCCATTCTATGGTGACGAATTCGGCTTTGACACCGAGCTTAGCGGCCAACAAGCGTGCCACATCGACATCAAAACCCGATAAAGCATGCGTCTTTTGATCGGTAAAATTAAACGGTGGATAGGTACCCTCTACCGCGATCTTCAAACTGCCGCGCGCATGCACGGTATCGAGTAAATCGGCGGCACTGGCGTGGCTGCTCGCCAACACTAAGCCGAGCGCCAACAGGGAAGCCGATACGGCCGAGCGAATAAATGAAACAGGCATGGTTTTTTCTCCGAGAATGCGGGTGCCACCGACAGGGGGTAGCAGAGCATCCATCATAGTCCGTGCCACACTGAGCGACAAAGAAGTATTTCTTATTTGCATATGCTGCCTGCGGCAGCACGCTGCGCATCTATTTCAGCGGCGTGAAAATCGCAGTCCCGTCGGCAACGCTGACGCGCGCCTGATGGCGCCGAGCCAATTCTTTGAATTCAGGATTGCTGAACAAGGCTTCCCAATCACCGAGCTTGAACCAGCGCGTTACATGGACATGGCTGGGCGTATTGGCAGGATTATTATTTTCCATCAGCACGGCATCGATCAGGCCCGGTTGCCGGGCTACGAATGCCGCAATGTCGCGCATCGCGGCGACAGACTCGGCGCGTGAACTTCCCTTGGCACTGAGCGGAATGACAATTGTGATACCGGCCACGGCATGCGCCGCCGGCACCTGCGCGTGCGCGGTCGGCAGCAGCATGATCAACACCAGCGCGGCAAGATGGAACAGTTGACGATAAGACTTCATGATTTTCCTCGATTACCCACGGCAAGCGTGCTTAGCTTTGCAGTCTAGAACAAGACACAGAATTTGTAAGTAGGAAAAATCTGAAGTTAAAAAAACCGGCTCGCGCAATCTCTCGCCGAACCGGTCAAATTTCTTTGCTGCCGTCGCCAGCGTCACACTCAACTCAATTTGGCCGCATGCTCGCGGGTGGCATGGAAAGCGATGCCAGGCCAGCGTTCTTGTGTCAATTTTAAATTCACGCCCGAGGTCGCTAAATAGGCCATATTCCCGGCCGCATCGTAGGCGATATTGACGCCGGCACCGGAGCGTTCAAAATCGGCCAACATTTTTTTATCGTCGCAGGTAATCCAGCGGGCGCTGCTGATACTGGTGCCCTCGAATACGGCATCGACGCCATATTCATTTTTAAGGCGACTGGCGACGACTTCAAACTGCAACACCCCGACGGCACCGAGCACCAAATCACTGCTCACCACGGGTTTGAATACCTGTACTGCACCTTCTTCACCTAATTGTTGCAAACCCTTTTGCAGTTGCTTGATTTTGAGTGGGTTGAGAATCCGTGCCGTGCGGAAAAAATCGGGGGCGAAATACGGAATGCCGGTGAATTGTAGTAATTCGCCTTCAGAAAAACTGTCGCCGATCTGCATATTGCCATGATTAGGCAAACCGATGATGTCGCCGGCATACGCTTCTTCCACTTGCTCGCGCGATGAGGCCATGAAGGTCACCACCGAGGAGACTTTGATCTCGCGATTGAGACGCAAATGCTTGAGTTTCATGCCGCGCTCGAAGCGACCGGAACAGACGCGCAGAAACGCGATACGATCGCGATGGGCCGGATCCATATTGGCTTGAATCTTGAAAACAAAACCGGAGAACGGGGCTTCGCCGGCTTCCACCGTGCGTATCGTGGCATCACGGCCGCATGGTGGCGGTGCCCAGTCGAGCAAGGCGTTGAGAATTTCGCGCACGCCGAAGTTATTGATAGCCGAGCCGAAAAACACCGGCGTCTGCACGCCGGCGAGGAAATCTTCGAGTGAAAACGGATGCGAGGCACCGTGTACCAACTCGACTTCCATTTTCAGTTGTTCGATTTCGAGCGGGAACATGGCAGCCAAACGCGGATTATTGATGCCTTCGATGACTTCAAATTCTTGGTCAGCCCGTTCACTGCCCGGAGTAAACAGTAAAATTTGATCTTTCAGGATGTGATACACGCCACGGAAAGTTTTACCCATACCGATGGGCCAAGTAACCGGCGCACATTTTATCTTCAGTACCGATTCCAATTCGTCGAGCAATTCCAGCGGATCGCGGGTTTCGCGATCCATCTTGTTGACGAAGGTAATGATGGGCGTATTGCGCATGCGGCAGACATTGAGCAACTTCAAGGTCTGCTCTTCCACGCCCTTGGCAGCATCGATCACCATCAGTGCCGAATCGACGGCAGTCAGCACCCGATACGTATCTTCAGAAAAATCCTGATGCCCCGGAGTATCGAGCAAATTGACGACGTGACCGCGGTATTCGAACTGCATCACCGACGAAGCGACCGAAATACCACGCTGCTTTTCAATTTCCATCCAATCCGAGGTGGCATGGCGGCCGCTCTTACGCGCCTTGACCGTGCCGGCCAATTGAATCGCACCGGAAAACATCAACAGTTTTTCCGTCAGCGTGGTTTTACCGGCATCGGGATGGGAAATAATGCCGAAAGTGCGACGACGCGCCACTTCGCGGCGAATCAGCTCACTATGCTGCGCATTGCCGGCAGCGCTGGCGGAATCGTTGACTGATGCATTGACTGACTCAGAATCTGACTCAGATGCTGCTGCCGGGCTCAGGCCTGACGTGGGGTTCATGGTGTTCATTACAGATGCCGCAAAAATAGGGGGAAAATCCCGCAAGTTTAGCCGGTATTGGCACACAAGTCGACTCTCCACTTGCTGCGGCCGTCTGTTGCTGCGGCAATTTTCCGCACCACGCACATATGCTGGTAATATTTACAAGATATTCTTTCCTTCAAGTTTTTCACTCGCGTGCTCGCGCCATCACCACCCCTGGCCGGAGTGCGAATTTTTCCCTCCTTGATCAAGACTTATGCAAAAAATTATCCTTTACGTACTATTCTTCGCCTGCAGCGCATTGCCACAACTCAGCCATGCTTGGGGGGCGGACGGCCATCAAAGCGTGGCAGCGATCGCCGACGCCTTGTTACTCGATACGCCGGCTGGCCGCCACGTCAGCAATTTGCTGGCTGAACGCAAGCTCGAACAGGTCGCCGTCTGGGCTGATTGTGTCAAAGGCATCGCCCCGGCCCAAGACTACCGCTATACCAGCGCCGGTCGCTACCCCGAGTGCGCGGCGTTTGAAAATCCGGCTGATATTGCCGCGATGGCAGACTATGTGCGTCGCAACGATACAAATTGCCAACCAGCAAGTGGGGAAGAAAGCTGCCATAAGCAATACCACTATGCCGATATCAGCATCGAACATGAACATTATGAAAACCACTACGTCGGTGCCAGCGACCATGACATCGTCCACGCCATCGAAGCCGCCATCCTGGTCTTGCAAGGACAGCCGGCAGCGCCACCGTTTGCCTTCAAAGACCCCAGCGAGGCACTGATACTGCTCAGTCACTATGTCGGCGATTTGCACCAGCCTTTGCATGTCGGCTCGGTTTTCCTCGACCAAAGCGGTGCGATCATCGCCCCCGATGACAACATCCACGATGCCAACAACAATACCGTCGGCGGCAATGCACTACAATGCCCCTGCGGCAATTTGCATGCCTTGTGGGATGATTTGCCGCCGCAGTTAAAACGTGGCCAGATGAACCGAGCACTGATCACGGCAGCAAAAAAAATACCGCTGCATACGGCAAGCGCGGCACAATTACCGCGTCTGTGGGCCGATGAGGCCCTACACGATGCGCGCACGGTATTTGGCGGTACCCAATTCAGTCCGCGCAGTACTTCGCTAAACGGCAACAACTGGTCCATCGCTTTACCGTTAGAATATGAGAAGTCCATGCTCATCCTCAAACAAGACGCGCTGGCGCGCGCCGGCGCACATTTGGCGCAATTGCTGGCGGCCATCTGGCCTGAATGAATTTCTAGACATAAAGGATACGTTTTCATGAATTTTCCTCCATTTCGTTGGATAGCCAAGGGCCTCTCTTGGCTCTGGCGTGCGCTCGACGTCAGTCGCCGCATCCTGCTCAATCTGTTGGTATTAGCGTTATTGATCGCCATCGCCATCGCCTTACTCGGCGGTGGCAGCAAAAAACTCGAAGAAAAGACCATCCTCATTCTCGACCTCAAGGGTGCCTTGGTAGAGCAGCATTCCGGCAGCACGCGCGATGTCTTATTGGCTGAAGCACAAGGCACAGCCAAAAAAACCATACAGTTGCGTGACATCTTGACCGTATTGGAAAGCGCCGCCAGCGATAATAAAATCAGCGGCGTGGTTCTGCTGCTCGACGATATGGGTAATGCGGGTTTGCCGATTCTGCGCGAAACCGGCGCGGCGCTTGAGCGCTTCAAAAAGAGTGGCAAAACCGTGGTCGCTTGGGGCTCGAGCTACGATCAACGTCAGTATTTTTTAGCGGCCCATGCCAATGAAATTTACTTACACCCTATGGGTGCCGTGTTTTTGAGCGGCTTTGGTAAATACCGCAATTACTACCACGATGCACTCGATAAAGTCGGCATCACGGTCAACCTGCTCAAAGTCGGCACCTACAAAAGCTTCGCCGAACCCTACATCGCCAACGCCCCGTCGCCCGCTGCCAGTGAAGCGGAAAGTTTTCTCTACAATGCGATGTGGAAAACTTACACCAGCAATGTCGAACAGGCGCGCAAACTGCCAGCCGGCAGCATCATGCATTACATCGACGAAGCCCCGGAATTATTGACTGCCGCCGGCGACGATGCCGGTAAAATGGCACTCAATCTCAAATTAATCGATGCCCTCAAAACCCGCGATGAACTGCGTGCCATGATGCTCAAGCACGCCGGCAAAGATGAAGAAAACCACACCTTCCGCCAAATCACCTTTGATGACTATCTGGCGCGACAAAAACCGAAATTGATCGGCCCGGCCATCGGCGTCATCGTCGCCTCCGGCGAAATCAGCGACGGCATGGCTCCGCCAGGTGCCATCGGTGGTCTCTCGACGGCCAACCTGATCCGTAAAGCACGCGAAGATGCCAATATCAAAGCATTGGTGCTGCGCATCGACTCACCCGGCGGCAGTGCCTTCGGTTCCGAATTGATACGGCGCGAACTTGAATTGACGCGCGCCGCCGGCAAACCGGTGGTGGTCTCGATGGGGAATCTGGCCGCTTCCGGCGGTTACTGGATTTCCATGGCGTCCGATGAAGTCATCGCGGATGAAGCCAGCATCACCGGCTCGATCGGCGTGTTCGCCATCTTGCCGACAGCTGACAAAGCCATCGACAAGCTCGGCATCCACACGGCCGGCACCACCACGACCTGGTTGGCCGATCCATTTAATCCGCTGCGACCGCTCAACCCGCGCTTCGCCCAACTGATACAGGGCAGCATCAACCACATCTATGCCGACTTTACCGGCAAAGCCGCGCTGGCACGTAAAACAACGCCAGCAAAAATTGATGCGGTAGCCCAAGGTCGCGTATGGACCGGTGCCCAAGCACGCGAACGCGGACTGGTCGACACCGTAGGCAGCTATGGCGACGCTCTGAAATCGGCCGCTCTGCGTGCCAAAATCGGCGACAATTACCGGGTCAGCTATATCGAACAAGATTTGTCGAAATTTGATCGTCTGTTCGATTTGATCGGCGCGCGCGCCGCCGGCGTGCTGGAACAGCAATTCAAACTGACACTGATACCGAGCGGCATCCCACCAGCTGCGGCGGCCCAGATCGGGGCCGACTTCCTGTGGTTGGCGGATTTGAATAAAGATGGCAAGGGTTATATGGCCATCACCCACTGTCTGTGCACGGCACCATAGCAATCGTAAACCATCGCTGGCAATGAAAACGGGCGCTGACTGTGAAGTCAACGCCCGTTTTTTTTCAGCGCAAGCGCAGAGTGAATCGAAGCCGATCAGGTGGCGCGCCCGCGTTTTTGCGCGCGCGCAGCGACGCTACCGCCTTGCGCCAGCAAATGGCGGATATTTTTGGCATCGGCAAAACGCGAAGAACTCGCCGTGGCATGCAACAGCACCAGCGTGGCTTTCTTGTCAGCCAGCTGGATGCGCATGATCAAACAACTCCCGGCCTCATTGGTGAACCCGGTCTTGGACAATAAAATATCCCAGCCCTTGCTACCAACTAAGCGGTTAGTGTTGTGAAACAAACGCATGCGCCCTTTGATGGCGATCGTGTCGGAACTATCGGTCGTTATGTCGGTGATAGCAGGATAATGCGACGCTGCGACGGCCATCTTGACCAAATCGTTGGCCGTTGAAGTATTCTCGGGCGACAAGCCGGTTGGTTCTTTCATCACTGTGCTGCTCATGCCCAGCGCCTTTATTTTTACATTCACGGCTTTTTCAAAGGCCGCGTTCCCGCCCGGATAAGTGCGCGCCAAGGCCGCGGCGGCACGATTATCCGACGACATCAAGGCCAATTGCAAAACTTCACGGCGCGCCAGCGTGGTACCGACCGGCACATGGGAAGCGCTGTGTTTGAGCACATCGAGGTCGGCCGTTTCTATGCAAATTTTTTCTCCCATGTCCGGACGACCATCAAGCACGACCATCGCCGTCATCAATTTGGTCAACGAGGCGATGGGCACGACCGTGCCGGCATTTTTTTCAAATAAAATCTTGCCACTGCCATCTTCGACGATGATGGCATTTTGCGAATTAACTTGCACGGCACATGCCGGAAAAATAGGGGAAAGAGCGAATAACAGAATGAAACGTTTAAGCATAAGGCGACGACCCGGTACAGTGAGAGCGAAAAGTCGCTCAGTATTCTCGCTTTGCAGCGTGCTTGTCAAGCGCCGCAAGGATTAAATCCGTGCGGCAATTGTTCACAGCGATGTAATCGGCGCGGTTAAAAGTATTCCGGGCCGCTCAGCGGCCCGGAATCAAACCGCTGCTGCGGTTTACTTCTGTGAGTAGACGATATCAGCGCGACGATTTTCGCTCCAAGCCGCTTCATCGTTGCCACTGGCTTTAGGTTTTTCCTTACCCAAGGAAACCGCTTCCATCTGCGCTTCCGGTGTGCCCGACAAAGCCATTGCTTTGCGCACGGCTTCAGCACGTTTCTGGCCCAGCGCCAGATTGTACTCACTGCCACCGCGTTCATCGGTGTTTCCTTGGATCAGAATTTTCTTGCCGCTGGCTTTACTCAAATATTGTGCGTGGGCGCTGATGACCGGGGTAAATTCAGACTTGACTGCATACTTATCAAAATCAAAATAGATGCTGCGCTTGGCCAGCACACTGCTAGGGTCATTGAGCGGATCGACGCTCGGTGCCACCACGGCCGCAACGGCACGGGTATCGGCCGGCGCTGCTTGAACCGGCGTCGCGACGACCGGCTTCTCGGCCAGCTTGACCGGTGAGCTACAAGCTGCCAGAACAGTGGCGGCGGCAAGAGTGGCGAGACGGCGGAATGGAATGGTGGCGTACATGATGGTCCTGTGAGATGGATATAGCGTGAAATAGCGAGGAAATACAAAGGCGCCGGCAAACACACGCGAGCGCTGAATCTAAAACCTTGCCATAGTGCACTACTATACTTAGGTGTAACTTAAGAAAACAGCATGAATGCAGAAAATAGCCGTAAACAAAGCGGCTTACTCAAGATTGCGGCGAAAAAAACAGCCGCACGGCCAAGCCACCCAAGCTTGCCTCGCCCAGCGTAATGTTGGCATGATGCCGCTCAGCGATGGCTTTGACGATGGCCAAGCCCAAACCGCTGCCGCTGACGCTGGTGCCGGGCACGCGATAAAAGCGATCGAAAATCCGGCTGCGCTCGGCCGCCGCAATACCGGCACCACTGTCTTCGACCACGAGCAAGATACCTGCCGGTGTACGCGTCAATGCCAGCGTGACTTGGCCGTGTGCGGGAATATAGCGAATCGCATTGTCGAGTAAATTGCGGATCATGACGCGCAGACTTTCGCTCTCGCCGGCGATGAACAAATCAGGCTCAAGCTGACTATGCACATCGATCTGCCGACTGCCGGCCAACACGAGTACATCATTGAGCGCTTGTTCGGCGCAAGCACTGAGTGAACAATGCAGGGGTAATGGCGTCGACGATGGATCCTGACGCGCCAGCGCCAGCAACTGCTCGACCAAATGGCCGGCGCGATCGACCCCACCCAATAGCCGGCGCACCGCTTGCTCATGGCTGACTTCATCGCGTGCACGTCCGAGGTTTTGCACTTGCAAACGCACGGCCGTAATCGGTGAGCGTAATTCATGCGCGGCATCGGCGACGAAACGCTGCTGCGACTGCAAGGCGCGGCCCATGCGTAACAGCAGTGAATTCAATTCCGTCACTAACAGCGAGACTTCTTGCGGCACTCCGGCATCCGACACGGTAGCCACCGAATCGGTACTGCGTTGCGCCAGCTCCTTGCCTATCCGTGTCAGCGGCGCGAGCGCGATACTGATCGCCCACCAAGCAACAGCAAACAACAACAGCGCCACCGGCACAATCGGCATAACCGAACTCATGGCCATGCTGATGGCACGCTGGCGGCGCGCACTGGTTTTTTGCGCCACTTGGATCACGCGGCCTTGCGCTTGGGCGGCGTAGATACGCCACTCGCCGTTATCGAGCACGGTATTGGAATAACCGAGTACCGCTTGCTGCGGCAACACCCGGTACTGGCGCGATTGGTACACCTGTGCGCCGTCGGCACTCCACACTTGTACGACAAAATCAAAATTATTACTTTCGATGCCGGGTACCGTGCGCCAGTTGAGCTGCTGGAAATCACCGTCTTGTAAAGCCAGCGCCATTTGCTGCATATGAAAATCAAACAATTTGTTGGCTTCGCGCACGATCACCTGAAACGAACTGGCAAACTGCAAGGCTGCAGTCAGCGCCATGGCCAAACCAAACAACACGATCATTTGCACACGTAAGGATTTCATGGATTTTTTTCCACCATGTAACCGACTCCGCGCACATTGACGATGAATTTCTGGCCCAATTTTTTGCGCAAGCCATGGATATACACTTCGATGGCATTGCTTTCGATATCGGTGGCACCGCCAAACAGGTATTCTTCCAGTTGGCCGCGCGAGAGAATCGCACCGGGCCTGGCAATGAGCGCATCGACAATCGCCCATTCGCGCGCCGATAAAATCACCGTCTCGGCATGCCGACTGACTTGGCGCGTGCGTGCCTTAATGCTGACCTCGCCATGGCGATACACATCATCGATACGGCCGCAAGCACGCCGTACCAACGCATGCATGCGGGCGATCAGTTCATCGAGGTCGAAGGGTTTGATCAGATAATCGTCGGCACCGGCATTGAGACCGGCCACCCGTTGTGGCACCGTGTCACGCGCCGTCATCAGCAAGACCGGCAAGCTGTCGCCACGCTTGCGCAACGCGCGCAGAATTTCCATGCCATCGCGTTGCGGCAGACTCAAGTCCAGCAACAGCACATCGTAGTCATGCAGTTGCAGCGCTTGTTCGGCATCGTCGCCGTTATTGATCCAGTCAACCAGATTAGCTTCGCTCTCGAGCGCAATCTGAATATTTTCACCGATCATGGGATCGTCTTCGACCAGCAGAATTTTCATATTGACGCCTATGCCCGGCAATGACGGACTACAGCGCCGCCTTCAGGCGCTATTGTAAGCCATACGGGAACGACTTCAGGCGGCGCTGCGCTTTTTCGCCTCTTCGTCGTACAACTCTTTCTTCGACAATTTGCCAACCGGTGTCTTCGGCAATTCGGCGCGAATTTCTATCGCCTGTGGCATTTCATGCTTGCCCAGTTTATCCTGCAAAAATGCTTTCAATTGCTCGAAACTCAAGTCACTCTGACCGGTCTTGAGTTTAATGAAAGCCTTCGCCGCTTGGCCGCGATAAGCGTCGGGAATACCGATGACGCTGACTTCCGCCACCGCCGGATGCTGGTAAATCGCTTCTTCGATATTGCGCGGATAAACGTTGTAACCACCCGATAAAATCATGTCCTTGGTACGATCGACGATGTAGACATAGCCGTCGCTATCCATGTAGCCAACGTCGCCGGTGCGGAAATAGCCATCGGCCGTGAAGGCACTTTGATTGGCTTCGGGTTTGTTCCAGTATCCGCGCATGACATTGGCCCCGGCCACACAAATTTCGCCGCGCTCGCCGGCGGCGACATACTGACCCGGGGCGTCCAAACTCTCGAATTTGAAATCGATGCCCGGTGTCGGCAAGCCGCATGAACCAGGTTTGCGCACGCCTCCGAGCGGGGTGAAGGTACCGGTGGGTGAGGTTTCAGTCATGCCCCAGCCTTCCAATAAATGACAACCGGTCAGTATTTGAAATTGCTGCAATACTTCGCCCGGCAAGGGTGCGCCGCCGGAATTACAAAATTTCAGCGCACTCAAATCGTAATGACCGATATCAGGGTAATGAATGATGGCCGTATACATGGTCGGTACACCGGGGAAGATAGTAATTTTTTTGTTGGTCAAATCCTTGACCACGGCATCAACATCGAAACGGCTGTGCAAAATAATTTCCGCACCCAAGCGTATGCCGAACAACATGTCGACAGTCAGCGCATAAATATGGAACAAGGGCAGCACTGCCAGCAAGCGTTCGCGCCCTTCCATCAGCACACGCGGTGTGACATTGGTGGTTTCCATGATTTGGCTGCATGCCGTGGTTAAGTTCGCATGCGTCAGCATGGCCCCTTTCGGCAAACCGGTGGTGCCGCCGGTGTACTGCAATACCGCGATTTGCTCGACCGTTTGCGCGCTGGCCAGCATTTGGTAAGCACCGTCGTTATCGATCAAGTCAGCAAACAAGACATGTTGTGCATCGCTCGGTATGCTGCACAGCTGACCGGCCTGGCTAAGGTGTGCATGCAGCGCCGCCGGTTGCGGCGACATTTCGGCCAGATTTCCGACGATCAGCTTTTGCAAGCGCGTGGTGCCGAGCATCTGCGCCATCTGCGGATAGAGCATGCTCATATCGAGCGTCACCAGAAAATCGGTATGACTGTCTTCGATTTTATGCTTGAGCACTTGTGCTGCATCGAGCGGCGAGTAATTGACGACAATGGCGCCGGCTTGCAGGATAGCGAAAAAACAAATCACATAGTGTGGTGTATTCGGAAGAAATAAGCCGACATGCATGCCCGGCTTAAGCCCGAGTCGCTGCAGACCGCAAGTCGCGCGATCGACCATATCCTGCAATTGGCGATAGCTGAGTCGCTGTCCCATGAATTCCAAGGCCGGTTGCAGCGGCCATTTGGCCACCGCATCGTGCAGCAATTGCGGCACGCTCGAAGTTGGCAAGTCGGCATCCCAGCGTACGCCGGCGGGGTAAGAGGTGGTCCATGGTGCAGTGCTCATTTTCAGTCTCCTCAATCGATCGTTGTTTCAAATGACTATCACATGCGACAAAAGCCGACACACAAGCAGGTCCCCCTGTTGTGTGCCGGCGCTGTCCTTACTGTCCTGACGGTTCTGAACATCGACGCCGTTTACTTCGCCGTCGCGTATTTTTTTAACTCCATCTTACCGATCTGATTGCGATGCACTTCATCAGGACCATCGGCCAGACGCAGGGTACGGGCTTGGGCGTAGGCATAGGCGAGACCGAAATCATCCGACACACCGCCACCACCATGCACCTGAATGGCCCAGTCGATCACTTGGCAAGCCATATTCGGTGCTGCCACTTTGATCATAGCGATCTCCTTGGCCGCCGCCTTGTTGCCGACCGTATCCATCATTTGCGCCGCATTCAATACCAGGAAGCGCGCCTGATCGATCAAAATGCGGGCATTGGCAATGCGCTCCAGCGTTACCCCTTGTTCGGCCACGCGCTTACCGAAGGCGACCCGGGTCAGCGAGCGCTTGCACATGTCTTCGAGCGCGCGTTCAGCCAAACCGATCAAGCGCATGCAATGGTGAATCCGGCCCGGACCGAGACGACCTTGGGCAATTTCAAAGCCGCGCCCTTCCCCCAGCAATATATTACTCAGCGGTACTCTTACGTTATCGAACAAGACTTCACCATGACCATGCGGCGCATCGTCGTAGCCGAACACCGGCAAGGCCCGCAGTATCGTCACGCCAGGCGTATCGCGCGGCACGATAATCATCGATTGCTGAGCATGGCGATTGACATTATCAGGATCGCTCTTACCCATGAAAATAAACAATTGGCAGCGCGGGTCATTGGCACCGGACGACCACCACTTGCGACCGTTGACCACATACTCATCGCCATCGCGACGTATTGAGGCTTCGATGTTGGTGGCATCGGAAGACGCAACGGCCGGTTCGGTCATCGCAAAACACGAGCGTATTTCGCCACGCAACAAGGGGGCCAACCATTGCTGCTGCTGGGCCGCGCTGCCGTAACGAGCCAATACTTCCATATTGCCGGTATCCGGCGCCGAACAATTGAACACTTCGGCCGACCACAAGGAGCGCCCCATGATTTCGCACAGCGGCGCGTATTCCAGATTCGTCAAACCGGCACCATGATCGGATTGCGGCAAGAACAAGTTCCACAAGCCGGCGTCACGTGCGCGGCGCTTCAGTTGTTCGACGATACGGGTCGGTATCCACGGGTTACCGGCTTGGCGATTGGCCGCGATTTCTGCATAGAAAACGGCTTCGTTAGGATAAATATGTTCGGCCATGAAAGCGCTCAAACTGTGTTGCAATTGCTGCACTTTATCGCTGTATTGAAAGTCCATGAAATGCTCCTTGAATGGTGAAACTTAGCTGACGAGATAGCCGCCGTCGACATTGATGCAAGCGCCGGTGGTATAACTTGAGGCTGGCGAGGCCAGATACAAAATGGTGCCAGCCATTTCTTCCGGCTCGGCGATACGCTGCAAAGGAATGCGCCGCAAGGCCCGCTCCAAAATCTCCGGATTATGAAACAAAGCCGAAGCAAACTTGGTATCAGTCGCACCCGGCAACAGCGCATTGACGCGCACGCCAAGCGCCGCGCATTCGAGCGCGAACGATTTGGTCATGGCAATCACGGCCGCTTTGGTAATTGAATAAATCCCTTGCATCGCGCCGGGCACGACGCCATTGACTGAGGCGACATTGATGATGCTGCCACCACCATGCAGGGCCATCAACTTGACGCCGGCCGTGGACATGAAAAAATAACCGCGGATGTTGACGTCGACCGTCTTTTGAAACGCACCGACATCGGTATCGGTGATATGACCGAAATGCGGATTGGTCGCGGCATTATTGACCAAGATATCGAGCCGACCATGCGTGGCCGTGATGCCGGCAAACAAGGCGTCGATCTGTGCCAACTCGCCGATATGACAAGCGCGTGCCTCGGCGCGGCCGCCGGCGGCGACGATTTCAGCCACCACCGCCGCACACGCTTCCTGCTTGCGGCTGGAGACGATCACATAGGCGCCCTGCGCGGCCAAAGTACGCGCCGCCGCCGCACCGATACCGCGACTGGCACCGGTCACGAGGGCGATTTTTCCAGTCAAATCAAAACTGTCGTTCATCATGCTGTCCTATACATAAGTAATGTTGCGTGAATCATTCAAGACTTCAAGATGAGAAAAATTATTCAAGCCGGCCAAACCCAGTCGTCCCGGTTGTACATGCAAACGCGTCACGCCACTATTGACCAGCGACCAGTTGAGTTCGGAAAATTTAGCGTCGGGAAAACCCAATACATGCTGGCACAAGGCAGAGATCGTGCCGCCGGAAGTAAAGATAGCGATATGTTTGGCATCGTCAGCAAGCGCCAACTGACGCGTTAAGGCAGCGATACAGCGCTGGCTGAACGCTGGCCACGTTTCACTGTAGTCGGCGGCATGCAAACCGGACATCCAACGCGTGATCGCGGCAGCAAAGATCGCTTGAAATTCCTGCTTGCCATTGACGGTATTGAGCAGAAAATGCTTGACTGCAGCCGGATCGTCGAAGGCTGGCATATGTCGCGCCAGCACCTCGTGGTGATTGTATTCGTTAAAACCGGCATCGGCAGCTTGCCAGCGACCTTGATCGCCAGCACCAAGTTCTGCCATGCAAGCCGCGGCAGTTTGTTGGTGCCGCATCATGGCACCGCAGATCACGCGATCCGGCACCAGTGCCCGAGCAGCCCACCAGCGTCCGAGGTGCTGCGCTTGTTGTAAGCCTAATGGTGACAATTGATCGTAATTTTGGCTGCCAAAGGAAGCCTGTCCATGACGCACGAGGTAAATCTGTGCCATTCCCGCTCCACTCAAATGAAATTACTGAGTCCTCAGTCTACGGCCGCGTCTATAATTGATCAAATGAATAGTTATTATCAAACATTATTAATCTCATGCATATATCACGCGTCGATTTGAATTTATTCATCGTCTTTGAGGCGATTTACAACGAAGGTACGGTCACGCGTGCGAGCATACAATTGAATTTGACGCAACCGGCCATCAGTCACGCTCTCAAACGCTTACGCACACTGTTCGACGACCCCTTGTTTGTGCGCCAAGGACAAATCATGGTCTCAACGCCACTGGCGCGCAGCATCATCGAACCGGTGCGGCAAGCGCTGCGCGGCTTGGAGATGACCCTGACCGATAGCGGAAAATTCAACCCCGCATTGGAAAACAAGCAATTTCATTTGGCATTGCGCGATGTACTGGAAGCAACAGTGCTGCCGCCATTGTTGGCGCAAGTCACGCGTACCGCCCCCGGTATCAATCTGGCAGCGATTCAGGTGGAACGGCGCGAACTTGTCAATGAATTGGCGGCCGGCACGCTCGATGTCGCCATCGACATGCTGCTGCCCTTGCCAAATCAAATACGACGCCAGCAAATCTCACGTGACACGACCGTGGTTTTGGCGCGCGCCGGCCATCCGCTGATCAGCGGCACACTCAGCCTCGAACAATATTTGGACGCCGAGCACATTCTCGCCAGTTCGCGCCGGAAAGGGATGGGCTTGGAAGATTTTGAATTGAGCCGGCTAGGCTTGCAAAGGCGTATACGCTTGCGCTGCCAACACTATTTTGCCGCTTGTCGCGTGGTCAGCCAGACTGAATTGCTGCTGACGATGCCTGAAGCCTATGCCAGAATAGCGAATGAACAATTCGGCAATCAGATTTTACCGCTGCCGTTGAGCATGCCCTCTTGGGATGTGTATTTGTACTGGCACCAAAATGTGACGCTCGACCCAGCCAATCTCTGGCTCAGGGAGCAGATCATGCAAGCATTTGCCTGATACCGGCAGAGTGTTGCTATGCTTTGGCCGGCGGCGGCTCGGGCAGCAGACAGGCATCGATGATTTGCAAATCATTATCTTTGGCAAAACTGAGGACAAAATGATAAGCCAATGGCTCAATTTCACGTATCGCCTCGTTAACTACCACCGAACGTATGCCATTCAACAGTATCGGTCGCACATACGGGGAATATTGCAGGTGTGAGTGACGCCCGCCATCAGGACTGAAACAGGACATGGCGCCGCACAGACGCTCCGCCCAATCGCTGGGGCGAAATGGCTTTCCATCGCTGGTGATACCTTGGATGAAAAACTCACGGACTGGTGGCAAGTGCGTTTTTTGGGAATCGGCCATGTGCTCGGCTAGTAGTGATGCTACATTGGAAAGAACGCCATATCATCATGTGACACGTCATTTCAGAATACATGGGTATTATATCTTATAGAAGACTGAGTTCGAAATCTTCGTATCAGATATATCCACATAGTCCAGCTAATATAGAGGATTTTCGCTGTGAGTAAAGCCCTCAATGTCGCGGCCTCAGGCGCTGATGGCAGCACGTTATTGCGAAAAAGCCGCTTGCTCATAAAGCAGACAAGTGGATAATTAAAAGATATGAACGTGCATGAGGAGTCCAATAATGAATGCCATCCCCTTCAATACCCTGCGCATGACTGAACAACTCGAAGCCGCCGGCGTGCCTCCACAGCAAGCAAAAGCACAGAGTAGTCTGTTGGCAGAAATCATGCAAGCTGAGCAAGCTGGTCTACGCGAACATATTTCCGATAAACAAGATATCAATGAAAAGCTGGTCAAAATGGATTGCAGCATTACTGCGCTGCGCACCGAAATTGGCATCAACATGGAAGCTTCCCAGCAAGAAATGAAATCAGATATGACAATCTTTCGTCACCAGATACGGGCTGACATGGATGCGTTTCGTCAAGAAATGCGGGCTGACATGGATGCGTTTCGTCAAGAAATGCGGGCCGAAATGGCTGCGTTTCAGCAAAAAATACATTCCGAAATGGAAGTATTCCGCCGGGAGATTCAAGCTGAAATGGCTGCATTTCAGCAAAAAATGCGGTCCGATATGGATGCATTTCGCCAAGAGATGCAAGCCGAGTTCGCTGCATTTCGGCAAGAGACGAAGTCTGACATTGCCAGACTTGAGCACGTACTACTGAGAAAAATAGCTAAAACTCAATCCGACAATATTCGCTGGATCGTTTCGGCAGGTATAGTCCAGAGCGCACTGATTACCGGCCTCATGCTCAAGCTGGCGCATTAAAGAAGCCCGGATTTAATCCGCGCTTCCTCAGGCCACGAACGCTCAGATCCAGACCGCAAACGACAATAACAGCAGCAAC